>NZ_JBEYXH010000012.1:0-185049 GCF_040644755.1 Streptomyces sp. NPDC046887
GCATCTCCCCTTGCCCATGCGTGTCTAGAGACGCGTCTACGGCTGGGGCGTATGATGTTCCACGAGTCCCGGGCCCGGCCCTTTGCCGTGTGTGCGTGGGGGCGGGAGAGATACGGGGAAGGGGCCCGGCGCCGGGGTGGCGGCCGGGCCCCTTCGGGGTGCCGGGGGTGGCTACGCCTTGCGGAGGCGGAAGGTGAGGGAGAGGCCCTCGTCGGTGAACGGGGTGCCGAACTCCGCCTCGCCCTCCGCGTAGTCGGTGGCCAGCACCTCGTCCGCGATCAGGCCCGCGTGGTCGGTGAGGGCCGCGGTGACCTCCGGGTCGGTGGAGGACCAGCGCAGCGCGATCCGGTCGGCCACGTCCAGGCCGCTGTTCTTGCGGGCCTCCTGGATGAGGCGGATCGCGTCCCGGGCCAGGCCGGCGCGGCGCAGCTCCGGGGTGATCTCCAGGTCCAGGGCGACCGTGGCGCCCGCGTCGGACGCCACCGACCAGCCCTCGCGCGGGGTCTCGGTGATGATCACCTCGTCCGGGGCGAGGGTGATGGTCTCGCCGTTCACCTCCAGCGTGGCCGTGCCGTCCCGAAGGGCGAGGGAGAGCGCTGCGGCGTCGGCGGCGGCGACCGCCTTGGCCACGTCCTGGACGCCCTTGCCGAACCGCTTGCCCAGCGCGCGGAAGTTGGCCTTGGCGGTGGTGTCCACCAGTGAGCCGCCCACCTCGGAGAGCGCGGCCAGCGAGGAGACGTTCAGCTCCTCGGTGATCTGCTCGCGCAGCTCGGTGGAGAGCGCCTCGAACCCGGCGGCGCCGACCAGCGCGCGGGACAGCGGTTGGCGGGTCTTCACCCCGGACTCGGCCCGGGTGGCCCGGCCCAGCTCCACGAGCCGGCGCACCAGCGCCATCCGGGTCGAGAGCGCGGGGTCGATCGCGGCGGGGTCCGCCTCCGGCCAGGTGGCCAGGTGGACCGACTCGGGCGCGCCCGGGGTGACCGGGACGACCAGGTCCTGCCAGACCCGCTCGGTGATGAACGGGGTCAGCGGCGCCATCAGCCGGGTGACCGTCTCGATTACCTCGTGCAGGGTGCGCAGCGCGGCCTTGTCGCCCTGCCAGAAGCGGCGACGGGAGCGGCGTACGTACCAGTTGGACAGGTCGTCGACGAACGCGGAGAGCAGCTTGCCGGCCCGCTGGGTGTCGTACGCCTCCATCGCGGAGGTCACCTGGTCGGTCAGCGCGTGCAGCTCGGACAGCAGCCAGCGGTCCAGCACCGAGCGCTCGGCGGGCGCCGGGTCGGCCTCGCTCGGCGCCCAGCCCGAGGTGCGGGCGTACAGGGCCTGGAAGGCGACCGTGTTCCAGTAGGTCAGCAGCGTCTTGCGGACGACCTCCTGGATGGTGCCGTGGCCGACCCGGCGGGCCGCCCAGGGGGAGCCGCCGGCCGCCATGAACCAGCGCACCGCGTCGGCGCCGTGCTGGTCCATGAGCGGGATCGGCTGGAGGATGTTGCCCAGGTGCTTGGACATCTTGCGGCCGTCCTCGGCGAGGATGTGGCCGAGGCAGACCACGTTCTCGTACGAGGACTTGTCGAAGACCAGGGTGCCGACGGCCATCAGCGTGTAGAACCAGCCGCGGGTCTGGTCGATGGCCTCGGAGATGAACTGCGCCGGGTAACGGGACTCGAACAGCTCCTTGTTCTTGTACGGGTAGCCGTACTGCGCGAACGGCATGGAGCCGGAGTCGTACCAGGCGTCGATCACCTCGGGGACCCGGGTGGCGGTGGCGCCGCAGTCCGGGCAGTCGAAGACGACCTCGTCGATGAACGGGCGGTGCGGGTCCAGGCCGGACTGGTCGGTGCCGGTCAGCTCGGACAGCTCGGCGAGCGAGCCGACGCAGGTGAGGTGGTCCTCCGCGCAGCGCCAGATCGGCAGCGGGGTGCCCCAGTAGCGGTTGCGGGAGAGCGCCCAGTCGATGTTGTTGTTCAGCCAGTCGCCGAAGCGGCCGTGCTTGACGGAGTCCGGGAACCAGTTGGTGTTCTCGTTCTCCTCAAGGAGGCGGTCCTTGACCGCGGTGGTGCGGATGTACCAGGACGGCTGCGCGTAGTAGAGCAGCGCGGTGTGGCAGCGCCAGCAGTGCGGATAGCTGTGCTCGTACGGCACATGCCGGAACAGCAGGCCGCGCTCGTCCAGGTCCTTGGTCAGCGCCTCGTCGGCCTTCTTGAAGAAGACGCCGCCGACCAGCGGCACGTCCTCCTCGAAGGTGCCGTCGGGGCGGACCGGGTTGACCACCGGCAGCCCGTAGGAGCGGCAGACCACCAGGTCGTCGGCGCCGAACGCGGGGGACTGGTGGACCAGACCGGTGCCGTCCTCGGTGGTGACGTACTCGGCGTTGACCACATAGTGCGCGGGCGCGTCGAAGGGGACCAGCTCGAAGGGGCGCTGATAGGTCCAGCGCTCCATCTCGGCGCCGGTGAAGCTCTCCCCGGTCGTCTCCCACCCTTCGCCGAGCGCCTTCTCCAGCAGCGGCTCGGCGACGACCAGCTTCTCGGTGCCGTCGGTGGCCACCACGTACCGCACCCCGGGGTGCGCGGCGACGGCGGTGTTGGAGACCAGCGTCCACGGGGTGGTCGTCCACACCAGCAGCGCGGCCTGGCCGGCCAGTGGGCCGGAGGTGAGCGGGAAGCGGACGAAGACCGAGGGGTCGACGACCGTCTCGTACCCCTGCGCCAGCTCGTGGTCGGACAGCCCGGTGCCGCAGCGCGGGCACCAGGGGGCGACCCGGTGGTCCTGGACCAGCAGGTCCTTCTTGAAGATCTGCTTCAGCGACCACCAGACCGACTGGACGTACTCCGGATCCATGGTCCGGTAGGCGTCGTCCAGGTCGACCCAGTACCCCATGCGGGTGGTCAGCTCGGCGAAGGCGTCGGTGTGCCGGGTCACCGACTCGCGGCACTTGGCGTTGAACTCGGCGATGCCGTACGCCTCGATGTCCCCCTTGCCGGAGAAGCCGAGCTCCTTCTCCACGGCCAGCTCCACCGGCAGCCCGTGGCAGTCCCAGCCGGCCTTGCGGGCCACGTGGTAGCCGCGCATGGTGCGGAAGCGCGGGAAGACGTCCTTGAAGACACGGGCCTCGATGTGGTGGGCGCCGGGCATGCCGTTGGCGGTCGGCGGGCCCTCGTAGAACACCCACTCCGGGCGGCCCTCGGACTGCTCCAGGCTCTTGGTGAACACCTTCTGCTCGCGCCAGAAGTCGAGCACGGCGTGCTCCAGGGCGGGCAGGTCTACCTGGGCTGGCACCTGGCGGTACTGCGACATCGATTCCTCCGGCGGACTGCGAACGTCTCCGTCCGGAGGGACGAGAGCGCCGATGCTGCAACGGCTCCCGCGGTACCACCCTCCTTGGCGGCACGCGCACGGCGTACCGCCCCCTCATTGGGGTCGCGATGCCGGTTCTACGGCCGGGGCTCCCGCACGGGGCGGCTGGGGGCCCGGCTTTCTTCCGGCGGCTCCGGGGTGATGCTTCACGCCGCGCTCGCCTCCGGGCTCGCACCGTCCCCGGCTCGCTCATGGCTGCGTACGACGCTACTCGGCCCCATCGTCGCCTTTCGCTGGGCCCAGTGTACGGGGCGGGGGTCGGCCCGGCCGACCGGATAACCGCCGGATTACCGGCGGGGGAGCTGGGCACAACGGAGGCAAGCCGTCCCCCGGGCGTACCGAGGTATCGGGCCGGGGTGTCGGAAACGGGCGGCGTGCCCCGTTGCCGCGGGGCCTGAGTCGATTTATCGTCCCAGCACGATTCGCGAGCAAGATCACAATATGTGAAGGGGCCGCGAGATGGTGGCGAAGGACGCTGGGGCGACGAGGGCCGGAGCGAAGAAGACCGCGGGGAAGACGGCCGGGGCGAAGAAGGCCACGTCCCAGGGGGCGGAGAAGGCTCCGGTGGCGGCGGCCGCTTCGGACCAGGGTGCCGCCGGGACGGTGCCGGGCGCCCCGGTCGGCAGCGCCCCGGCGGAACGGGCCGCGGTGCGGACCACCGCGAGGAAGAAGGCCGCCGCCGGGAAGGCCCCTGCCGGGAAGGTTGCCGCGAAGAAGGCCTCCGCTGGGAAGGCTCCCGTCGGGGAGGGCGCTGGGGGGAAGGCCTCTGCTGGGAAGGCTCCTGCCGGGGAGGGCGCTGGGGAGAAGGCCTCTGCTCGGAAGGCTCCCGCCAAGAAGGGCGCCGCGAAGAAGGGCAGTGCGAAGAAGGGGCCTGCCAAGAAGGCCGCCGGCAGGAAGGGCACGGCTGGGGAGGCGGGCGCCGAGGAAGCACCCGTCGGTCAGCGGGAGGCCGGGGAGGCGGCGGGCAAGAAGGCCCCGGCCCGGAAGGGTGCCACGAAGAAGGCCACGGGCGGGAAGGCGACCGGTTCCGCTGCCGGGGTGGCGGAGGAAGCCGCCGTGGGGGCCGGGAGGCGGAAGGCCGGGGCCCGGAAGGCGTCGGAGAGCTTGGCGGAGAGGGCGGAGCCTGACCGGGCCGCGGCCGAGGCGGCCGCGGATCGGGCCGCCGCCGAGGCGTCGCCCGAGCTGGCCGTGGAGCGGCAGCCGGGTGGGCCGGGTGGGCGCAAGGCGCGGCACGGCGCCGCCGCCGGTACGGCGGCCGAGCGCGCCGCGCCCCGCGGGAAGGCGGGCGCGGCCCACGGCGAGGCGGGCGCACCCGAGGGGCGTACGGCGGCGGCCGGGGCCGCGGCGGGCGAAGGCGACACGGCCCGGGGCCGTAGGGCCAAGGACAAGGGTGGGAGAGCCGCGGCCGGGAGGGCGGCGGTGGGGGAGCGGAAGAGGACGGGTGCGGCCGGATCGGCCGTGGCCGAGGGGGCCGGTGAGGCCGTGGATCAGACAGGAGCCAGGACTGTGGCAGCGAAGAAGACCGTCGATGTGACCGCGGCGTCCGGCGCCTCGGCCGTGCCCACCGCGCGCGGCGGGGTGGCCGACACCGCGCCCGAGCAGCTCGCCGTACGGCCCGGGGAGGACCCCTGGACCGCGGAGGAGGTGGCCGAGGCCCAGGCCGAGCTGGAGGGCGAGGTGGCCCGGATCCACGCCGAGCTGACCGCCTCCGAGACCGCGCTGACCGGGCTGATGCGGGACTCCGGGGACGGCGCCGGGCACGACGAGGCGGACACCGGCACCAAGAACATCACCCGGGAGCACGAGATGGCGCTCGCCGCCAACGCCCGGGCCACCCTGGAGCAGACCGAGCACGCCCTCCAGCGGCTGGACGCCGGCACCTACGGGCTGTGCGAGGTCTGCGGCAAGCCCATCGGCAAGGCCAGAATGCAGGCCTTCCCCCGGGCCACTCTCTGCGTGGAGGACAAGCAGAAGCAGGAGAGGCGCGGCTGACCCCGGGCGCCCGCACAGCCGTGCCGTACCCTCGTGCACAGTCAGGCACCTAGGTTGAGGGACTCACGTGGCAGAGGCGGAGCGCGTCATCGGTACCCCGGACACGGACGACGAGGCCGCGGCGCCCGCCGAACGGCCCCAGGGCAGGCGGCGGGTGTTCGCGCTGTTCACCGTCGCGCTCGTCGCCTACCTGCTGGACCTCGGCAGCAAGATGCTGGTGGTCGCCCGGCTGGAGCACCGGGAGCCGATCCAGATCGTCGGTGACTGGCTGCGCTTCGTGGCGGTACGCAACCCGGGCGCCGCCTTCGGCATCGGCGAGGCGTTCACGGTGATCTTCACCGTGATCGCGGCCACCGTCATCGTGGTGATCATCCGCCTCGCCCGCAAGCTCTACAGCCTGCCGTGGGCGATCGCGCTCGGCCTGCTGCTCGGTGGCGCGCTCGGCAACCTCACCGACCGGATCTTCCGCGCGCCGGGCGTCTTCAAGGGCGCGGTGGTCGACTTCATCGCGCCCGCCCACTTCGCGGTCTTCAACCTCGCCGACTCGGCGATCGTCTGCGGCGGCTTCCTGATCGTGATCCTCTCCTTCCGCGGCCTGGACCCGGACGGGACCGTCCACAAGGACTGACCGCCGGTACGGCCGCCGGGACGGGCGTGTCGGCTGGACAAGGCATACTCGACGGGTGAGCACGCTTCCCGAGATCCGTACGCTGCCCGTTCCCGATGGTCTGGAGGGCGAGCGCGTCGACGCCGCCATCGCCCGGATGTTCGGCTTCTCCCGGACCAAGGCCGCCGAGCTGGCCGCCGCCGGGAAGGTGCTGGTCGACGGCTCGGTGGTGGGCAAGTCGGAGCGGGTCAGCGGCGGGGCCTGGCTGGAGGTCGAGATGCCCGGCGCGCCCGCCCCGGTGCAGATCGTCGCCGAGCCCGTCGAGGGCATGGAGATCGTCCACGACGACGACGACATCGTGGTGATCGTCAAGCCGGTCGGGGTCGCCGCCCACCCCAGCCCCGGCTGGACCGGCACCACCGTGATCGGCGGGCTGGCCGCCGCCGGGTACCGGATCTCCACCTCCGGCGCCGCCGAGCGCCAGGGCATCGTGCACCGGCTGGACGTGGGCACCTCCGGGCTGATGGTGGTCGCCAAGTCCGAGCGGGCGTACACCCTGCTGAAGCAGCAGTTCCGGGAGCGCACGGTCGACAAGCGCTACCACGCGCTGGTGCAGGGCCACCCGGACCCGCTGAGCGGCACCATCGACGCGCCGATCGGCCGCCACCCCCAGCACGACTACAAGTGGGCGGTCACCGCCGACGGCAAGCCCTCGGTGACCCACTACGACCTCATCGAGGCGTACCGGGCGGCCTCGCTGCTCGACATCAAGCTGGAGACCGGCCGCACCCACCAGATCCGGGTGCATATGTCCGCCCACCGCCACCCCTGCGTCGGCGACCTCACCTACGGCGCCGACCCGACGCTGGCCAAGCGGCTGCGGCTCACCCGCCAGTGGCTGCACGCGGTCCGGCTGGGCTTCGAGCACCCCTCGGACGGCAGCTGGGTGGAGTTCGAGAGCACCTACCCGGCCGATCTGCGGTCCGCCCTGGACATCATCGCGGCGGAGAGCGCGTGAGCGCCTTCCTGGTACGGGAGGCGGTGACCGAGGAGGACCGCCGGGCCGCCTTCGCGGTGCGCCGCGAGGTGTTCGTCGGTGAGCAGGGCGTACCGGAGGAGATCGAGTACGACGCGCTGGACGCCACCGCGGTGCATGTGGTCGCCGTCGGGCCGGACGGGACGCCGCTGGGCGCCGGGCGGCTGCTGCACGGGGCGGACGCCATGGACCGTACCGGTGGCGCGGAGGGCGTCGGCTCGCTGGGCCGGCTCGCGGTCACCAAGGCGGCCCGCGGCCTCGGCCTGGGCGCCGCGCTGGTGCGGGCCGTCGAGGAGGCGGCCCGGGCACGCGGGCTGACCGCGGTCGACCTGCACGCCCAGACCCACGCGCTCGGCTTCTACCTGCGGCTGGGGTACCAGGCGTACGGCGAGGAGTACCTGGAGGCGGGCATCCCGCACCAGGCCATGCGCCGCCCGCTCTGAGGCCGGGGACGAGTCCGCTCCGAGGAGGCGGGAGACGCCGCCCGCTCTGACGCCGGACCGTCTTCCCCTTCCCGCCCCTCGTGCCCCGGTGCCGATCCGCGCGTCCCTCATGGCAGGGTTGAGGCGCTGATCATCATCCCGGGACGGACGACCGGGACGTACGACCGGAGGGGCGCACCGTGGACCAGCTGGCGCTGCTGCTCGCACTGCTGCTCGGGGCGGTGCTGACCGTCCCGCTGGGGGAGCGGCTGGGGCTGCCCGCCCCGGTGCTGATGACGCTCGTCGGCGTCGTCCTCGCCCTGGTGCCGGTGGTGCCCAATGTGGACATCCCGCCCGACTACATCCTGCCGCTGGTGCTGCCGCCGCTGCTGTACGCGGCCGTGCAGCGCACCTCCTGGCGGCAGTTCGCCGCCAACAAGCGGCCCATCTTCCTGCTCGCCGTCGCCCTGGTCTTCGTCACCACCGGCGCCGTCGCCGCGGTCGCGCACGCGCTGGTCCCGGCGCTGCCGCTGGCCGCCGCCTGTGTGCTGGGCGCACTGGTCGCCCCGCCGGACCCGGTCGCCGCCACCGCTGTCGCCGGCTCGCTGGGGCTGCCGCGCCGGCTGGTCTCGATCCTGGAGGGCGAGGGGCTGTTCAACGACGTCACCGCGATCGTGCTCTACCACGTGGCGATCGGCGCGGTGGTGGGCGGCACCTTCTCCTGGGGCGCCGCGGTCGGGGAACTGGCGCTCTCCGCGCTGGTCGCCGTCGCGGTCGGGCTGGCCCTCGGCTGGCTCACCGACAAGCTGCTCGGCCGGCTCGGCGACGCCACCCTGCAGACCGGGCTGACCCTCCTCGTCCCCTTCACCGCCTATGTGCTGGCCGAGGAGCTGCTGGGCTCCGGGGTGCTGGCGGTGCTGGTCACCGCGATGTTCCTGGCCGAGCGGTCGGTGGACGCCGACGACGTGATGGGGCGGCTCGCCGGGCGGACCTTTTGGGAGATCGTCGACACCCTGGTCACCGGGATCGCCTTCGGGCTGATCGGGCTGGAGCTGCACAACGTCTTCGGCACCGCCGAGGAGCGGGTGGGGTCGATGCTCGGCTGGGGCGCCGCGATCGTCGCCTGCGTGGTCGGCGTACGGCTGCTGTGGCTGCTGCCCGCCACCTGGCTGGCCAAGCGGCTGCACCAGCGCCGGGACGTGGACGAGGAGATCCCCACCACCTGGCGGGAGACCGTGGTGATGTGGTGGGCCGGGATGCGCGGGGTGGCCTCGGTCGCGCTGGCGCTCGCCATCCCGCTCCAGACCGACGACGGCAAGCCGTTCCCCGGGCGCGACGAGATCGTCTTCATCGCCTTCTGCGTGATCCTGGCCACCCTGGTCGTCCAGGGCCTCACCCTGCCCTGGCTGGTCCGCCGGCTCGGGGTGAGGGCCGACACCGACGCCGAGCGCCGCTGCGAGCACGACCTGGCGGTACGGGCGTTCAAGGCGGCCAAGCGCCGGCTGAAGGAGATCCAGGAGGTGGAGGAGCTGCCCGAGGAGTTCCAGGAGCGGCTCCAGCGCCTCGCCTTCGACGTGGGCGCCCGGATCAGCCCGGACATCGTGGACGAGGAGCGCCGCTCGGCGTACGCGGACCGGGCCAAGCGGTTCAAGACCATGCAGCGCCTCCAGCGGGAGCTGATGTCGGCCGCCCGCCACGAGGTGCTGGCCGCCCGCAGCGAACCGGGCGCCGACCCGGAGGTGGTGGACCGGGTGCTGCGCCAACTCGACGTACGCAGCATGCGGTAGGGCGGACGGCCGCCCCTTGAAGCGGTGGTGGTACGCCGAAGGCCGGGGCGGTGCCGTCCGCCCCGGCCTTCCGCCGTCCGTACGCCGTGATCAGCCGCGACCGGTGCGCGGCGCCTCCTCGGGGACCGGGCTGCCGTCCACCAGCGGGTACTCGTCGGCGTTGTTGCTGTGCACCTCCGAGGGGCGCGGCTGGCGGCCGTTCAGCCGGGCCCGCTCCGGCCACTGCCCGTCCGGCGGCAGCTCGGCCGCCGAGGTGGCGACCCGCGGCAGCGCGTACGGGTGCTTCTCGCACAGCCAGCCGATCAGCTGCTCGCGCACCACGCAGCGGGCGGTCCAGATGTCATCGGCGTCCTTGGCGGTCACCACCACCCGTACCTGGATGGTGCTCGGCGTGGTGTCCGTCACGGCCAGCGACCAGTCCCGGCCGTCCCAGGCCGAGCAGTTGCCCAGGATCTCCTTGGTCTTCTCGCGCATCAGGCTGATCGGCGCGGAGTGGTCCAGGTGGAAGAAGACGGTGCCGGTCATCTGCACCCCGCCGCGCGACCAGTTCTCGAACGGCTTGCTGGTGAAGTACGACACCGGCATGGTGATCCGCCGCTCGTCCCAGGTGCGCACCGCCAGGAAGGTCAGCGTGACCTCCTCGACCACGCCCCACTCACCGTCCACCACCACGGTGTCGCCGATGCGGACCATGTCGCCGAAGGCGATCTGGAAGCCCGCGAACAGGTTGCCCAGCGTGGACTGGGCGGCCACACCGGCGACGATGCCGATGATGCCCGCCGACGCCAGCACCGAGGTGCCGATCGCCTTGAACTGCGGGAACGTCAGCAGCATCGCCGCGGCGGCGACCACCGCGACCACCGCCGTGACGATCCGCATGATCAGCGTCACCTGGGTGCGCACCCGGCGCACCCGCGCCCGGTCGTGCGAGATGGTGGCGTACCGGGCGTAGCTGGACTCCGTTATCGCCGAGGCGATCCGGATCACCAGCCAGGCGCAGGCGCCGATCATCACCAGCGACAGCACCTGTCCGATGCCGGCCTCGTGGTCCTCGATGATCTGCCACTTGGTCTGCCGGTACGAGCCGCGCAGCGCCCCGGTCAGCAGCACCACCTGGAGCGGCAGCCGGCAGCGGCGCAGCAGCCCCCACAGGGGTGTCTCGGGGTGGCGGGCGTCGGCTCGGCGCAGCGTGACGTCGACGACATAGCCGACGAGCAGCGTGAGCACGATCGCTCCGCCCACGACGATCAAGGGGCGCAGTGCGTTCTCCATGACTCCGAATCCATTGGGATCGACTGGCAGGATGACCGGATGGACATCCTTCTCTTCCACTCGGCTCTCGGTCCGCGCCCGGCCGTGGACGCCGCGGCGCAGCGCCTGCGCGCCGCCGGGCACCACGTGCGCGTGCCCGACCTCTACGGCGGTCAAACGGCCGGCACCCTGGAGGAGGGCCTGGCGGTGAAGGACGCGATCGGCCGCGACGAGCTGCTGCGCCGGGCCGTACTGGCGGCCGCCCCGTACGCCGACAGGGGCCTGGTCTACGCCGGTTTCTCGCTCGGCGCCTCGGTGGCGCAGACCCTCGCCCTGGGCGACGAGAAGGCCCGCGGACTGCTGCTCCTGCACGGCACCTCGGACATCGCGCCGAACGCCTCGGTGGACGGGCTGCCCGTCCAACTGCACGTCGCGGAGCCGGATCCGTACGAGTCGGACGACTGGCTGACGTCCTGGTATCTGACGATGGGCCGGATCGGCGCGGACGCCGAGGTGCACCGCTACCGGGGCGCCGGGCACCTCTACACCGACCCCGGTCTCCCGGACTACGACGAGGAGGCCGCCGAGCGCACCTGGCGCATCGCGCTCGGCTTCCTGGACAGCCTCTGAGCGCGCTGAGCGCGGCCGGTTGTGAGAAAGGTCATGGGGCCGCGGGATCCCCGGCTCAGTCCCGGAAGCAGCGGCCGCTGACCCCGGCTCCGGACGCCAGGCACTGGTAGCCGAAGTCCGTCGGGTCACCGCTCACATAGCGGCCCATGCACTCCTCGCGGACCAGCCCCTGCGCCCGGCACCACGCCACCGCCTGACGCCCGTCGGTGAACCCCTTGGCGTAGAACACCCAGAAGCCCGGGCGCAGCGAGGCGTACCCGTCGCTGTCCAGGTACTCCTTCTCCCGCACCCCCTTGTCGTCCAGAGCGCGGGCCATCCGGTCCCTGGCCTCGGTGCCCGCCGACTTGCCCACCGTGCCCAGCTGGGCGATCCAGGCCCCCGCGGCCAGGTCCGGGTTGGTCTCCGGGGCGGCGGAGGAGGCGGAGGCGGTCGGGGTCGCGGGGGCGGTGGCGGTCGGGGTCGCGGGGGCGCCCCGGCCGTCGTCCCCCGGGGTGCCGTCCCGCAGCGCGTACACGGTGACGGCCGCGGTGGCCACGGCCACCGCGACGGCGGTGACCGCGAGGGCGGCCCACCGCCCGGTCCGGCGGCGGGCGCGGCGGTGCGGGACCGGAGCGGGCGTGCCCGGCCCCCGGGGCGGCGGCACGGAGGAGGACGGGCCCGGCAGTGGGTCGGGGGCGGGGGCGGCCCGCAGGGTCGGCGCCCTCCGGTCCACCGCCGCGGGCCCCGAACCGTCCGCCTCCGCCTCGGCCTCGGCCCGGGCCAGCATCGCGTCCAGCGTCTCCGCGTCCGGGCGGGCCGCCGGATCCCGTACCAGCAGCGCGGCCAGCACCGGGGCGAGCGGCCCGGAGCGCACCGGCGGGGGCACCGGCTCGTCCAGCACCGCGGCCAGGGTGGCCAACGCGGTCACCCGGCGCAGCGGACTGACGCCCTCCACACACAGGTACAGCACCAGTCCCAGCGACCACAGATCGGCCGCCGGCCCGTCCCCCCGCGCCCGCACCCGCTCGGGAGCCATGAACTCCGGGGAGCCCACCAGCTCCCCGGTGGCCGTCAGCGAGGTCGCCCCCGGCAGCGCGGCGATGCCGAAATCGGTCAGCACCGCGGAACCGTCGGTCCGCAGCAGTACGTTGGCGGGCTTGACGTCGCGGTGCCGGATGCCCACCGCGTGCGCGGCCCGCAGCGCCGACAGCAGCTGCCGGCCGACGCGCGCCGTCTCGGCCGGGCCCATCGGCCCGGCCGAGATCCGGTCCTGAAGCGAGGTGTTCGGCAGCAGCTCCATCACGATCCACGGGTGCGGACCCTGGTCCACCACATGGTGGACCGTCACCACGTGCGGATGGCTGATCCGGGCCAGCGCCCGCGCCTCGCGCAGCACCCGCTCCCGTACCGCCGGGTCCGCGTCCGCCCCGTAGCGGACCTCCTTCAGCGCCACCTCGCGCTGGAGCACGGTGTCGCGCGCCCGCCACACCGTGCCCATGCCGCCGCTGCCCAGCCGCTCCACCAGCGTGAATCGGCCGTCCACCACATCCCCCGGCGCACTCATGGCGCACAGAGTAGAGGACCGTGCACGGCCGTTCAGGAGCCCGTCACCGTACCGGGGCGTACACCCGCTCGACCTTCTGCGTCCCGTTCAGCGTGCGGTACGAGCGCAGCCAGGACGAGGTGGCGTCCGGGCGGGCCTTGTCGGAGACCGCGTAGTAGTCCATCTGCGTCCGCTCGGCCGTCACATCCAGCACCCCGTAGCCGTGCCGGTCCAGATCCACCCACCGCACATGGCGGTTGGCGGCCCGCAGCGCGGTCGCGGCGGCCACCGACACCGTGCCCGCCGGCACCCGCAGCAGGTCGTCCAGGTTGTCCGAGGACACCGAGGTCACCACGAACTCGGTGGCCGCCGACCGGGACAGCGGATAGGTCGCCGCCGTCACCGGCACGTCGTTCGCCCAGGCCATATGGATGTCCCCGGTCAGGAACACGGTGTTGCGGATGGCCCGCCCGGTCAGATGCGCCAGCAGCTCCCGGCGGTCGTCGGTGTAGCCGTCCCACTGGTCGGTGTTGACCGCCAGCCCGCCCTTCGGCAGCCCCAGCAGCTCCGCGAGCGGCGTCAGCAGATGCGCCGGCAGCGAGCCGAACGCCACCGGGGAGATCATCACCGAGGTGCCCACCAGCTGCCACACCGCGTCCGAGGACGCCAGCCCCGCCTTCAGCCAGTCCAGTTGGGCCCGCCCGGTGACCGTCCGCTCCGGGTCGTCCACCTCCCCGCTGCCCACCGAGACCTGCTGGGAGCGGAAGGAGCGCAGGTCCAGCAGATGCAGATCGGCCAGACCGCCGAACCGCAGCCGCCGGTAGACCGTCCCCTCGGTCGAGGTGCGCACCGGCATCCACTCGAAGTACGCCCGCTTCGCCGCCGCGACCCGCGCCGCCCAGTCGCCCTCCGCGCCCGGGGTGTGGTTCTCCGCCCCGCCGGTCCAGGCGTCGTTGGCGAACTCGTGGTCGTCCCAGATCGCCACCACCGGATGCGCCGCGTGCAGGGCCTGGAGGTCCGGGTCCGTCTTGTACGTGGCGTGCCGCAGCCGGTAGTCGGCCAGCGTGGTGATCTCGTGCGCCGGGAGGTGCGGCCGCACGGTGTACTTGGCCGCCGGGTACGCTCCGGACGCGTACTCGTACACGTAGTCGCCCAGGTGCAGCACCGCGTCCAGGTCCGGGCGGGCGGCGAGATGGCGGTACGCGGAGAAGTAGCCGGACTCCCAGTTGGCGCAGGACACCACCCCGAACCGCACCCCTCGCGCGGTCACCCCGGTGGCGGGCGCGGTGCGGGTGCGGCCGGTCGCGGAGACGGTCCCACCGGCGGTGAACCGGTAGTGGTACGCGGTCGCCGGGGCCAGCCCGCGGACGTCCGCCTTCACGGTGTGGTCGCCGGCCGCGGTGGCGGTCACCGCGCCCCGGGCCGTGATCCGGGTGAACCCGGCGTCCTCGGCGACCTCCCACCCGACCTCGGTGTCCGGGCCCGCGCCCGAACCGGGTATGGCGTCGGGCACCGGGGTCACCCGGGTCCAGAGCAGCACCCCGTCGGGCAGCGGATCACCGGAGGCGACACCATGGACGAAGGCGGGGCCCGGCGCGGCGGGCACGGCGGCGGCGTGTGCGGCCGCGGGGCCCGCCAGAGCGGGCGTGGCGACGGCGGTGGCGGCCGCGGCCATCACGACCGTGCGGCGGCTGGGGGAAACGGAAAGTTCACGACTGGTCACGGACGATCAGATTACTGATCGGTAAGGCCGATGGCAGGTAGTTCGGATGAAGAACCGCCGTCGTTTGACCGTCAATTGACCGAGGCGGGGGCCGGTGGTGGGTGGGGTGGGGCGCAGGGGGCGGGGTGGCGCTCGTGGTCCGGGCGCCACCCCGACGGGCTCAGGCCTTCAGCGCCTTGTCGATCGCGGTCTTGAACTCCTCGGCCGTCAGCGGGGCGTTCTTGCTGTTCGCGGCCGTCACCGGCTTGCCGTCCATCTTCAGCGTCGGCGTGCCCTCGACATCGCTCTTGGAGAACACCGCGGACATCTTCAGCGCCCAGGCGTCGAAGGTGCCGTCCTCCACGTTCTTCTTGAACGCCGCGTTGCCCTTCAGCGCCGGCACCGAGTCGGCGACCTTCAGCAGGTAGTCGTCCTTGGCGAACGCGTCCTCGGACTCCTGCGGGTGGTACTGGGCCGAGTACAGCGCGCTCTTGTACGCCAGGAACGCCTCCGGGCTCACATCCAGCGCCGAGCCCAGCGCGCTCAGCGCGTTCTTCGAGCCCTGGCCGACGGAACCGACCTTCTCCTTGGCGATGTTGTCGCCGTCCAGGAAGGTCGCGCCGATGTACCGCAGCTTGTACTTGCCGGCCGCGACATCCTCGTCGATCGTCTTGCCGACCTGCTGCTCGAACGTCGCACAGACCGGGCAGCGCGAGTCCTCGTACACCTCCAGGGTCTTCTTCGCGGACGCCTTGCCCACGACGACCGTGGTGCCGTCCGGGCCCGAGGTGTTCTTCGGCTTCTTCACGTCCTTGGCGTCCATCGCCGCCTCCCAGTGGGACGGCTTGTTCATCTGCACCACGGCGTAGCTGATGCCGCCGGCCAGCGCCAGCACACCGACCACCGACAGGGCGACCGTCACCTGCCGGCGGACCTTCGCCTTCTTCGCCTCGCGCTCGCGCTCCTCGCGCAGCCGCTCGCGGGCGGCGGCCTTGTTGGCCTTGCTGTTCCGTGCACTCATGGGTCTTCTCCGTACGGGTGGGAAAGGGTGGACGTTCGTCGCTCAGGCGGTGAGGCCCGGGCACGGCGGTCCACGCCGTCCGACGGAGTGCACCAGCAGCCGGCCGCGGCCGGCCTTCGGGGACGCGGAGGTGGGGCGCGGCCGGGGCGGCGCCGTGCGGCGGGGGGCCGGGGCCGCGACCACCCTCGGCAGGCGGAACGCCAGCGCCGCGACCGTGCGGGCCAGCCCGGCCAGCGCGCTCTCGCCCCGGCGCAGGTAGCAGGCCGCGGCGAGGCCCACCGCGATGTGCACGGCGAGCAGCAGCAGCGGGAGGGTGGGGCTGGGGTCGCCCAGGGCCTCCGGGGCGGCCCCGGTCCCGGCGACCCCGGGCAGCGCCGCGCCCACCGGGCCACCGCCGCACAGCACGTCCACGCCGACGGCCCGCAGCGAACCGGCCACGGGGCCGCCGGAGGGGCCGTAGCAGACGTGCTGGCCGGTGGTGAAGACGGTGTCCGCGGCGAGCTCCAGCGGGACGAGCAGCCCGGCGATGGACCAGAACCCGCGCTCCCGCCCGGCCAGCGCGTACGCGGCCGCGAACACGGCGGCGGCGACGGCGGCGAGGCTGCCCAGGGGCAGCGGGACGCGGGACAGCAGTACGTGGGAGGCCGCGGACAGTGTCACGGTCAACGCCGTGAAGACCGCCGCGCGCACCCCCCTGAGCCGGGTCCCGGATATGCCGTTCGCGTCCATCGCGGGAACGAGTGTGCCATGCGGCGGGGTAAGCGGTGGCTAAGTTCCGGCAGGCGGCTACGACAGCCCCGGCACGCGCCCGTTGCGGAAGAGGTCGACGAAGATCTGGTGGTCGGCCCGGGCGCGCGCCCCGTAGGTGTGGGCGAAGTCGACCAGCAGCTCCGGGAAGCCCGCCTCGTCCGCGGAGATCGCCGCGTCGATGGCGCGCTCCGTGGAGAACGGCACCAGGGAGTGCCCGCTCTCGTCGTCCGCCGCCGCGTGCATCGCGGCCACCGCGCGGCCCAGGTCCGCGACGACCGCCGCGATCTCCTCGGTGTCGTCGATGTCGGACCAGTCCAGGTCCACCGCGTACGGCGAGACCTCGGCGACCAGCTGGCCCGCGCCGTCCAGCTCGGTCCAGCCGAGCCAGGGGTCGGCGTGGGCCTGGAGGGCGCGCTGGGAGATCACCGTGCGGTGGCCCTCGTGGCGGAAGTAGCCGCGGACCGCCGGGTCGGTGAGGTGGCGGGAGACGGCCGGGGTCTGGCCCTGCTTCATGTAGATGACGACGTCGTTCTCCAGGGCGTCGCTGTTGCCTTCGAGGAGGATGTTGTACGAGGGCAGGCCCGCCGAGCCGATGCCGATGCCCCGGCGGCCGACCACGTCCTTGACCCGGTAGGTGTCGGGGCGGGCCCGGCTCGCCTCGGGCAGGGTCTCCAGATACGCCCCGAACGCGTCCAGCACCTTGTAGCGGGTGGCCGCGTCCAGGTCGATGGTGCCGCCGCCCGGCGTGAAGCGGCGTTCGAAGTCGCGTACCTCGGTCATGGAGTCCAGCAGCCCGAACCGGGTCAGCGCCCGGGCGACCCGCAGCGCGGCGAGCAGGGGGCCGTCGGCGGTGTCCAGGGTGAAGGGCTGGGCCTCGTCGCTGCGGGTGCCGGTGGCGAGCGCGTGGATCCGCTCGCGGTAGGCCGCGGCGAAGATCCGGACCAGCTCGGTGATCTGCTGGTCACCGAGGGCCTTGGCGTAGCCGATCAGGGCCAGGGAGGCGGCCAGCCGCTTGACGTCCCAGGTGAAGGGGCCGACGTAGGCCTCGTCGAAGTCGTTGACGTTGAAGACCAGGCGGCCGTTGGCGTCCAGGTAGGTGCCGAAGTTCTCGGCGTGCAGATCGCCGTGGATCCAGACCCGGGAGGTCCGCTCGTCGAGGAAGGGGCCGCCGTGCTGCTCCCGCTCCAGGTCGGCGTAGAACAGGCAGGCCGAGCCCCGGTAGAAGGCGAACGCGGAGCCGGCCATCTTGCGGAACTTGACCCGGAAGGCGGCCGGGTCGGCGGCCAGGAGCTCGCCGAAGGCGGTGCCGAAGACGGAGAGGATCTGCTCGCCGCGTTCCTCGGCGGCGGGCTGGGGGACCGGCATGGCGGGGTGCCTCCTGGGGTGCGGGGTGTTTCCGGTGGGCGGGCCGCGAGGGGGTGGCCGCCACAGCGTGACCGTACTCCCGGGTGCGGGGTGGCTGTCGGCGGGGCGGTCTAGAGTTGAGGGCTGCCCCCCTCGTCCTCGACCCCGGAAGGCCCCACCGTGTCGAAGCCGCCGTTCACGCACCTGCACGTCCACACCCAGTACTCGCTGCTGGACGGTGCCGCGCGGCTGAAGGACATGTTCAACGCGTGCAACGAGATGGGCATGACCCATATCGCCATGTCCGACCACGGCAACCTGCACGGGGCGTACGACTTCTTCCACACCGCGAAGAAGGCCGGGGTCACGCCGATCATCGGGATCGAGGCGTACGTCGCGCCGGAGTCGCGGCGCAACAAGCGCAAGATCCAGTGGGGGCAGCCGCACCAGAAGCGGGACGACGTGTCCGGTTCGGGTGGTTATACGCATAAGACGATCTGGGCGGCGAACGCCACCGGGCTGCACAACATCTTCCGGCTCTCCTCGGACGCGTACAAGGAGGGCTGGCTGCAGAAGTGGCCCCGGATGGACAAGGAGACCATCTCCCAGTGGTCGGAGGGGCTGATCGCCTCCACCGGCTGCCCGTCCGGCGAGCTGCAGACCAGGCTGCGGCTGGGGCAGTTCGACGAGGCGCTGAAGTCGGCCTCCGAGTACCAGGACATCTTCGGCAAGGACCGGTACTTCCTGGAGCTGATGGACCACGGCATCGAGATCGAGCGCCGGGTCCGCGACGGGCTGCTGGAGATCGGCAAGAAGCTCGGCATCCCGCCGCTGGTGACGAACGACTCGCACTACACCTACGCCCACGAGGCGACGGCGCACGACGCCCTGCTGTGCATCCAGACCGGCAAGAACCTCTCCGACCCGGACCGCTTCAGGTTCGACGGCACGGGCTACTACCTGAAGTCCACGGACGAGATGTACGCCATCGACTCCTCGGACGCCTGGCAGCAGGGCTGCGCCAACACCCTGCTGGTGGCCGAGCAGGTCGACACCGAGGGCATGTTCGTCGAGCGCAACCTGATGCCGCGCTTCGACATCCCCGAGGGGTACACGGAGGTCTCCTGGTTCCGCGAGGAGACCCTGCGCGGGATGGAGCGCCGCTACGAGGGGAACATCCCGGAGGACCGGCTCAGGCAGGTCGAGTACGAGATGGACACCATCATCTCGATGGGCTTCCCCGGCTACTTCCTGGTGGTCGCCGACTTCATCATGTGGGCCAAGAACCAGGGCATCGCGGTGGGCCCGGGCCGCGGCTCGGCGGCCGGCTCGATCGTCGCGTACGCGCTGGGGATCACCGACCTCGACCCGCTCACCCACGGACTGATCTTCGAGCGGTTCCTCAACCCCGAGCGCATCTCCATGCCCGACGTCGACATCGACTTCGACGAGCGCCGGCGCGTGGAGGTCATCCGGTACGTGACGGAGAAGTACGGCGCCGACAAGGTCGCCATGATCGGCACCTACGGCACCATCAAGGCGAAGAACGCGATCAAGGACTCGGCGCGGGTGCTCGGCTACCCGTACGCCATGGGCGACCGGATCACCAAGGCGATGCCCGCCGACGTCCTCGGCAAGGGCATCCCGCTCTCCGGCATCCTCGACTCCTCGCACCCCCGGTACTCGGAGGCCGGCGAGGTGCGCGGGATGTACGAGAACGAGCCGGACGTGAAGAAGGTCATCGACACCGCGCGCGGGGTGGAGGGCCTGGTCCGGCAGATGGGCGTGCACGCCGCCGGCGTGATCATGTCCAGCGAGACCATCACCGACCACGTCCCGGTCTGGGTGCGGCACACCGACGGCGTCACCATCACGCAGTGGGACTACCCGAGCTGCGAGTCGCTCGGCCTGCTGAAGATGGACTTCCTCGGGCTGCGCAACCTCACGATCATGGACGACGCCGTCAAGATGGTGAAGGCCAACAAGGGCGTCGACATCGACCTCCTGAGCCTGCCGCTGGACGACCCCAAGACCTTCGAACTGCTCCAGCGCGGCGACACCCTCGGCGTCTTCCAGTTCGACGGCGGGCCCATGCGCTCCCTGCTGCGGCTGATGAAGCCCGACAACTTCGAGGACATCTCCGCCGTCTCGGCCCTGTACCGGCCGGGCCCGATGGGCATGAACTCGCACACCAACTACGCGCTGCGCAAGAACGGCCAGCAGGAGATCACCCCGATCCACCCGGCCCTGGAGGAGCCCCTCAAGGAGGTCCTGGACGTCACCTACGGCCTGATCGTCTACCAGGAGCAGGTGCAGAAGGCCGCCCAGATCATCGCCGGGTACTCGCTCGGCGAGGCCGACATCCTGCGGCGGGTGATGGGCAAGAAGAAGCCCGAGGAGCTGGCGAAGAACTTCGTCCTGTTCCAGGAGGGCGCCCGGAAGAAGGGGTACACCGACGAGGCGATCCAGGCCCTGTGGGACGTGCTGGTGCCGTTCGCCGGCTACGCGTTCAACAAGGCCCACTCCGCCGCGTACGGACTGGTCTCCTACTGGACCGCGTATCTGAAGGCGAACTACCCGGCCGAGTACATGGCGGGGCTGCTGACCTCGGTCAAGGACGACAAGGACAAGTCGGCCGTCTATCTGAACGAGTGCCGGCGTATGGGCATCAAGGTGCTGCCGCCGGACGTCAACGAGTCCGAGTCCAACTTCGCCGCCCAGGGCGACGACGTGATCCTCTTCGGGCTCACCGCGGTGCGCAACGTCGGCACCAACGTGGTCGAGTCGATCATCCGCTGCCGGAAGGCCAAGGGGAAGTACGCCACCTTCCCGGACTTCCTGGACAAGGTCGAGGTGGTGGTCTGCAACAAGCGGACCATCGAGTCGCTGATCAAGGCCGGCGGCTTCGACACCATGGGCCACACCCGCAAGTCCCTGGTCGCCCACCACGAAGGCATGATCGACAACGTGGTGGCGGTCAAGCGCAAGGAGGCCGAGGGGCAGTTCGACCTCTTCGGCGGCATGGGCGAGGCGGCCGCCGGGGACGAGCCGGGCTTCGGGCTGGACGTCGAGTTCTCGGATGTGGAGTGGGACAAGACGTATCTGCTCGCCCAGGAGCGCGAGATGCTCGGCCTCTACGTCTCCGACCACCCGCTCTTCGGGCTGGAGCATGTGCTCTCCGACAAGGCGGACGCCGGTATCCAGCAGCTCACCGGAGGCGAGCACTCCGACGGCGCGGTGGTCACCATCGGCGGCATCATCTCCGGGCTGCAACGCAAGATGACCAAGCAGGGCAACGCCTGGGCCATCGCCACCGTCGAGGACCTGGCCGGCTCCATCGAGTGCATGTTCTTCCCCGCCACCTACCAGCTGGTCTCCACCCAGCTCGTCGAGGACACCGTCGTGTTCGTGAAGGGGCGGCTGGACAAGCGGGAGGACGTGCCCCGGCTGGTCGCCATGGAGCTGATGGTCCCCGACCTGTCCTCGGCCGGGACCAACGCCCCGGTGGTGCTCACCATCCCCACCGTGAAGGTCACCCCGCCGATGATCAGCCGCCTCGGCGAGATCCTCACCCACCACCGGGGCAACACCGAGGTGCGGATCAAGCTCCAGGGGCCCCGCTCCACCACGGTCCTCCGGCTCGACCGGCACCGGGTCCAGCCCGACCCGGCCCTCTTCGGCGACCTGAAGGTGCTGCTCGGCCCGTCCTGCCTGGCCGGCTGAGTCCTGTCGGGCCAGTCGTACGCGGCTCTGTTCCGGTGGTACGCGGCTGCGCTTCGGTGGTACGCGGAAGGGGCGCGCCCGTCGTCACGGGAGCGCCCCTTCCGGCGTCGGCACGGCGGCCGGCTGTGCGATCAGTTGTGACCGAAGCGCTTCTGCCGGCCCTTGTGGGCCACATCGGCGGACGTCATCTGCGAGACGCGCTGCTCGGCGCGCTCCTCCATGGACGAGGCCTTCGCGGCCTGCTGCCCGCGCTCGGCCGCCGAGGACGTGGACTTGCCGCGGTTCTGCTTCCGGTCCTTGGCCATGATGGTGCCTCCTGGGGGACTGCGGGGGTCAGGGCCGCCCTCAGCCTCACATACACGTAAATCCGCCGCATATTGGATCATTGCGGACAGTGAGCGGGGGGTGTGGTGAGGGTGCGCCGCGCCCCGGGGACGGGCGCCCCTCCGCCGCCTCCCGGGACTTTCCGCCGATCCGACGCGCCGATGATCCAGTTCCGGCCGTCAACCCCCGGCCAGTCGGGCAGACTCGAAGGAAACCCGAAGCAACTCCCGATCCCGAGGTTCCCGAAAGAGGGTGGAACACGTGGACCGCTGCGTCGTTCTGGTGGACGCCGGCTATCTGCTGGGCGCCGCCGCCAGCCTTCTCGCCGGGGAACCGGCCCGCTCACGGATCACTGTCGACCATGCCGCCCTCATTCGCGGCCTGCGCGAACGCGCCGAGATCGACACCCAGCAACCCCTGCTGCGGATCTACTGGTTCGACGGCGCCCCCGACCGCGTACCGCAGCCCGAACACCGGCGGCTGCGCGTGATGCCCCGGGTCACCGTCCGCCTCGGCGCACTGACCCGCAGCGACGGGCGCTGGGCGCAGAAGGGCGTCGACGCGGCGATGCACGCCGAACTCACCGAACTCGCCCGCAACCGCGCCTGCTCCGACATCGTGCTGGTCACCGGCGACGGCGACCTGCTGCCCGGGCTGATGTCCGCCAAGGAACACGGCGTCGCCGTCCACCTGTGGGCCGTACAGGCCGCCGACGGCGACTACAACCAGTCCGAGGACCTGGTCGCCGAGGCCGACGAGCGGCGCGTCCTGGACCGGGCCTGGATCACCCGAGCCGTACGCGCCAAGGACCTCACCGGAGTCTGCGCCCCCGCTCCCGCCCCGCGCCCCGAGATCGCCGCCATCCTCTCCGCGCCGCTGCCCGAGTCGGCGCTCGCCGCCTCCGCCTCCGCTTCCGCCGAACGGGCCGCCGCCGAGCGCGCCGCCGCCGAACGGGCCGCCACCGCCACCCCCGACCAGGGCGCCCCCGCCCCCGCCGCGCCCGTCAACGGCGCCGCCCGCCCCGCCACCCCCGTACCACCGGGCGCGGGAGCCAAGGGCGTCCCCACCCCCAAGGACCTGGCCGCCCTGCGCGCCGGCCAGCAACACCACCCCGGCGCCGCCGCCCCGCACCCCGCGAGCGCCACCCTGCGCTGGTCCTCCGACCGCGGCTGGATCGACCGCCCGGGCGGCCCGGGCGGCGAACCGCCCGAGACCGCCTCCCTCCCCACCCTCGCCCAGCTCACCAGCGCCGAACAGCGCTGGGCCGACCGCGAGGAGGACATCACCACCGTCGGCGGCGACCCCTTCGAGGTCGGCCAGGTCTTCGCCCGCCGCTGGCTGGACCGGCTCCCCGACACCGCCCACGTCCAGACCCTCTCCGCCATGTACCCGCGCATCCCGCACCGGGTCGACGGCGAACTCCTCCGCTACGCCGCCCGCTTCGGACTGCTCGCCCACAAGGACGACCAGATCGACGAGCACGACCGGTACGCCATCCGGGCCGGGTTCTGGCGCGAGATCGACGTCCGCACCGCCGCCGGGCACACCGCGGCGGGGGAGTAGCGGACCGCCCGGCTCCCCTTCCACCCCGCGCCCGGGGCACGCCCCGGGCGCGGGGCGACCCGCCGGACCCCTTAGGCTCATCCCTCGTGAGTACGGTGTGCGTGGTGCGGGACCTGGTCAAGACGTACCCCGCCGCGCGCGGTCGGCGGGGCACCCCCGCGACCCCCGAGGTGCGCGCCACCGACGGTGTCTGCCTGGAGGTCCGGGGCGGTGAGATCTTCGGACTGCTCGGCCCCAACGGCGCCGGCAAGTCCACCCTGGTCCGCCAGCTCACCGGGCTGATGCGCCCCGACTCCGGCTCCGTCGAGCTCCTCGGCCACGACCTGGTGCGCCACCCCGAGCGGGCCGCCCGGCTGGTCGGCTACCTCGGCCAGGAGTCCACCGCCCTGGACGAGCTGACCGTCGCCCTCGCCGCCGAGACCACCGGCCGGCTGCGCGGGCTCACCGCCCGCGAGGCCCGCGCCGGGCGGGACGCCGTCCTGGACGAACTGGGCCTCGCCGAGCTCGCCGGACGGCCCCTGAAGAAGCTCTCCGGCGGTCAGCGGCGGCTCGCCTGCTTCGCCGCCGCACTGGTCGGCGAGCGCCCCGTGCTCGTCCTGGACGAACCGACCACCGGCATGGACCCGGTCGCCCGCCGCGCCGTCTGGGCCGCCGTCGACCGGCGCCGCGCCGAGCACGGCGCCACCGTGCTGCTGGTCACCCACAACGTCATCGAGGCCGAGACGGTCCTCGACCGGGTCGCCGTACTGGAACGCGGCCGGGTCATCGCCTGCGACACGCCCTCCGGGCTGAAGGAGCGGGTGGCCGGGGAGGTCCGGGTGGAACTCGTGTGGCGCGAGCGCGCCCCGCTGGACGTCCCCGAGGTGGCCGCGCTGCGCCCCTCGGCCCAGGAGTCCGGCCGCCGCTGGGTGCTGCGGCTCGCCCCCGACGAGGCCCGGGCCGCCGTCGCCGCGGTCACCGGCGGCGCCGCCTTCGCCGCCCTGGACGACTTCACCCTGGCGGTGCCCAGCCTGGAGGACGTCTACCTGGCCCTCGGCGGCCGGACGAAGGGCCTGGTCAAGACGTGAGGCCGGGCGCGGGGACGAGGACGGGGACAGACGCGGGGATGGCGGCTGGGCGGGGCGGTTCCGGTCGTCCGACGGGGACGCCGGGGGAGGCGGGAAGCGCGGTGACGGGGATAGGGCCGAGGGCGACGGCTGCGCGGGGCGGTTCCGGGACGGGGACGGCGGCCGGGTGGGCCGGGGAGGGGCCGGGGATCCCGTACCGTGAACCCGGGCCCCGGGGACGTACGACCAGGACCCCCGGTTGTACTACCGAGACCCCCGGTCGTGTTGCGGGGGCGCCCGGAACGCACGCCGGAGACCTCGTACGTGTGCCGGGGGTGCCCGGACCGGACGCCGGGGGCCTCAGACGCGAGTCGGGGGCGCCGGGAACGTATGCCGGGGGCCTCGGACCGTACGCCAGCGCCACGGACGTACCCGCCGGAGACCCCGGCCCGTACGCCGGTGGTCCGGAGAGAGCGCGGGAAGCGCGGGAACAGGAGCGACACCACGTGAGCACCGTGTCCGCCAAGGCCCTGCCGTCCACGGTGGTGCGCGGGACGCGCGCCGGGGCGGGGGACGACCGGCCGGGCGCCGCAGACCTCGCCCCCCGGGCGCGGCTGCTGCCCGCACTCGCCGCGGTGTACCGGGCGCAGCTGTCCCGGGCCCGGGTGGCCCGGATCCCGCTGCTGTTCGTCGCCACCTTCCAGTCCGTCGGGATCATGGTCCTGATGCGCGGTGTGGTGGACGGCGGAGCCGAGGCGCGGGCCGTGGTCGCCGGCTCCTCGGTGCTGGTCGTGGCGTTCGTCGCGCTCAACCTGCTGGCCCAGTACTTCGGGCAGCTGCGGGCGAGCGGCGGGCTCGACCACTACGCCACGCTGCCGGTGCCGCCCGCCGCGGTGGTGCTCGGCGCGGCCGGCGCGTACGCCTCCTTCACGGTGCCCGGCACCGTGGTGACCGCCGTCACCGGTTCGGTGCTGTTCGGGCTGCCGCTCACCCATCTGTGGGTACTGGCGGCGGTGGTGCCGCTCTCCGGGGCGGCGCTGGCCGGTCTCGGCGCGGCGCTCGGACTGCTGGCGCCCCGCCAGGAGCTGGCCACCCTGCTGGGCCAGCTGGGCATGTCGGCGGCGCTGCTGCTCGGGGTGCTGCCCGCCGAACGGATGCCGGAGGCGCTCGGCTGGGCGCGTGACCTGCTGCCCTCCACGTACGGGGTGGAGGCCCTGGCCCGTACCTTCGACGCCCGGCCGGACTGGGCGGTGGTCGGGCTGGACCTGGCGGTCTGCGCCGGGGTCGGCGTGGTGTCGCTGGCCCTGGCCACCTGGGCCTACCGCCGGGCCGCGGTGCGCTGACCCCCGCCGCGGCGGACCGGTGAGGCGTACGCCGGGGGTGCCTGGCACGATGGCAGGGTGACCGCACCGCTGACCCCGCCCCACCAGCCGCCCCACGGGTCGTCCGACGGCCCCGCCCCCTCGCCGGCCGCCGGCGGTGCCGACTGGCCGCCGCCCTACCCTTCGGCGGCCTACCGGGACGGTGCCGGGCCGGACGAGAAGGCCGACCTGGCGGCCGAGGTGCGGCAGGGCGTCCTGGTGGCGTTGGCGGTGACCGTGCTGGGGGTGCTGCTGGGGCTGCTGTGGCTCTGGCTGGCGCCGCGGGTGCCGCTGATCTCGGACGGCAAGGCCGTTTTCCTGCGGGACACCGAGGGCGAGGGCGCGATCGGCGCCGACGCGGCGTTCGCGCTGCTGGGGCTGGGCCTCGGGGCGCTGAGCGCGGCGGGCGTCTTCTGGTACCAGCGACGCGGCGGCATCCCGGTGGTGGCGGGCCTCGCCCTTGGCGGACTGCTCGGCTCGCTGCTCGGCTGGGGCATCGGCACCCTGCTCGGCCCCACCCACGACGTGGCGGGACACGCCCGGGAGCTGGGGGCGGGCGTGGCGTTCGACGCCCCACTGGAGCTGAAGGCCTACGGGGCGATCCTGGCCTGGCCGATCGCGGCGATGCTCGTCCATCTGGCCCTCACCGCCCTCTTCGGCCCCCGCGACCCCGAGCCGGACGACTGGACCCCCCTCCCCGCCCCGACGCCCGGAACGACCTCCCCGGCGCCCGGTACGAACCCCCCGGGGTCCGGGCAGGGCTCGCCGCTCCCCGGCGCGACCGGTCCCACCGGCCCCTGGAACAGCCCGGACGGACACGGTCGCTGACTCCCCGACCCGCTGATCCGGGACGGACCCGGGGACGCCCGGGACGGGCCCCCTACGCGGCCCGCTGCCCCCACGGTGTGGCGGCCGGCCAACCTCGGCCCGGCCCGCCCCCGGCCCGGCCGGGAACGCTCAGGCGCGGCCGATGGGGGCGAGGACGGCCGCGGTGAGGGCGGCCAGGTCGGTGGGGGCTAGTTCGACCTCCAGGCCGCGGCGGCCGGCCGAGACGCAGATGGTGGCGTGACCGGAGGCGGAGGCGTCCAGCACCGTGGGCAGCCGCTTGCGCTGGCCGAGCGGGGAGATGCCGCCGCGGACGTAGCCGGTGGTGCGTTCGGCGGCGGCCGGGTCGGCCATCGCTGCCTTCTTGCCGCCGACCGCGGTGGCGAGCGCCTTGAGGTCGAGCCGGCAGGCGACCGGGACGACCGCGACGGTGAGCGCCCCGTCGACCTCGGCGACCAGGGTCTTGAACACCCGGTCGGGGGAGACGCCCAGCGCCTCGGCGGCCTCCTCGCCGTAGGACTCGGCGGCCGGGTCGTGGTCGTAGGCGTGCATGGTGAAGGCGGTGCCGGCGGCGGTCAGGGCGACCGTCGCCGGGGTGCCGCCGGCGGTCTGCTTCTTGGGCTTCTTGGCCACGGACGTCTCGTCTCCGGCGCGGTCAGTTGGGGCTGGTGGGGGTGCGGGTGAGTTCGACGGCGGGGAGGGAGGGGAGGTGGCGCAGCACCGCGGTCTCGGCGCGCAGCAGGTGCAGTTCCTCGCGCAGCCGGGTCGCGGTGTCCGGGGCCTGGAGCAGCCGCTGCTTGGCGCTGGTGTCCAGGACGGCGGCCGCGGCCACCAGGTAGGAGACGACGGAGGGTTCGTCGGGCAGCTCCTGGGAGGAGGCGACGGTGCGCTCCCGGGCCCCGGCCAGCCGCTGCTGGTAGGAGCGGAACGCGCGCAGGACGCCCTCGGCGAGTGGTTCGGCGCCGTCGCCGGGTTCCTCCTCCAGCTCCTCCAGTTCGGCGGTGAGGAACGGGCCGCTGGCCTCCACCGAGAGCAGTTTGACCCGAGTGGTGCCGGTGGCCAGCACCTCGAAGGTGCCGTCCGGCTGCTCCCGGATGGTGGCGGCGTCGGCGATGCAGCCGACCCGGTGGAAGGCCTGGATGGGGTCGGGGCCGAAGCCGGCGGCGGGGCCCTTCTCCGGTACGGAGGTCGGGTCGGGCATGCCGGGCGCGGTGGGTGCGACCTCGCGGCCGTCGCGGATCGCCACCACGGCGAACCGGCGGGGCTCCGACTCGTCGGTCTTCAGCAGCTCGCGCATCATGGCGCGATAACGCTCCTCGAAGACGTTCAGGGGCAGCACGAGGCCGGGGAACAGCACCGCGTTCAGCGGGAAGAGGGGCAGGCGAGCGGTGGTCACAGCGGTCAAGCGTAATGGCCGCCCGCACGGCTCCGTCCGCCCCATCCGGCCACGCGTCCGGCGGCACGTCCGCCCGGGCGCGCGGCGGGGTCCGCGTCGGCGGCCACCGCGCCGCGGGCCAGCTCGCGCGCGTCCAGGAACCGCCCCAGCGGATCGTCCCCCTCGGCGGCCCAGGCGCCGGCCGCCGCGCCCCACGGGTAGGAGGTGGCGTACGGGCCGATCAGCCGGAACTGCTCCAGCGCCTCGGTCCACCGCTCCCGGCGTACCAGGACGTGGGCGAGGATGTTGCGGACCTCGGCGGGCCAGGGGTCGCCGGCCGGGTAGCGGGCCGACAGTTCGGCGGCCAGGTCCGCGGCCGCGTCGATCCGGGCCCCGGGCACGGCGCCGGGGGCGTCCCCGCTGCCGGCGGCGGCCCGCAGCCGGGCGAAGGCGGCCCGCACCGGCAGCGCCCGTACCAGGGAGCCGGCCCCGGCGTCCTGGGCGGCCTGCTCGGCGAAGTCGAAGCAGTAGTCGAAGCAGGAGCCGAGCCCTTCGGGCCGGGAGCGGTGGCGGTGCTGGGCGAAGAGGTAGCGCAGCGCGGCGGTGTGGCAGCCGTAGTGGTGCGGGGCGCGGCGGACGGCCTGCTCCCACAGCGCCTCGAAGGCCTCCGGGGCGGCGCCGGTGCCGCGGGCGTGCTCCAGGGCGAGCCGCCAGGGCACCGGATCATGGGGGGAGGCCACGGCGGCGGCGTCGATGAGCGGGCCCACCTCGCGCAGCCGCTCGCCCCGCGCGGGGCTGGCCCAGGCGCGGCGCAGCGCCAGCTCGGCGGCGACCAGCGAGGCGTCCGGGTCGCCGGGCGCGGTCGCCTGCCAGCAGACGAGCCATTCGTCCCGGTTGCGGGCGAAAGCGGCGAGTTGGCCCGCGTACCGGTCGCGGCCTTCCCAGTCGGCCGACTCGCGGGTGGCCCGCAGCAGCGCGGCGGCTGGAAAGTGATCCCCGAGCGCGGCGGCGACCAGGGCCGGGGCCAGCCGCTGGTCGGGGGCGTCGAGCAGTACCGCGCCGTCCGGCGGCAGCCCGTCGGTGGAGTGGCGGTCGACGGGCCGGGACAGGCGTGCGGAGCTCATCAGGGCGCGCAGCAGTGTCATGGTATCGACCATTGAAAACCGCAGGTCACAGCAGCGCCAGGGGTGTGCTGTGAAGCTTTGGTAGCGGCCGGAAGGTTGTATCGCCGAATGTCAAGAGAACGTAAAGAAAGGGGTGAGGGCGGTGATCGTGGTGACGGTGGTGCGGTTGGGGTGGGATGGGTCGGCGATGTCCTCCGGCGGGCGCTCGCGACCCGACGGCGGTCAGTTGCGGCGCAGCAGCCGGGAGGCGCCGGCGGCCACCGTGGTGGCCAGAACCCATCCCAGCAGAATCAGCGCCACGGTCACCCACTGCCAGTAACCCGTCACCCGCCACTGGCCGACCTGGCCGAGATCGATCACCGGGAGCAGCAGATCCAGCGCGTAGAGCGCGGCGCTCCACTGCGGATGCTCCTGCTCCTTCATCGGCGGCGGGTCGGCCCGGGCGAAGGCCACCGTTCCGGCCGCCCACAGCACCGCCATCCACAGCGCCGCCCGCCCGGGCCGGTAGCCGTAGGCGACCGTCCAGTCCTGGAGATAGCCCCAGGCCTTCGCGGCCAGCGGCAGCGTCTCGCGCCGCCGCCGCTGCTTGGCCAGCAGCACCTCCCGGGCGTCGGAGTCCTCCCCGCCCGCCCGTAGCACCGCCGCCAGCCGCTCGTACGGCTCCGGGTTGAACTCCGGGGTGGCCGCCGCCAGCCACTCCAGCCGCCGGGTCAGCGGGAAGTGGCCGTAGGGGACCAGGTTCTCGTAGACCAGGCCGCTCATCGCCAGCCCGCCCGGGCCCGGCCAGCTGGTCGACTGGTCCACCAGGGTGACGATCTTCGCCCCGTTGAGCACCACCCGGCCCTCCTCCGGCCGCTCGCAGGTGAACCGCAGCTCCGGGGTGGCGATCCGGCGCAGCGACACCTCCTCGCGGGCCTCGGAGGAGAGCAGGAAGCGGGCATGGTGGAAGTCGACCGCGTCCCCGAACCGGCCGTCGTCCAGCCGCAGCCCGCCCCGGCACTCGAAGGGCCGTGTCCGGGTGCCGCGCAGCGGGGTGTTGAAGGTGGACAGCCCGCCCGGCGGGGTCGCCCCCTCCGGCGCGGCGCCCGTCCGGTCGCTGACCCAGGCGTCCGTCAGATGGAGGGTGCGCTCCACGGTGAGCTGCGGCGCGTTCAGCGCCCGGCGGCCCTCCCTACCGCGCAGCCGGGCGCCGCGCAGGCTCATCGACACCCCCACCTTCGCCCCGCGCAGGCTCAGCTCCCCGTTGGTCTCGATCAGATCCGCCTGGAGGTCCTGCGCCACCGACAGGCCGTCCGCGACCACCGCCCGCCCGCGCCGGTCCGGGCCGACATGGATCTGGCTGATCAGCAGGTCGGTGCCGATCTGGGCGTCGGTCAGCCGGATCCCGCGCTCCACCCGGCAGCGCGGCAGATGCAGATCGCCCTCGGTCTGCAGCCGGGCCGCCTCCAGCCTCGGTATCGCGCAGCCCGCCATCCGCAGGGTGGTGAACCGGGACTCCGGCAGCAGCACCTCCCGCTCGAAGCGGCAGCCGTGCAGCTCCACATAGGGCCCGATGGTGCCGCCGGCCAGATCCAGCGTGCCGGTGATCCGCACCCCGCGCAGCTTCAGCGCCGAGACCCGCCCGGCCAGCGCCGGCGGCCCGGCCAGGAGCAGCAGCGCCACCTTCTCCGCCCGTACCGTCCGCTCCGGCGGCCAGACCCGCGCCGCGAACGGGTCGTCCAGCAGGGCATTGCCCGCACTCAGGTCGTAGACGGCGCCGATCCGGAACGCCTGCCACATGCCCACCTCGGCCGGTGTCAGACCGTCCGGTACGTCGTCCTCGTGCGGTGCGTTCACCGCGGCCCCCTCGTTCCCCGTGTGCCCCGAGGGGCGTGCCCGGTGCGGCCGCGAGAGGCCCCTCCCCGTGGCGTCCGGCGGGGGCTCGGTCCCCGGCGCCCTGCCGGGGCACGACCTCGCTGCACCAGGCGCGGCACCCGCCCCCACCTCGTATGTCGTACGCGTGTTCTTCCCACTGTGTGACGGACCGAACGCTAACGGTCAGCCGTGGCGAGAAGACGCCACCGGGGCATGTATCAGCCAGTGATACGGAGGACGGGCCCCGGGAGACCGTCTGCGAGAATTGAGCCGTGATCTCACGAATCGATCTGCGCGGCGACGCCCTCCCCGAGGGCGCCGCACTGCGTGACCTGCTGCCCCGTGCCGAGCTCGACGTGGAAGCCGCCCTGGAGAAGGTCCGGCCCATCTGCGAGGACGTGCACCATCGGGGCGACGCGGCGCTGATCGACTACGCCCAGCGGTTCGACGGGGTCGCCCTGGACCGGATCCGGGTGCCCGGGCCCGCGCTCACCCGCGCCCTGGCGGAGCTGGACCCGGCCGTCCGCGCGGCCCTGGAGGAGTCCATCACCCGGGCCCGTACGGTCCACCGCGCCCAGCGCCGTACCGAGCACACCACCCAGGTCGCGCCCGGCGGCACCGTCACCGAGAAGTGGGTGCCGGTCGAGCGGGTCGGGCTCTACGCCCCCGGCGGCCGCTCGGTCTACCCCTCCTCCGTGATCATGAACGTGGTCCCGGCCCAGGAGGCCGGCGTCGAGTCCATCGCGCTCGCCTCCCCGCCCCAGGCCGACTTCGGCGGCCTGCCGCACCCCACCATCCTCGCCGCCTGCGCCCTGCTCGGCGTGGACGAGGTGTACGCGGCCGGCGGCGCCCAGGCCGTGGCGATGTTCGCGTACGGGACCGAGTCCTGCGCGCCCGCCAACATGGTCACCGGCCCCGGCAACGTCTGGGTGGCCGCCGCCAAGCGGTACTTCACCGGCAAGATCGGCATCGACGCCGAGGCCGGCCCCACCGAGATCGCCGTCCTCGCCGACCGCACCGCCGACCCGGTGCACGTCGCCGCCGACCTGATCAGCCAGGCCGAGCACGACCCGCTGGCCGCCGCCGTGCTGGTCACCGACTCCCTCGACCTCGCCGAGGCCGTGGAGAAGGAGCTCACCCCGCAGATCGCCGCCACCAAGCACGTCGAGGACCGCGTCGAGCCCGCGCTGCGCGGCCGGCAGTCCGCGATCGTCCTGGTCGACGGCATCGAGGAGGGCCTGAAGGTGGTCGACGCGTACGGCGCCGAGCACCTGGAGATCCAGACCGCCGACGCCGCCGCGCTGGCCCACCGGGTGCGCAACGCCGGCGCGATCTTCGTCGGCCCCTACGCCCCGGTCTCCCTCGGCGACTACTGCGCCGGCTCCAACCACGTCCTGCCCACCGGCGGCTGCGCGTGCCACTCCTCGGGCCTGTCCGTGCAGTCCTTCCTGCGCGGCATCCACATCGTGGACTACACCCGCGACGCCCTCGCCGAGGTCGCCCACCACGTGGTCACCCTCGCCGAGGCCGAGGACCTGCCCGCGCACGGCGCCGCGATCAAGGCGAGGTTCGGCTGGAAGGTGCCCGGCCAGTGAGCACCGAGGACATCGGCATCGACGACCTCCCCATCCGCGACGAGCTGCGCGGCAAGTCCCCGTACGGCGCGCCCCAGCTCCACGTCCCGGTACGCCTCAACACCAACGAGAACCCGTACCCGCTGCCCGAACCGCTGGTCGAGCGGATCGCCGAGCGGGTCCGCGAGGCCGCGCGTACGCTCAACCGCTACCCCGACCGGGACGCCGTCGAGCTGCGCACCGCGCTCGCCGCCTACCTCAGCCGCACCGCCGGGCACGAGGTCGGAGTGCGCCAGGTGTGGGCCGCCAACGGCTCCAACGAGGTCCTCCAGCAGCTGCTGCAGACCTTCGCCGGGCCGGGGCGCCTGGCCATCGGCTTCGAGCCGTCGTACTCGATGCACGGGCTGATCGCCCGCGGCACCGGCACCGGCTGGATCTCCGGCCCGCGCCGCGCGGACTTCCGCATCGACACCGAGGCGGCCACCGCGGCCATCGCCGAGCACCGCCCCGACGTCGTCTTCGTCACCTCGCCCAACAACCCCACCGGTACGGCGGTGGACGCCGAGACCGTGCTGGCGCTCTACGAGGCCGCCCAGGCCGCCAAGCCCTCCCTGGTCGTCGTCGACGAGGCATACGTCGAGTTCAGCCACCGCCCCTCCCTCCTGCCGCTGATCGAGGGCCGGCCGAACCTGGTGGTCTCCCGCACCATGTCCAAGGCGTTCGGCGCCGCCGGGCTGCGGCTGGGCTACCTCGCCGCCCACCCGGCCGTGGTGGACGCCGTCCAGCTGGTCCGCCTGCCGTACCACCTCTCCGCCGTCACCCAGGCCACCGCGCTCGCCGCGCTGGAGCACACCGATACGCTGCTGGGGTACGTCGAAGCGCTCAAGGCCGAGCGCGACCGCCTCGTCGCTGAGCTGCTCGCCGCCGGCTACGAGGTCACCGAGTCCGACGCCAACTTCGTCCAGTTCGGACGCTTCGCGGACGCCCACGCCGTCTGGCGGAGCATCCTCGACCGGGGCGTGCTGGTCCGCGACAACGGCGTACCGGGCTGGCTGCGGGTCACGGCCGGAACACCGCAGGAGAACGACGCGTTCCTGGACGCGGTACGCGCACTGAAGAAGGAGCAGAGCTCATGAGCCGTGTTGGACGGGTCGAGCGCACCACCAAGGAGACCTCCGTCGTGGTCGAGATAGACCTCGACGGCACCGGCAAGGTCGATGTGACCACCGGTGTCGGCTTCTACGACCACATGCTGGACCAGCTCGGCCGGCACGGTCTGTTCGACCTCACTGTCAAGACCGACGGCGACCTGCACATCGACACCCACCACACCATCGAGGACACCGCCCTCGCGCTCGGCGCCGCCTTCAAGCAGGCCCTCGGCGACAAGGTGGGCATCTACCGCTTCGGCAACTGCACGGTCCCGCTGGACGAGTCCCTCGCCCAGGTCACCGTGGACCTCTCCGGCCGCCCCTACCTGGTGCACTCCGAGCCGGAGAACATGGCGCCGATGATCGGGTCGTACGACACCACCATGACCCGGCACATCTTCGAGTCCTTCGTCGCCCAGGCGCAGATCGCCCTGCACATCCACGTCCCGTACGGGCGCAACGCCCACCACATCGTGGAGTGCCAGTTCAAGGCGCTCGCCCGCGCCCTGCGCTACGCCTCCGAGCGCGACCCGCGCGCCGCCGGCATCCTGCCCTCCACCAAGGGCGCCCTGTGACCGACCGAACCTTCCGGACCCCCCGGGCCGGGGCCGCGCTGTGACCGGTCTGTCCACCATCCTGATCGCCGCCGGCGTCTTCCTGGGCGCCGGCGTCTACTCCTTCGCCAAGCAGGGCATGCCCCGGGGCGTCGTCGTGCTGCTGGCCCTCGCCTCCGCGATGTGCCTGGTGGCCGGCGTCCTGCGCATCCAGGGCATCTGGGACTGAGGACGATGAGCACTTCTGAGAAGAAGGTCGTGGTCTTCGACTACGGCTTCGGCAACGTCCGCTCCGCCGAGCGCGCCCTCGCCCATGTCGGCGCCGATGTGGAGATCACCGGCGACTACGAGAAGGCGATGAACGCCGACGGCCTCCTCGTTCCCGGCGTCGGCGCCTTCTCGGCCTGTATGAAGGGGCTGAAGGAGGCCCGCGGCGACTGGGTCGTGGAACGCCGGCTCGCCGGCGGCCGCCCCGTCTTGGGCATCTGCGTCGGCATGCAGATCCTGTTCGCCCGGGGCATCGAGCACGGCGTGGAGACCGAGGGCCTGGACGAGTGGCCCGGCACCGTCGGCCCGCTGGACGCCCCGGTCGTCCCGCACATGGGCTGGAACACCGTCGAGAGCCCCGAGGACAGCGAGCTGTTCGCCGGGCTCGACGCGGACGCCCGGTTCTACTTCGTGCACTCCTACGCCGTCCACGACTGGTCCCTCCAGATCACCAACCCCGCCATGCGCGCCCCCCTGGTCACCTGGGCCACTCACGGCGAGAAGTTCGTCGCCGCCGTGGAGAACGGCGCCCTGTGGGCCACCCAGTTCCACCCCGAGAAGTCCGGCGAGGCCGGCGCGCAGCTGCTCGCCAACTGGCTCAGGACCTTCTGACCCACTCTCTCCTTCTGTTCCCCTCTCTACGATCTGCGATCGAGGACCCGCTGAGATGAGCAAGCTCGAACTCCTCCCCGCCGTCGACGTCCGCGACGGCCAGGCCGTACGGCTCGTCCACGGCGAGTCCGGCACGGAGACCTCCTACGGCTCCCCGCTGGAGGCCGCCCTGGCCTGGCAGCGCTCGGGCGCGGAGTGGCTGCATCTGGTGGACCTCGACGCTGCCTTCGGCACCGGTGACAACCGGGAGCTGATCGCCGAGGTCGCCCGCGCCATGGACATCAAGGTGGAGCTGTCCGGCGGCATCCGCGACGACGCCTCGCTGGCCGCCGCGCTCGCCACCGGCTGCACCCGGGTCAACCTCGGCACCGCCGCGCTGGAGACCCCCGAGTGGGTCGCCAAGGTCATCGCCGAGCACGGCGACCAGATCGCCGTCGGCCTGGACGTACGGGGCACCACCCTGCGCGGTCGCGGCTGGACCCGCGACGGCGGCGACCTCTACGAGACCCTGGCCCGTCTCGACTCCGAGGGCTGCGCCCGCTACGTGGTCACCGACATCGCCAAGGACGGCACCCTCCAGGGCCCCAACCTGGAGCTGCTGCGCAATGTCTGCGCGGCCACCGACAAGCCGGTCGTCGCCTCCGGCGGCGTCTCCTCGCTGGACGACCTGCGCGCCATCGCCGCGCTCGTCCCCGAGGGCGTCGAGGGCGCCATCGTCGGCAAGGCCCTCTACGCCGAGGCCTTCACCCTGGAGGAGGCGCTCGCCGTGGTCGCCGGATGAGCGGCGCCCTGCGCCGGGTCTCCTCCGGCGCGCCCTGGGAGGAGCAGTTCGGCTACTCCCGCGCCGTCGAGCTGCCCAGCGGCCTCGTCCTGGTCTCCGGCTGCACCTCCGTGGTGGACGGCCAGATCACCGGCGGCAGCCCGTACGAGCAGGCCGTGAACGCCTTCGGGGTCGCCATAGCCGCCCTCGGCCGGCTCGGCCTCACCGCCGCCGACGTGGTCCGCACCCGGATGTACCTCACCCACTCCCGGGACGTGGAGGAGGTCGGCCGCGCCCACAAGGAGCTGTTCGACGCGGTACGCCCCGCCGCCTCCATGATCATCGTGTCCGGGTTCGTCGACCCGGGCCTGGTGGTGGAGGTCGAGGTCGAGGCCTACCGCGCGCCCGGTACGCCCGCCCCCGGCACGCCCACCGAGGAGGTGCCCTCATGACCCTCGCGGTACGGGTCATCCCCTGCCTGGACGTGGACAACGGCCGCGTCGTCAAGGGCGTCAACTTCCAGAACCTGCGGGACGCCGGGGACCCGGTCGAGATGGCCCGGCTGTACGACGCCGAGGGCGCCGACGAGCTGACCTTCCTCGACATCACCGCCTCCTCCGGCGACCGGGAGACCACCTACGACGTGGTGCGCCGCACCGCCGAGCAGGTCTTCATCCCGCTCACCGTGGGCGGCGGCGTGCGCAGCGCCGACGACGTGGACAAGCTGCTGCGGGCCGGCGCGGACAAGGTCGGCGTCAACACCGCCGCCATCGCCCGCCCCGAGCTGATCCGGGAGATCGCCGAGCGCTTCGGCCGCCAGGTCCTCGTCCTGTCGGTGGACGCCCGCCGCACCCCCGAGGGCGCCTTCGAGGTCACCACCCACGGCGGCCGCCGCGGCACCGGCATCGACGCTGTGGAGTGGGCCCACCGCGCCGCCGAGCTGGGCGCCGGGGAGATCCTGCTGAACTCCATGGACGCCGACGGCACCAAGGACGGCTACGACACCGAGATGATCGCCGCGGTACGCGCGCATGTCTCGGTCCCGGTCATCGCCTCCGGCGGCGCCGGCCGCGCCGACCACTTCCCGCCCGCCATCGCCGCCGGCGCGGACGCGGTGCTGGCCGCCTCCGTCTTCCACTTCGGCGACCTGCGGATCGGCGAGGTCAAGGACACCCTGCGGGAGGCGGGCCACCCGGTGCGGTGAGTCCGTGTCCTTACTGAGCACTCTGTGCCCCGTCTGCTCCGGTCGGTGACCGGATGGAGGCGGGGCGCGGTCATGCTCAGCCCGCTTCTCCCTTCATTCTCCCTTCACGATGAGTTTCCGTGCCCCCGGAGGTCTACTGGAGACAGGCCCGGATCAGGGAGGTCGACCGCCATGGACGTCAAGCGCAGGCATACGGGACCGCGTGCGGATGCGGATACCGCTGAGGAGGTGCTCGCCGAGTTCACCGCGGTGCTGCGGAAGAGCCCCGAGCAGGGCGGTTGGACGTTCGTGGTCTGGCCGGAGTCCGTCGCCTTCTTCGGCACCCGCGGGCTGGTCAAGGTCAGCGGCACCATCGACGGCTGCCCCTTCACCAGCTCCTTCATGGCGCTCGGCGACGGCACCCACAAGCTGCCGGTCCGCTCCGACATCCGCAAGGCCATCGGCAAGGAGCGCGGCGACACGGTGACCGTCCGCCTGGAGCAGCGGCTCGGCGGTCAGGGCCCGAAGAAGACCTGAGCCGCTTCTCGCACCGATCGTGATCATTCCCTGACGGATTGTCAGTGCCGGGTGCTTTGATGTCGGTACTGCCGGAGACCGCCTCGGGGAGGGGCGGTCACGGTCGGACGGATGGCGAGAGGGGTGGGTTCATGCCCGCTGTCAGGGAGTACTTCAGGGCGAACGGGACCAGGGTGCGCGCGCACTGGCGCAACGCCGCGGGGTCCAGCGGCCAGTTGACGCTGCTCGCGGTCGTGGTGCTGGTGGTGATCGCCGCGTCGGGAGGTGGGGCCTCGGGGGCGAACGGGGAGCGGGGCGGAGGGGGGAAGCAGTTACCGGGGCCGCGTCCGACGACCGTCTATCCCATCACCTGGCCGGGCTGGGACAAGCCCGCGCCGAAGCCGTCCCCGACCGTCTCGTATCCGATCGTCTTCCCGACGAAGGGCGCGCGGTGAGCCGGCGTCCGTCCCGTTCACCGGCCCGGCGCCGGACGTCGGTGTCGCGCCGGGCCTCGGCGACCCGGCGGCGTACGAGGAGCCGGCGCACCAGGAAGGCGCAGATCGGCTGGGAGGAGATGGTCGGGCTGCTTCTGGTGCTTATGGCGGCCTGGAGCCTGTTCGTCGGGACGCTGCGCTGGCTGGCCGCCCACCCCTGGGTGCCCGTGCTGCTGCTCCTCGCCGTGTTGGCGGCGGGGGCCTGGTGGGTGTGGCGGCGAGCGGAGGCGGCGCGGTGGGAGCGGGTACGGGCCTCCGGCCTGCGGTACGGCCTGCCGCAGATCGACGCCCTGCACCACCGGCAGTTCGAGCACGCGATACGTGACCTGATGCACCGCGACGGCTGCCCGGACGCGGTCCAGGTCGGCGGCGCGGGCGACCACGGCGCCGATGTGAAGGCCACCGACCCCTATGGGCGCCGTTGGGTCATCCAGTGCAAGCACCGCCGGGCCGGGCTCGCCGGGGCGGCGGTCGGTACCCCGGACCTGCATGTCCTCAACGGCACCGGCCGCCCGGTGCACGGCGGTGATGTGGTCGTCCTGGTCACCAACGGCCGCTTCACCGCCAACGCCGTGGACTTCGCTGCCTCCCAGCGGCTGCATCTGGTGGACCGCCGGCTGCTGGGCCGGTGGGCGGCAGGCTCCACTCCGCTGTGGGAGCTGCTGCGCGCGATACCCCCGCCGCGCCGCCCCACGCCCCGGTCCTGAGGAGGGGGAGGGGGGCGGGAGCGAACGGTCGGGGGAGGCAGGCTGAGAGCGGGGGTGGTGCGGGTGTCAGCGTCTGGCTGAGGTCTCCGGGCGGCCTCGGGCCGGTGGGGGTGGGGCCGAGGGGCGACGGGGGGTGAGGACGCGGTGCCGGGGGTTCGCCTGCTTGGGCGGACGGGTCAGGGTGACCAGCCGCACCAGCTGCTGGAAGCAGGCCAGGGAGGCGGCGGCGGGAAGTGCGGCCACCGCCGCGTCGATGATCGTGTGGGCCTCGTGGGCGACCCCGAGGAGCATCCCGGTGGTGGAGAAGAGCAGGACCACCAGCCAGGAGTGCAGAGCCCGGCGCCGGTGCAGGGCGGCGCGGAGAATGGAGAGCGAGGCCACCGCCCAGGGGCCGTAGACCAGCACCGGCCACCAGCCCGCGACCCCCATGCCGGTCCGGTCCGCGGCGACGCCGCGCAACGGGTCGTAGGCGACGACGCCGCTGAAGACGCTGACCATGGCCACCAGGGCGGCGACTACGGCGGCGATGCAGAAGCTGATCGTCCGCACCCAGGTCCAGGTGCGTTCTCGCACCCGCCGTCTGCGGTGGTCGGCCCGGGCCCGGCGCAGGGGCGGCAGCTCGGCGGTGGACTCCTCCGACCGCCGCTCCGGGGCCGCCGGTGCGTCCCACTCGTCCACCATCGGTGGGGGCATCGGCGCCGGTGGCTGGTCGAAGTCGGCGGTCGACCGGGCCAGGGCGTCGTCCAGCAGGGAGGCCAGTTCGTCGGAGGGGTCCCACTCGGCGTCCAGCGCCCCTGGGTCGGGCATCCCGGAGCGAGGTCCCGGGATGCCCGACCCGGGGTCGCCGTAGCCGTCCTGGACCAGCCGCCCCTCCACGACGCGCCCCCGGTCGCGCCCAGGGAAGCCGGGCCCCGGTTCGGGCTCCTGCCCGTAGCCGTAGGCGTATCCGTAGCTGTCGAGCCTGCGTGCCCGCTCGGGTGGAATGTCATACATGTGCGCCCGGTCCCGTCCTCCGCGTCCTCCGCCTCCATGCGTAGGAAGACCGTTTTTTCAGCACATGCCACGAGCATGTCGTCGGCGTCATGCCTCACTAACGCGCCCGGTTGCCGGACGGATGCCCGGCAACCGGGTGAAGCGCCAGGGCCGTTCGAGTGGAGCCGGGGCGCGGTGTGTTCTCCACGCTGCGCCTCGGGAGTGGACCTCAGCTGCCTTCCTCGCCGTCGGCGAGCCTGCGCCGCCACCACCGGTCCGCCCGCCACTGCCGGTCCAGGGCGAACGGGTCCGGCAGGGTGCGTCGCAGATAGGCGGCGTCCCAGCGCGCGACATACCGCCCGAGTTCGGCCCGGGCGCGGTCGGGCAGGTGTGCCAGCACCGCTTCCAGCACATCGCGGGCGTGCCGGACGTCATCCATCGAGCACCCCGGGCACGGGCACAGGGACGGCCGGGGATAGCGGGGTCTGCGCCCGGGCGGCATCAGGAACTCCCGGTAGCGGCTCAGCGCCCAGTCGGTGGCGCCGGGGTAGAGGTCGAAGTCGGGGGCGAGCGCCTCCGCCCGGTGGACGGCGAGACTGGTGGCGGTGGAGAGCCCGTGGATCCGCTCGGGCGGCGGGGCGTCCCAGCGGAGGGCAGCCGGGGGTGCGGCGCGCAAGGCGCCGGGCCGTCTACGCGGCATAGGCCTTTCGGAGGGAGATCATGACAGTCAGCATGGCATGGCAGCCGCCTTCGGGTCAGGCGGGTTTCCACGCCGAGGGCACGGCCCGTACCCAGGTGTGGTCGCCGGTCAGATAGGCGTCCACCCGGAGGCCCGCCCCCGCCAGCGCCTCCTCGAACTCCTCGGTGCTCAGCGGCCGGGAGCGGAAGGTCTGCGTCCAGACGCCGTCCGGGAACTCGTACTCGGCCCGTACCGAGTGCACTCCGTCGCCGACCGGCTCCGAGGAGAGGATGCGCAGAGTCAGCCCGCTCGGGTCGACGCGTTCGCGCGGCACATCGGTGTGGGCCGTCGGGCCCTCCCGCTGGATCAGTACGCAGCCGTCCGCGGCGGCATGGCGGGCACAGGTGCGCAGCAAGCCCCGCCGGACCTCCGCGTCCCCGGTGTGCACCAGGAACGAGCCCAGCAGCACCACGTCGAAGGTCTCGCCGAGGTCCAGCTCCTCGATCGGGCCGCACACCGTCTGCGCGCCGCGCACCCGCTCCAGCATCTCGGGCGACTCGTCCACCGCGGTCACGGTGAAGCCCCGCTCCAGCAGGGGATGGGTGATCCGGCCCACGCCGCTGCCCAGCTCCAGGATGTGCGCACCGGCGGGCACCGCCGCGGTGATGATGTCGGGCTCGTCCCAGACCGGCAGCCGGGTGTACACCTCGACCGCGCATCCGTCCGGGGTGATGGCCCCGGACCCCGACCCCGCGTACCCCGCTCGCGTCTTCGGCTCCATACCGGGTCAACGGCCGGGGGAGGGGTGGGAGTTCCCTACGCCGGGGGGCGGAAGAGTGGCCCGCCGCCGCACCCCGGCTCGCCTCGCATGTGCGTGCGGAACGCCTTCCAGGCGGTGGGTGTGATGCGGAGGAGGGGGCCGCCGGGGCGCTTGCTGTCGCGGATGGCGACAGTGTGGGGGATGTTGACGGCGACTTCGACGCACTCGCCGGTGATGGTGCTGTACGTGGACTTGTGGAAGTTGAAGTGTGACAAGGTCAGAGCCCCCTCTTGAAGGCATTCCAGGTGGCATCGGACAACATGAGCACGACGCTGTCCGGGTCCTTGGAGTCGCGGACGGCCACGACATCGGCGACGTTGAGAGCGACTTCGACGCACTCCTGCCCCGCGGCGCCCCCACTGTAGGTGGACTTCACGAAGACGAAGGCGGGCATCGTCACAGCTCCTGCTGGAAGGCCGCCCAGGCGTCATCGGACAGTGTCAGGACAGGCCCGGCGGTGTCCTTGGAGTCGCGTACGGCGACAACTCCGCGCACGTTGACGGCAACTTCGACGCACTCGCCATTGCCCTTGCTGTACGTCGACTTGACGAATTCGAACGGCGACATGCCTACAGCTCCCTGCGGATTCCGTCGATCAGGGCGATCGACTCCTGCGGTACGAGCCCGTTCCGGACGATGCGGTTGAAGGTCATGCCGTGGCTCAGGGCATCGGCCTGGCTCTCCAACCACAGCGTAGACGAAGTGGTTTCCATGTAGACCACGTCCATCGCTCCGGTTTCGGCGAACGAGACGATGCTGAAAGCGCTGGACAGGCCGGGGTGGGAGCCCGCGAGGAACGGTACGACCTGGACCCTGACGTTCGGGAGTTCGGCTGCCTCGACGAGGTGTGCAAGTTGCTCACGCATGACCTCGCGGCCGCCTACGAGCTGGCGCAGCGCACCTTCACCGATCACGGCCCAGAGATCGAGAGGGGTGTCGTCCGCAAGCCGCCCCTGGCGTGCCATCTTGCCCGCGACGAAGCGTTCGATCTCGTCGGGATCCTCCCACTCGGCGTTGCCCACCGCGAGGGCATGGGCGTAAGCGGGTGTCTGGAGGAGTCCGGGCACGAAGGCGCCCTGCCAAGTCCGGACGCCCTTCGCGATGTCCTCCAACGCCACATACTCGATCATGGCGCGCAGCTCGGGGTACTGGTTCCACCAGCCGCGCGCCTTGCGTCGGCCGCGATCCGTCTTGGCCAGCTCCAACAGGCGCCCTATCGCCTGCTCGTCGCGCTCCCCGTAGAGGTGGCACAGCGCGCGGATGTCGGGGTCCCGCATCGGTACGAGGCCGCGTTCCATCTTGGCGACCTTGGCCACTGACGCGGTCAGCGCCTCCGCTGCCGCGGCCTGGCGCAGTCCGCAGGCCTCGCGCATCCGTAGCAGCTCACCGCCCAGGCGCCGCCCGAGCACCGTCGATACCGACACTCCGCGATCCGGGTTCGTACCAGCCATCCGCCCCTGCCTCCTGATGAGTCGCCACAGTCTGCTGCGCCGGGCACGCCACCCACAACTCACGTTCGATAGAAATTTATGCCCAAGCGGGTTGCTGTGCAGCGAATCGCATCGCTACCTTCGGTACGCACCCGCTCGCACAGCGCAGCGACCCCGCGGAAGTGCGCCGCCCTGCCCTGCGCGGGCACGGTCGAGCCACCGCGTCGTCGGCGAGCAACTCATCCGTACTCAAGGAGGTCCGTTATGACCGGTAGTTGCTCCCTGACCGACTCGATGACCTACACCCCCGAACGCCGGAACGTCCGTCGGGCGCGGCGGCGGGTGGCCGCGCTGGTGATCGAGTGGGGTCACCCCGGCGCAGCCGGCGACGCGGCGCTGATCGCGGGCGAGTTGGCGGCCAACGCGCTGCTGCACGGCCGGGTCGCGGGGCGGATGTTCCGGGTGGAGGTGTTCTTGGACGCGAAGGTGCTGCGGGTCGCGGTCACCGACGCCCGGGGCGAGCGGCTGCCGGAGCAGCGGGAGGCCGGGGTGGAGGAGCAGTGCGGGCGGGGGCTCGCGATCGTGGATGCGCTGGCGGCGCGGTGGGGTGTGGAGCCGCTGGTGGTCGGCAAGAGGGTGTGGGCGGAGCTGGACGTGGACGCGGCGGCGAACGACGTGGCCGTCCACTCCGCCGTGCCTGCCGCCGGCGAGGGGTAGGGGCGGCGGGGGCGGTACGGGCCGGCCGGGCCCGTACCGTCACATGCCGAGTTGCTTGGAGTCGCGCAGGCGTTCCACTGCGTCAGGGGCGCCGTCGACGGCGACATCCGCGCTGTCCTGGCGGCCGAAGGCGAACATCAGCAGTTCGCCGGGCTCGCCGGTGACCGTCACGACGGGCGTGCCGCGGTGGGCGACGGCGGTCTGGCCGTCGGGGCGGCGCAGGACGAGGCCGGTGGGGGCCTTGCGGCAGGCCAGGCGGGCGGTCTTCTCCAGGCGGGACCAGAGGGCGTCGGCGAAGACCGGGTCCACCTGGCGCGGGGTCCAGCCGGGCTGGGCGCGGCGGACGTCCTCGGCGTGGACGTAGAACTCCACCGTGTTCGCGCCCTCGTCCACCTGCTTGATCGCGTACGGGGAGCCCTTCGGCGGGCCGGTGCGGATCAGGTGCACCAGCTCCTCGTACGGCTTGGCCGCGTACTCCGCCTGCGCCTGCTCCAGGCGCGAGCGCAGCAGCGGGATCAGCAGCCCGGCCGCCGCGTCCAGCCGCCGCTCCCGCACCACCACATGGGCGGCCAGGTCGCGGGTCTTCCAGCCGTCGCACAGGGTCGGGGCCTCGGGGCCCGCGGCCTCCAGCAGGTCGGCGAGGAGCAGCCGTTCACGCTTGGCATGGGTCGACATGGTGATCAGCGTACGGCGGGGGCGGACGGTCCGCCCAGTGGACGGGGGGAGGGGGTGTCAGTGGGGCGCGGCACAATGGGCGGCATGAGCAGCAACCTCGATCCGGCCATCGCGGCCCGACTCAAGCGCAGCCCCGACGGGCTGGTGCCGGCCATCGCCCAGCAGTACGACACCGGTGAGGTGCTGATGCTCGGCTGGATGGACGACGAGGCGCTGCACCGCACCCTCACCACCGGGCGCGCCACCTACTGGTCCCGCAGCCGCCGGGAGTACTGGGTGAAGGGCGACACCTCCGGCCACGTCCAGCACGTCAAGGCGGTGGCGCTGGACTGCGACGCGGACACGGTCCTGGTGAAGGTGGACCAGGTCGGCGCCGCCTGCCACACCGGCGATCGCACCTGCTTCGACGCCGACGTGCTGCCGCTCGGCAAGTAGGGTCGGGCGCCATGGATCTGGAGACCTTCCGCAAGCTGGCCGCCGACCGCCGCGTCATCCCCGTCAGCCGGCGCCTGCTCGCCGACGGCGACACCCCGGTCGGCCTCTACCGCAAGCTCGCCGCCGAGCGGCCCGGCACCTTCCTGCTGGAGTCCGCGGAGAACGGCCGCACCTGGTCGCGGTACTCCTTCATCGGGGTGCGCAGCCACGCCACGCTGACGGTGCGGGAGGGCGGGGCGCACTGGATCGGTACGCCGCCGGTGGGCGTCCCGGTGGAGGGTGACCCGCTGGAGGCGCTGCGGGCCACGGTCGAGACCCTGCACACGCCCAGGGACCTGGTGGAAGGGATGCCGCCGTTCACCGGGGGCATGGTCGGCTACCTCGGGTACGACATCGTGCGGCGGCTGGAGAAGGTCGGCGAGCGGGGGGAGGACGACCTCGGTCTGCCCGAGCTGACCATGATGCTCACCTCCGACCTCGCCGTCCTCGACCACTGGGACGGCACGGTGCTGCTGATCGCCAACGCGATCAACCACAACGACCTGGACACCGGCGTGGACGAGGCCTACGCGGACGCCGTCGCCCGGCTCGACGCCATGGCCGCCGATCTCGCCGAGCCCGCTGCGACCGCCCCCACCGCACTGCCGGAATCGGCCCTGCCGGAGACCGTCAGCCGCTGGGGCGGCGCCGCCTACCAGGGCGCCGTCGAGGACATCAAGGAGCGCATCCGGGCCGGCGAGGCATTCCAGGTGGTGCCCTCCCAGCGCTTCGAGACCCCCTGCGAGGCCACCGCGCTGGACGTCTACCGGGTGCTGCGGGCCACCAACCCCTCCCCGTACATGTACCTGCTCCGCTTCGACGGCTTCGACGTCGTCGGCTCCAGCCCCGAGGCGCTGGTCAAGGTCGAGGACGGGCGCGCCCTGCTCCACCCGATCGCCGGCACCCGCCCCCGCGGCGCCACCCCGCGGGAGGACCAGGCCCTCGCCGAGGAGCTGCTCGCCGACCCCAAGGAGCGCGCCGAGCACCTGATGCTGGTCGACCTCGGCCGCAACGACCTCGGCCGGGTCTGCGCCCCCGGCTCCGTCGAGGTGGTCGACTTCATGTCCATCGAGCGGTACTCGCATGTGATGCACATCGTCTCCACCGTCACCGGCGAGGTCGCCGAGGGCCGCACCGCCTTCGACGTGCTCACCGCCTGCTTCCCGGCCGGCACCCTCTCCGGTGCGCCCAAGCCTCGCGCCATGCAGATCATCGAGGAGCTGGAGCCCACCCACCGCGGCCTCTACGGCGGCTGCGTCGGCTATCTGGACTTCGCCGGGGACTCCGACACCGCCATCGCCATCCGCACCGCGCTGCTGCGCGACGGTACCGCGTACGTCCAGGCCGGAGCCGGGGTGGTGGCCGACTCCGACCCGGTCGCCGAGGACACCGAGTGCCGCAACAAGGCGGCCGCCGTGCTGCGCGCCGTGCACACCGCCAACCGGATGAACGGGATGTCCGAGGCGTAGGGGATAGTGGGGTACGTGAGTGCCGCATCCGTACCCCAGCCCCGTACCGCCGCCCGCGGTGACGAGGAGAAGGCGGCGGCCCGCGGCGGCCGCCGCAGCCTCGCCGCCGCCCTGTTCCTCGGCGCCGCCGGAGCGGCCGTCGTCCTGCTCGCCTCCGGCCAGACCTGGTCCCGGGGAACGGTCGGGATCGGCGGCGGAAACGTCCCGCTGACCGCCACCGGCGGCGATGTCACCGGTCTGCCCACCGCGCTGGCCATCGTCGGCCTCGCCGCGCTGGTCGCCGTCTTCGCGGTCCGCCGGGCCGGACGGTTCCTGGTCGCCGGACTGCTCACCCTGAGCGGCGCCGGAGCGGCCACCGCCGCCCTGCTCGGGGCGGGAGACAGCGCCGCCCTGGACGAGCGGGCCGCCGTCACCACCAGCGACTCCGCCGCCCGGGTGGCCGAACTGACCCACACCGTCTGGCCGTACATCACCGCCGCGGGCGGGGTGCTGCTGCTGCTCGCCGGGCTGCTCGCCCTGTGCTACGGCCGCGGCTGGCCCGCGATGTCCGGCCGCTACGAGCGCGGAGCCGGCCCCCGCGGCGCCCGCAAGGGGCCCGCCCCGGTGGACCCGGACCGTCCCGAGGACCTGTGGAAGGCCCTCGACCGCGGTGAGGATCCGACGACGATCTGAGGACGACGATCTGGGGATCGGACGGGGTGGGTGCGGTGGCCGGTCGGTGCCGGGCCGGTGTCCAAGACGGTGCCTCGTCGGCGTCCGGTCGGCGCCCGGTCGGCGCTTCGTGGGCGTCCCGGTCGGTGTCCGTCCGCCGCCCCGTCCGGTGCCCACCCCCGGATCACTCCGGACGCACGGGTGCGGGACAATGACCCCGAGCGTCCGCACCCGGCGGGGCCGTAACCGAGCAACATCAACAAGGAGCAACTCATGGCGGGCACCGACCACGGACACACCCCGGCCGCCTGGACCGGAAGCATCATCTCCTTCGTCGGCTTCTGCGTCGCGGGCGCCTTCATGGTGGCCAACAAGCCCGTGCTCTGCTGGGTGGGCATCGGCGTGATCCTGCTCGGCGGTGTGGTGGGCGGCGCCATGAAGCTCGCCGGCCTCGGCTCCAAGGAGTCGCCGGACCTCATCCGCGCCCGTGAGGCGGCGGCCCGCCGGGACAGCACCCCCGAGACCGCCAAGGCCGACGCCCACGCCTGACCTGACCCGTCCGGGCGAACCGGCCTTCCCCAAGGCCTTCCAGGCGCGGTCCGGCCCCGGCCGGGCTGCGCCTTTCCGTCGCAACGGGGACAATCGCCCGGTGGACGACGCCATGGAGACGACCCCCGCGACCCCGCGCCCCGGAACCAGCCCCGGAATCGGAACCGGAACCGGGACCGGCCCCCGACCCGACCTCCGAACCGGAACCGACACCGGCCCCCGACCCGGAACCGGAATCGGACCCGGCGCCGCGCCGCGCTCGCTCGCGCGGCGGCTGGCCGCGCCGGTCGGCACCCTCGCCGCCGTCGCGGCGGCTTTCGCCTACGTCGGGGCGGTCGACCCCAACGAGCCCGGCCACTACCCGGTCTGCCCGCTGTTCCGCCTCACCGGCGTCCTCTGCCCGGGCTGCGGCGGGCTGCGCAGCGCCCACGCCTTCATCCACGGCGACCTGCCCGCCGCGCTCGGCGCCAACGCCGCCGCCGTCCTGGGCTATCTGGTCTTCGCCGCGGGGATGGTCTGGTGGCTGACCGCGGCCGTCCGCGCCCGGCCGGTGCGCGTCACGATCACGCCGGTGTGGTGGTGGGCCACCGGTGCCCTGCTGGCCGTCTTCGCGGTGGTCCGCAATCTGCCGTTCGGGGCGGCTCTCGCACCGTGAGACGGCCGTACCTTCCGCCGATCGGCGGAAAACCCCAGGTCAGGGGCGCGTGTCAGGAGTCTGGTGGCGCTGCGGCGTCAACCGGATGCGAAGCTTCGACCCACCTGCGGATACCATCGACGTGACCGGTTCCGGTCCCGTGACACCGACCTGGAAGGGGCCTCTCGCGTGAGCGTGCTCGACGAGATCATCGACGGCGTCCGCGCCGACCTCGCAGAGCGACAGGCACAGGTCTCCCTCGACGAGCTCAAGGAGCGGGCCGCCAAGGCACCGCAGGCCAAGGACGGCGTGGCCGCACTGCGCGGCGACGGCGTCAAGGTCATCTGCGAGGTCAAGCGGTCCAGCCCGTCCAAGGGGGCGCTGGCCGCGATCGCCGACCCCGCCGGACTGGCCGCCGACTACGAGGCCGGCGGCGCCGCCGTGATCTCGGTCCTCACCGAGCAGCGGCGCTTCGGCGGCTCCCTGGCCGACCTGGAGGCCGTCCGCGCCAAGGTCGACATCCCCGTGCTGCGCAAGGACTTCATCGTCACCGCCTACCAGCTGTGGGAGGCCCGCGCCTACGGCGCCGACCTCGCCCTGCTGATCGTCGCCGCGCTGGACCAGCCCGCGCTGGTCTCCCTCATCGAGCGGGCCGATTCCATCGGCCTCACCCCGCTGGTCGAGGTGCACGACGAGGAGGAGGTCGAGCGCGCGGTGGACGCCGGCGCCAGGATCATCGGCGTCAACGCCCGCAACCTCAAGACCCTCAAGGTCGACCGCGGCACCTTCGAGCGGGTCGCTCCGGAGATCCCAGCGCATATCGTCAAGATCGCCGAGTCCGGGGTGCGCGGCCCGCACGACCTGATCGCCTACGCCAACGAGGGCGCCGACGCCGTACTGGTCGGCGAGTCCCTGGTGACCGGCCGCGACCCCAAGTCGGCCGTGGCCGACCTGGTCGCCGCCGGCGCCCACCCGGCGCTGCGCCACGGACGGGGCTGACACCTCAGGGCCATGACCACGACCGCGATGACCGCCACCGCCTCGGACCCGACCGCCGCGCGCCCCGTGCGCCCGGCCGCCGGGCCGTCCGGGTGCGCGGTCGCCGGTCCTGTGGTCCCGGACTCGCGTGGCGGTGCGCCGCGTGATCCGTACGTTCCCGAGGTATACGGGGGTGCGCCGCGTGATCCGTACGCCCGGCTCGCTCGCGGCTGCCGGCCGCGCGGCTGCCGCGCCCCCGCCCGCCGGGTGCACGGCCGCCGGGTCCGCTACGTCATCGGCGACGAGCCCGGCCAGGTGAACGGCATGCGATGGCGCCCGCTCGGCGCCCACCTCCCCGCGTAACCCCTGAACGACGGCCGCCCCGCCATACCCGTACGCCCGCGGAAGGGCGTTCCGGACGGCGTACGGACGGCTCATGGCGGGGTACGCGGAGGTGGACGCCACCGGTCGACCACCCGAGCCCGCCCGCATCCGGGGCATCCGCCCCGTACAGGAGCGTTTCCGCATGCCCAGTGAGTTCTTCATCCCCGACGCCGAGGGGTCCGTCCCCAGCGCCGAGGGCTACTTCGGCGCCTTCGGCGGCGCCTTCATCCCCGAGGCGCTGGTCGCCGCCGTGGACGAGGTGGCCGTCGAGTACGACAAGGCCAAGTCCGACCCCGCCTTCGCCGCCGAGCTGGACGAGCTGCTCGTCCACTACACCGGCCGGCCCAGCGCCCTGACCGAGGTGCCCCGGTTCGCCGAGCACGCCGGCGGCGCCAGGATCCTGCTCAAGCGCGAGGACCTCAACCACACCGGCTCCCACAAGATCAACAACGTGCTGGGCCAGGCCCTGCTGACCCGGCGGATGGGCAAGACCCGGGTCATCGCCGAGACCGGCGCCGGGCAGCACGGCGTGGCCACCGCCACCGCCTGCGCCCTGTTCGGCCTGGAGTGCACCATCTACATGGGCGAGATCGACACCCAGCGCCAGGCGCTGAACGTCGCCCGGATGCGGATGCTCGGCGCCGAGGTCATCCCGGTGAAGTCCGGCAGCCGCACCCTGAAGGACGCCATCAACGAGGCGTTCCGCGACTGGGTCGCCAACGTCGACCGCACCCACTACCTCTTCGGCACCGTCGCCGGGCCGCATCCCTTCCCGGCTATGGTCCGCGACTTCCACCGGGTCATCGGCGTGGAGGCCCGCCGGCAGACCCTGGAGCGCACCGGGCGGCTGCCCGACGCCGTGGTGGCCTGCGTCGGCGGCGGCTCCAACGCCATCGGCCTGTTCCACGCCTTCATCCCGGACGCGGATGTCCGGCTGGTCGGCTGCGAGCCCGCCGGGCACGGGGTGGAGACCGGCGAGCACGCCGCCACACTCACCGCGGGCGAGCCCGGCATCCTGCACGGCTCCCGCTCCTACGTCCTCCAGGACGACGAGGGCCAGATCACCGAGCCGTACTCGATCTCGGCCGGACTGGACTACCCGGGCATCGGCCCCGAGCACGCCTACCTCAAGGACTCCGGGCGCGCCGAGTACCGGGCCGTCACCGACGACGCCGCCATGCAGGCGCTGCGGCTGCTCTCGCGTACCGAGGGGATCATCCCGGCCATCGAGTCCGCACACGCCCTGGCCGGCGCCCTGGAGCTGGGTCGGGAACTGGGCCCGGACGCGGTGATCGTGGTCAACCTCTCCGGCCGCGGCGACAAGGACATGGACACCGCCGCCCGCTACTTCGGGCTGTACGACGGAGAGGCAACGGAAGGCGGGCCGGTGACGGACGCGCCGGTGGAGGCCGACGCCTCCGCCGAGGACGGCGGAGCCGAGATCCAGCGCGACACCGCCGACCAGCGGGGACTGGGGGAGAGCAAGTGAGCGGGAACATCCGACTGCTGACCGAGACCCTGGCGGCCGCCAAGGCCGAGGACCGGGCCGCGCTGATCGCCTACCTCCCGGCAGGCTTCCCGACCGTGGACGGCGGCATCGCGGCCGTCAAGGCCGTGCTGGACGGCGGCGCTGACATCGTGGAGGTCGGGCTTCCGCACAGCGACCCGGTGCTGGACGGCCCGGTCATCCAGACCGCCGACGACATCGCGCTGCGCGGCGGGGTGCGGATCGCCGACGTGCTGCGCACGGTGCGCGAGGCCCACCAGGCCACCGGTAAGCCAGTGCTGGTCATGACGTACTGGAACCCGATCGACCGCTACGGCGTCGAGCGCTTCACCGCCGAGCTCGCCGAGGCGGGCGGCGCCGGGTGCATCCTGCCCGACCTGCCCGTCCAGGAGTCCGCGCTGTGGCGGGAGCACGCCGACAAGCACGGGCTGGCCACCGTGTTCGTCGTCGCGCCCAGCAGCAAGGACGCCCGGCTGGCCGCCATCACCGAGGCCGGCTCCGGCTTCGTCTACGCGGCCTCGCTGATGGGCGTCACCGGAACGCGCGCCTCCGTCGGCGCCCAGGCCGCCGACCTAGTCCGCCGCACCCGCGCCACCACCGAACTGCCGGTCTGCGTGGGCCTGGGCGTCTCCGACGCGGCCCAGGCCGCCGAGGTGGCCGCCTTCTCCGACGGGGTGATCGTGGGCTCCGCGTTCGTCAAGCGGCTGCTGGACGCGGAGGACGAGGCCGCCGGACTGGCCGCCGTCCGCGAGCTGGCCGCCGACCTCGCCCGGGGCGTGCGGCGGAACGCCTGACGGCGACGGAACGCCTGACGGCGACCGGGGCCGGGGCCGGGTAAAGCGGCCGGGGGCCCGTCACCCGAAGGGATGGAAGTGGACCGGGGAGGCACGCGGGTGCCTCCCCGGTTCGTTTGCCGGACGTGAGCGAGAAGAACAACGCAGGCAAGCGGAGCGCGCGCGAACGCCTCCAAGAGGAACGCGAGCGGGAGCGGTCCCGCGACCGGCGCAGGCGCACGCTGATCGTGTCGGCCGCCGTCGTCGGGGTGCTCGGGCTGGCCGCCGTCGCCGGGCTGATCGCCGCCAACACCGGCGGCTCCAGCGACGGCTCCGGCTCCGGCGCGGTCAGCGTGCCGTCCGGGGCGGCCGGCGGGGAGCAGCCGTCGATCACCGTGGGCGCCACCGACGCCCCTTCGACGCTCACCATCTGGGAGGACTTCCGCTGCCCGGCCTGCGCCCAGTTCGAGAACGCCTTCCGGGACACCATCCACCAGCTGACCGAGTCGGGCCAGATCAAGGCGGAGTACCACCTGGCCACCATCATCGACGGCAACATGGGCGGCAGCGGCTCGCTCAACGCGGCCAACGCCGCCGCCTGCGCCCAGGACGGCGGGAAGTTCACCGCCTACCACGACGTGCTCTACCAGAACCAGCCGCCGGAGCCCGACGACGCCTTCGCCGCCGACGGCAAGCTGTTCGAGCTGGCCGCCAAGGTGCCGGGGCTGGACACCCCGGCCTTCCGCTCCTGCGTCGCCGACGGCAGCCATGACGGCTGGGTGAACAAGTCGAACGAGGCCTTCCGCAGCGGGGACTTCCGGGGCACGCCCACCGTGCTGCTCAACGGCGAATCGGTCTTCCCGACCAAGGGGAACGAGCAGATCTCCCCGGAGAACCTGAAGAAGTGGGTCGCCGAGGCCAACAAGGGCAAGCGCCCGGGCACCGCCACCCCCGTCCCGCCCTCCCCGGCCGCCTCCGCTTCCTCCTCACCGGCCGCCGGGCAGGACACCGGGCCGGGGAACGGCGCCGCGGGCTTCGAGGAGTAGGAGTCGCCGGGGGCCTGAGCCGCCCTGGGGTGTTATCCAGTCTTTGCCGGGCGGGTTGCCGTGGGCACCGCCCGGCAGGGTAGCGTCAGTGCTGCCATGGACCTTGCCTATATCCCCAGCCCGTCGTCCGGTGCGGTCTACCTCGGACCCATCCCGCTGCGCGGCTACGCCCTCTGCATCATCGTCGGTGTCTTCGTCGCCGTCTGGTTCGGCAACCGGCGCTGGATCGCCCGCGGCGGCCGCGCCGGCACGGTGGCCGACATCGCCGTCTGGGCCGTGCCCTTCGGCCTGGTCGGCGGACGGCTCTACCACGTCATCACCGACTACCAGCTCTACTTCAGCGAGGGCGAGAACTGGGTCGACGCCTTCAAGATCTGGGAGGGCGGCCTCGGGATCTGGGGCGCCATCGCGCTGGGCGCGGTGGGCGCGTGGATCGGCTGCCGCCGCCGCGGCATCCCGCTGCCCGCCTACGCGGACGCCATCGCCCCCGGAATCGCGCTGGCCCAGGCCATCGGCCGCTGGGGCAACTGGTTCAACCAGGAGCTCTATGGCAAGCCCACCGATCTGCCCTGGGCGCTGAAGATCAGCGCGGGCGCCAACCGCGAGGCCGGGCTGTACCACCCGACCTTCCTCTATGAGTCGCTGTGGTGCGTCGGTGTCGCCCTGCTCGTGGTCTGGGCCGACCGCCGCTTCAAACTGGGCCACGGCCGGGCGTTCGCCCTGTATGTGGCGGCCTACTGCGCCGGGCGCGGCTGGATCGAGTACATGCGGGTGGACGAGGCGCACCATGTCCTGGGCCTGCGGCTGAACGTATGGACCGCGATCGTGGTGTTCCTGCTGGCCGTCGCGTACATCGTGATCTCGGCCCGGGTGCGGCCCGGCCGGGAGGAGGTCGTGGAGCCCGCGGCCCTCGCCGACCAGGCCAAGGCCGACGCGGCGAAGGCGGATGCGGAGAAGGACAGCACGGCCGCGGCGGGCGCTGAGGCTGAGGCTGAGAAGGACGGTTCCGGCGGCGCCGGTTCTGTCGGTACGGCGAAGGCCACGGACGGTACGCCGGAGTCGGCCGCGGGCGGTACGACGGCGTCCAACCCCGCCGGGGACGCGTCGAAGGCGGCCGGCAAGGGCTGACCGGGGGAGTGCCCGGAGCCCGTAGGGGTTGTGGGGAGGGGCGGTCACCGATCTCGGTGGCCGCCCCTCTCGGCGTCATGCCTGAGGCGCCTCAGAGAGCGTCGATCTCCTTGCGGTACGGCATGGCGGGTGCGGCGCCCAGCCGCTGCACCGAGAGGGCGGCGGCCGAGGAGGCCCAGGCCAGGGCGTCCCGTACCGGCCGGCCCTCGGCCAGGGCGACCGACAGGGCGCCGGTGAAGGTGTCGCCGGCGGCCGTGGTGTCCACCGCGTCCACCTCGGGCGCGGGCACCAGGACGGGGTCGGCGCCCCGGGCGGCGTGCAGACTGCCGGCCGCGCCCAGGGTGATCACGGTCTGCGGGACGTGCCGCAGCAGTTCCTCGGCGGCCCCGTGCAGGTCGGCGATCCCGGTGAGCGCGGCGGCCTCGTGCTCGTTGGGCACCAGCAGGTCGGTCGCGGCCAGCAGCTCCGGCGGCAGCGGGCGGGCGGGTGCCGGGGTGAGGATGGTGCGCACCCCGTGGCGGCGGGCGGCCCGAGCGGCCTCGACCACCGCGGACAGTGGCAGTTCCAGCTGGAGCAGCAGGGCGTCGGCGGTGGCGATGAGCGTCTCGTCGCCGGGGAGCAGGGACTCGACGGTGCCGTTGGCCGCGGGGACCACCACGATGGCGTTGCGGCCCTCGTCGTCCACGGTGATGTGCGCCGTACCGGACGGTCCCTCCACGGTGCGCAGCAGGTCGATGTCGACCCCGGCGCCCTGAAGGGAGGCGCGCAGTACGGCGCCGTACTGGTCGGAGCCGACCGCGCCGATCATCGAGACCTCGGCGCCGGCGCGTACCGCGGCGACGGCCTGGTTGAGGCCCTTGCCGCCGGGTGCCGTGCGGAACTCCCGGCCGGTGACGGTCTCGCCGAGTCCGGGCGCGCGGCTCGCATAGGCGACGAGGTCCATGTTGGCGGAGCCGAGTACCACGATGTGGGTCATGGGCGACGTCTCTCCTGCTGTCGAAGATCGAAACGGGGGCCGTTCCAGGGTGCCGTCCAGGCCCTGGAGCGCGGGGGATGGGCGGTGGGCACGGCGGGTCGGGGAACCGTCCGGCGCCCTCGCGGCGTCACACCGGTGACCACGGATGATCAAGGAGACAACGGATGGCCGTCACACTGGGCGAGGAGATCGCCCTGCTCTCGCTGGACGACGAGTCCGGGGCCGCCAAGGAGCGGTCGTCGGCCGGGTGGGCCGCGGCCAGCGGTGCGCTGCTGGAGCTGGCCATGGCGGAGCGGGTCTCGGTCGCCGAGGGCAGGCTGGCCGTGATCGACACCTCGCCGACCGGGACGGCCCTGCTCGACGGTCGGCTGGAGCTGCTGCGTGAGTGGACGGCGCACAAGAGCCCGCGCAAGGTGACCGACTGGCTGACCAAGGACCAGTCGAAGGCGGTCGCCGCGACCGTGGAGTCGCTGTGCGGGCGCGGGCTGGTCAGCGAGGAGCGCAGCCGGGTGCTCGGGCTCTTCCCGGTCCGCCGGTATCCGGAGGCCGACGGCTCGGTGGAGCGCGAACTGCGGGCCCGGCTGGAGTCCGTCGTCCTGGACGGGGCGGAGCCCGACGTTCGCACCGGCGGCCTGGTCGCCCTGCTGCACGCCGCCAAGCTGCACCGCATCGCCTTCCCGGGCGTGGACCGGGGGCGGGTCGAGCCGCGGATGGCGGAGATCGCCGAGGGCCAGTGGGCCGGCGACGGCGTCCGCGAGGCGATCAGGAACACGCAGGCCGCGATGGTGGCCGTCACCGCGACGACCGTGGCCGTGGTGCTGATCTGACCCGGGGCCGCGGGTGGCCGGGCCGAACGCACTGACCGGGTGGGCTGGATGCACTGACCCGGCCCGAGGTCGGGGCGCGGGGCGCCGTACGGCATGATCGGGGGAATGTCCGATCGCATCATCGCCGCCTGTGACGGGGCGGCCAAGGGAAATCCGGGTCCGGCCGCCTGGGCGTGGGTCATCGCCGACGGGGAGGGCCGGCCCGAGCGCTGGGAGTCCGGTCCGCTCGGCCGCGCCACCAACAACGTGGGAGAGCTGACCGCGCTGCTCGAACTGCTGCGGTCGGTGCCCGTCGGCACCTCGCTGGAGGTGCGGATGGACTCCCAGTACGCCATGAAGGCGGTCACCCAGTGGCTGCCGAACTGGAAGCGCAACGGCTGGAAGACGGCGGCCGGCAAGCCCGTCGCCAACCAGGAGCTGGTTCAGGGCATCGACTCGCTGCTGGCCGACCGGGACGTGGAGTTCCGCTATGTGCCCGCCCACCGGGTGGACGGTGACCGGCTGAACGCCATCGCCGACCAGGCCGCCAGCGACGCGGCGGTCAGCCAGCGGGCCGCCGGTACCGCGCACGGCGACACCGAGGTGCCCGAGCCCGCGCCGGAGCGCGCCGCCCCGGCCGGTGGAGGCGGGAAGGCCGGCCGCCCGGCCCGTAAGAGCTCCGGGAGCTCCGGGAGCGGCGGTACGCGGACCATCAAGGCGAAGTTCCTCGGCACCTGCCCATGCGGCGCGCCATACGCCGCCGGTGAGTCGATCACCAAGCTCGGCACCCGCTGGGGCCACCCCGCCTGCCGGGCGGCCGCCGACTCCCCGGCCTGACCGCTCGCTCCCCGGTAAGGCGTACCTGACCTGCGTAAACGAGCTTTCGGCGATGATCGGTAAGTAAAGCCTGCCTTGCTGGCGCGCCCCTTACATCGGGCGTAAGTTCGAGGGCGTCGAGGGGGAGTCGGACCACTGATTCGGCCCCGCCGTTTTACGTACCACGTACCGCCGGGGAGAAGTGTGTCCATCATCGAGACCGAGGCGACGCTCCATGAGGCGCATCGCGACAACCACACCCACCGTGATGTCAACGGCGGCTGGCTGCGGCCGGCCGTGTTCGGCGCGATGGACGGCCTGGTCTCCAACCTGGCGCTGATGACCGGGGTGGCCGGCGGGGCCGCCTCCCAGCAGACCGTCGTGATCACCGGGCTGGCGGGCCTGGCTGCCGGTGCCTTCTCGATGGCCGCCGGGGAGTACACCTCGGTCGCCTCCCAGCGCGAGCTGGTCCAGGCCGAGCTGGATGTCGAGCGGCGCGAGCTGCGCAAGCACCCGGTGGACGAGATGGAGGAGCTGGCCGCGCTGTACGCGGCGCGCGGGGTGGAGCCGGCGCTCGCCCGCGAGGTCGCCATGCAGCTGTCCCGGGACCCGGAGCAGGCGCTGGAGATCCACGCCCGGGAGGAGCTGGGCATCGACCCGGACGACCTGCCCTCGCCGCTGGTCGCCGCGGTGTCCTCGTTCGGGTCGTTCGCGCTGGGCGCCTTGCTGCCGGTGCTGCCGTATCTGCTGGGTGCCGCCGCGCTGTGGCCGGCGGTGCTGCTGGCGCTGCTGGGGCTGTTCGCCTGCGGTGCGGTGGTGGCCCGGGTGACCGCGCGCAGCTGGTGGTACAGCGGGCTGCGCCAGCTGCTGCTGGGCGGGGCCGCGGCGGCGCTGACCTACGGGCTGGGCGCGCTGTTCGGGGCGGCGGTCTGACCCAGGGGCCTGGTGCCGGGATCAGCGCCCCAGCTCTCCGTCGGGCGGCGGTCTGACATAGTCGCGCGGGTGTTCGGGGCTCGATGGGCGGGGGCGGCCGGTTGGCCGTACCGTGGAAGCCGCCGGACACCCCGGATCGCACCACCAGCAGGGCCGCTACCGCCGCCAGCGTTGTGACGAACATCCAATAGCACCATGCGCCATGCCGATGAGAGACTATGCGTCGCGGCTCATAGGTAGCCGCTCAGGCCGGCGGTTTCGATTTCCATGGACGTGGGCATGAGCCGTTAGCGCCGCGGGCAACGAAGCCCGCGCCACCTCCACGGGCCGTCGGACCGGCCCCAGCACCGAGCCGCTGCCGGGGGCGCCGAGGACGACAAGATCTGGCCTCCGTACACCTGGCTCCGCCGTCTCCGCCCTGCCCGTGGGTCCCGCAGAGCACCACCCGCAGCACCTCGCACCACCCCGTGTTGTCCGCATGCTGGAATGAGCTATCCGCTTTCCGAGATGGCGTCCATCATGTAACCTGCACGAAATTTTGCGGAGGGCCAACGTCGTCCCTTCGGCACCGCTGTATGCCACGACGACGACGGGAGAGCCGATGCGTTCCGACGCCTGGTCGCCCATGGACGGTCGCCCCGCCCCGCAGGGTATGTACGACCCCCGCAACGAGAAGGACGCCTGCGGTGTCGGCTTCGTTGCCACCCTCACCGGCGTTGCCAGCCACGAGCTGGTCGAGCAGGCGCTGACCGTACTGCGCAACCTGGAGCACCGCGGCGCCACCGGCGCGGAGGCGGACTCCGGCGACGGCGCGGGCATCCTGTTCCAGGTCCCGGACGCCTTCCTCCGCGAGACCGCGGGTTTCGAGCTGCCCGAGGCCGGCTCGTACGCCGTTGGCATCGCCTTCCTCCCGGCCGACGCGGACGACAACGCGGCCGCCGTCTCCCGTATCGAGGCCATCGCCGCCGAGGAGGGCCTGACCGTCCTCGGCTGGCGCGAGGTGCCGGTCGCGCCCGAGCTGCTCGGCGCCACCGCCCGCGCCACCATGCCGGTCTTCCGCCAGCTGTTCGTCAGCGACGGCGAGTCGAGCGGGATCGTGCTGGACCGCAAGGCGTTCGTGCTGCGCAAGCGCGCCGAGCGCGAGGCCGCCACCTACTTCCCCTCGCTGTCCTCGCGGACCATCGTCTACAAGGGCATGCTCACCACCGGGCAGCTGGAGCCGTTCTTCCCGGACCTCTCCGACCGCCGCTGCGCCACCGCCGTGGCCCTGGTGCACTCCCGCTTCTCCACCAACACCTTCCCGAGCTGGCCGCTGGCCCACCCCTACCGGTTCGTCGCGCACAACGGCGAGATCAACACCGTCAAGGGCAACCGCAACTGGATGCGGGCCCGCGAGTCCCAGCTCGCCTCCGAGGTGTTCGGCACCGGCGCGCTGGACCGGATCTTCCCGATCTGCACCCCGGACGCCTCCGACTCCGCCTCCTTCGACGAGGTGCTGGAGCTGCTGCACCTCGGCGGGCGCTCGCTGCCGCACTCGGTGCTGATGATGGTCCCCGAGGCGTGGGAGAACCACGACTCCATGGACCCGTCCCGGCGCGCCTTCTACCAGTACCACTCCACGATGATGGAGCCCTGGGACGGCCCCGCCTGCGTCACCTTCACCGACGGCGTCCAGGTCGGCGCCGTACTGGACCGCAACGGGCTGCGCCCCGGCCGCTACTGGGTCACCGACGAGGGCCTGGTCGTGCTCTCCTCCGAGGTCGGCGTCCTCGACATCGACCCCGCCAAGGTGGTCCGCAAGGGCCGCCTCCAGCCCGGCCGGATGTTCCTGGTGGACACCGCCGAGCACCGGATCATCGAGGACGACGAGATCAAGGCCGGCCTCGCCGGCGAGCAGCCGTACCAGGAGTGGCTGGACACCGGCATCATCGAGCTGGGCGACCTGCCCGAGCGCGAGCACATCGTGCACACCCACGCCTCGGTCACCCGCCGCCAGCAGACCTTCGGCTACACCGAGGAGGAGCTGCGCGTCCTGCTCGCGCCGATGGCCCGGGCCGGCGCCGAACCGATCGGCTCCATGGGCACCGACTCGCCGATCGCCGCCCTCTCCGACCGGCCCCGGCTGCTGTTCGACTACTTCACCCAGCTGTTCGCGCAGGTCACCAACCCGCCGCTGGACGCCATCCGCGAGGAGCTCGTCACCTCGCTGCACTCCTCGCTGGGCCCGCAGGGCAACATCCTGGAGCCGACCTCGGCCACCTGCCGTAGTGTCACCCTGCCCTTCCCCGTCATCGACAACGACGAGCTGGCCAAGCTCATCCACATCAACGCCGACGGCGACATGCCCGGCATGACGGCCGCCACCCTCTCCGGGCTCTACCGGGTCTCCGGCGGCGGCGACGCGCTGGCCGCCCGGATCGAGCAGATCTGCGCCGAGACCGACGACGCCATCGAGGGCGGCGCCCGCCTCATCGTGCTCTCCGACCGGCACTCCGACGCCGAGCACGCCCCCATCCCCTCGCTGCTGCTCACCGCCGCCGTCCACCACCACCTCATCCGTACCAAGCAGCGCACCCAGGTGGGCCTGCTGGTCGAGGCCGGCGATGTGCGCGAGGTCCACCACATCGCGCTGCTGATCGGCTACGGCGCGGCCGCGGTCAACCCGTACCTCGCCATGGAGTCCGTGGAGGACCTGGTCCGGGCCGGCACCTTCATCGAGGGCGTCACCGCCGAGCAGGCCATCCGCAACCTGATCTACGCGCTCGGCAAGGGCGTGCTCAAGGTGATGTCCAAGATGGGCATCTCCACCGTCGCCTCCTACCGCGGCGCCCAGGTCTTCGAGGCCATCGGCCTGGACGAGGCCTTCGTCGAGAAGTACTTCAACGGCACCGCCACCAAGATCGGCGGCGCGGGGCTGGACGTCGTCGCCCAGGAGGTGGCCGCCCGGCACACCAAGGCGTACCCGGTCTCCGGCATCGCCTCCGCGCACCGCCGCCTGGACATCGGCGGCGAGTACCAGTGGCGCCGCGAGGGCGAGCCGCACCTGTTCGACCCGGAGACCGTCTTCCGGCTCCAGCACGCCACCCGCTCCGGCCGCTACGACATCTTCAAGCAGTACACGGGCCGGGTGAACGAGCAGTCCGAGCGGCTGATGACCCTGCGCGGCCTGTTCGGCTTCGCCTCCGACCGCCCGTCCATCCCACTGGACGAGGTCGAGCCCGCCTCCGAGATCGTCAAGCGCTTCTCCACCGGTGCGATGAGCTACGGCTCCATCTCGCAGGAGGCGCACGAGACCCTCGCCATCGCCATGAACCAGCTCGGCGGCAAGTCGAACACCGGTGAGGGCGGAGAGGACCCGGAGCGGCTCTACGACCCGGCCCGCCGCTCGGCCATCAAGCAGGTCGCCTCCGGCCGCTTCGGCGTGACCAGCGAATACCTGGTCAACGCCGACGACATCCAGATCAAGATGGCCCAGGGCGCCAAGCCCGGCGAGGGCGGCCAGCTGCCCGGCCACAAGGTCTACCCGTGGGTGGCGAAGACCCGCCACTCCACCCCCGGCGTCGGCCTGATCTCCCCGCCGCCGCACCACGACATCTACTCCATCGAGGACCTCGCCCAGCTCATCCACGACCTGAAGAACGCCAACCCGGCCGCCCGCATCCATGTGAAGCTGGTCTCCGAGGTCGGCGTCGGCACGGTCGCGGCCGGCGTCTCCAAGGCGCACGCCGACGTGGTGCTCATCTCCGGCCACGACGGCGGCACCGGCGCGTCCCCGCTGACCTCGCTCAAGCACGCGGGCGGCCCCTGGGAGCTGGGCCTGGCCGAGACCCAGCAGACCCTGCTGCTCAACGGGCTGCGGGACCGGATCGTCGTCCAGACCGACGGCCAGCTCAAGACCGGCCGGGATGTCGTGATCGCCGCGCTGCTCGGCGCGGAGGAGTTCGGCTTCGCCACCGCGCCGCTGGTCGTCTCCGGCTGCGTGATGATGCGCGTCTGCCACCTGGACACCTGCCCGGTCGGCATCGCCACCCAGAACCCGGTGCTGCGCGAGCGCTACTCCGGCAAGGCCGAGTACATCGTCAACTTCTTCCGGTACATCGCCGAAGAGGTCCGCGAACTCCTCGCCGAGCTGGGCTTTAGCACCCTGGACGAGGCCGTCGGCCACGCCGAACTCCTCGACACCACCCGGGCCGTGGACCACTGGAAGGCGCAGGGCCTCGACCTCGCCCCGCTCTTCCACGTCCCCGAGCTGGCCGAGGGCGCCGTCCGCCACCACCTGGTGGAGCAGGACCACGCCCTGGAGAAGGCGCTCGACAACGAGCTGATCAAGCTCGCCGCCGACGCGCTGAACGCGGAGAGCGCCGAGCAGGCCCAGCCGGTCCGCGCCCAAGTCGCCATCCGCAACATCAACCGCACCGTCGGCACCATGCTCGGCCACCAGGTGACCAGGAAGTTCGGCGGCGCGGGCCTGCCGCAGGACACCATCGACATCACCTTCACCGGCTCGGCCGGCCAGTCCTTCGGCGCCTTCCTGCCGAAGGGCGTGACCCTGCGGCTGGAGGGCGACGCCAACGACTACGTCGGCAAGGGCCTGTCCGGCGGCCGGATCGTGGTCCGCCCCGACCGGGGCGCCGACCACCTGGCCGAGTACTCCACCATCGCGGGCAACACCATCGGGTACGGGGCGACCGGCGGCGAGCTGTTCCTGCGCGGCCGCACCGGCGAGCGCTTCTGCGTCCGCAACTCCGGCGCCCTGGTGGTCTCCGAGGGCGTCGGCGACCACGGCTGCGAGTACATGACCGGCGGCCACGCGGTCGTCCTCGGCGAGACCGGACGCAACTTCGCGGCCGGCATGTCCGGCGGCGTCGCCTATGTCATCGATCTCGACCGGGACAACGTCAACCCCGGCAACCTCAGCGCCGTCGAACCCCTGGAGGACGGCGACAAGCAGTGGCTGCACGATGTCGTGCGCCGCCACCAGGAGGAGACCGGCTCGACCGTCGCCGAGAAGCTGCTCGCCGACTGGGACAGCGCGGGCGACCGGTTCAGCAAGATCATCCCCACCACGTACAAGGCAGTGCTCGCCGCCAAGGACGCCGCTGAGCTCGCCGGTCTCTCCGAGCGGGAGACCACCGAGAAGATGATGGAGGCGGCGACCAATGGCTGACCCCAAGGGCTTCCTGACCACCGGGCGCGAGGTCGCCCAGACCCGTCCCGTGGACGAGCGCGTCAAGGACTGGAACGAGGTCTACGTCCCCGGCTCCCTGCTGCCGATCATCAGCAAGCAGGCCGGCCGCTGCATGGACTGCGGCATCCCGTTCTGCCACAACGGCTGCCCGCTCGGAAACCTCATCCCCGAGTGGAACGACTACGCCTACCGCGAGGACTGGGGCGCCGCATCCGAGCGGCTGCACGCCACCAACAACTTCCCCGAGTTCACCGGCCGGCTCTGCCCCGCGCCGTGCGAGTCGGCCTGTGTGCTGGGCATCAACCAGCCGGCCGTCACCATCAAGAACGTCGAGGTCTCCATCATCGACAAGGCCTGGGACAACGGGGACGTCACCCCGCAGCCCCCGGAGCGCCTGTCCGGCAAGACCGTCGCCGTCATCGGCTCCGGCCCCGCCGGACTCGCCGCCGCCCAGCAGCTGACCCGGGCCGGCCACACCGTCGCCGTCTTCGAGCGCGCCGACCGCATCGGCGGACTGCTGCGGTACGGCATCCCCGAGTTCAAGATGGAGAAGGTGCACATCAACCGGCGCATCGAACAGATGCGCGCGGAGGGCACCAAGTTCCGCACCGAGGTGGAGATCGGCCGCGACATCGACGCCGCCAAGCTGCGCCGCCGCTACGACGCGGTGGTCATCGCCGCCGGCGCCACCGTCTCCCGCGACCTGCCGGTGCCCGGCCGGGACCTCAAGGGCATCCACTTCGCCATGGAGTACCTGCCGCTCGCCAACAAGGTGCAGGAGGGCGACTTCATCGCCCCGCCGATCACCGCCGAGGGCAAGCACGTGGTCGTCATCGGCGGCGGCGACACCGGCGCGGACTGCGTCGGCACCGCCCACCGCCAGGGCGCCGCCTCCGTCACCCAGCTGGAGATCATGCCCCGCCCGGGCGAGGAGCGGAACGCGGGCCAGCCCTGGCCGACCTTCCCGATGCTCTACAAGGTGACCTCGGCCCATGAGGAGGGCGGCGAGCGCGTGTACGCGGTCTCCACCACCCACTTCGAGGGCGACGAGGACGGCAACGTGCAGGCCCTGCACCTGGCCGAGGTGGAGTTCAAGGACGGCAAGCTGGAGCAGAAGCCCGACACCGAGCGCCGTATCCCCGCCCAGCTGGTCACCCTCGCCATGGGCTTCACCGGCACCGACCGCTCCAACGGCCTGGTCGAGCAGTTCGGCCTGGAGCTGGACGAGCGCGGCAACGTCGCCCGCGACGCGGACTTCGCCACCAACGTGGACGGCGTCTTCGTGGCCGGTGACGCCGGGCGCGGCCAGTCGCTGATCGTCTGGGCCATCGCCGAGGGCCGCTCCGCCGCCCGCGGCGTGGACCGCTACCTCACCGGCGGCAGCGCCCTGCCCGCCCCCATCCGCCCGACGGACCGGGCGCTGGCGGTGTGAGCGGCTCGGTGGTCTGACCGCCTTGGCGGTCTGACCGGGGCCGGCGGCGTTCCGCGTCGGCCCACCCCTCATCGTCCCGTACAACGGCGTGCGGAACACGCAGCGCCTGCCCCGTCCCCGACCGGACCCGGGCAGGCGCTGCACCCTTTGGCCGGGGCGCGTACGCTCGGGCCAGCGCGCCGGGGGATCGTGCCCCGCCGCCGTACGCGAGGGGGGCCCGTGGCCATCAGCCTGGAGAAGATCGAACGGACCGCGCCCGCGCTGGCCGGGCTCTACCGGCAGGCGGGCGTCTCGCTGCGCAAGCACGGGCTGGCGGGGCAGCAGGCTGCCGTCTACCTCGTCATGGACTTCTCGGGATCGATGAGGCCCTACTACCGGGACGGCAGCGTGCAGGCGCTGGCCGACCGGGTACTGGGGCTCTCCGCCCAACTGGACGACGACGGCCGGGTGCCGGTGGTCATCTTCTCCACCGAGGTGGACGCCGAGAGCGAGCTCGCGCTCGATGACCACCAGGGGCGGATCGAGCGGATCGTCAGGGGACTGGGCCACATGGGCCGGACCAACTACCACCTGGCGATGGACGCGGTGATCGAGCACTATCTGGAGCACTACACCGAGCGGGGCGACCACACCCCCGCGTTGGTGGTCTTCCAGACCGACGGCGGCCCGACCAGCCGTCCCGCGGCCGAGGCATACGTCTGCAAGGCCGCGCAGCTGCCGCTGTTCTGGCAGTTCATCGGCTTCGGCGACCCGGCGAGCCGCCAGTTCGACTTCCTGCGCAGACTGGACGAGCTGCCCGTCCCCGCGCGGCGGCCGGTGGACAACGCCGGCTTCTTCCACGCGGGCACCGACCCGCGCCGGGTGCCGGACGCCGAGCTGTACGACCGGCTGGTGGCCGAGTTCCCGCACTGGCTGGCCGCGGCCCGGGAGCGGGGGATCGTCCGATGAGCTGATGGTCGGGCTGTTGCTGAGGGTGGTGTACGGGAGTGGGCCGGGCGTGTGAGGCGCTCGGCCGGGGCGTGGGCGGGGTAGCGCGGGCGGGTAGGGCTGTCGACTCCCCGACCCCCTGCGCCCCGGGTTGTCCGGTGCGCCCCTGGACAGGAGACAGCCCCCATGCACCGCTCTGTGTACCGTGCCGGACTCGTCGCGGCCGCCGCGGCCGTACTCGCCCTCGGCCCGGCCGCGCCCGGCTGGGCCACGACGACCACCACCGGTGAGGTCAGCGCCCACTGGGGCGACCGGGCCCGGGTCCAGTTCACCTGGACGGACTCGAACACCATCGAGGGCGGCACCCTCACCGTCGCCGACCTGACCTGCGACGAGGCCCCGGTGTACGCCGTGGTCACCGCCGTGGCCGGAAACGGCACCACCGTTCCGCTCGCCACCACCCCGCGTACCGCCGGCTGCGGCAAGACCGCCGAGACCCGGTTGGTACGGGCCGGGAACGCAGCCGGGCTGGGCAGGGTGACGCTCAGCATCTGCCGTCCGGCGGGGGCCGCCTCGGGCGTGGGGGCGCCGAGCTGGGGGACCGGGAGCCGGGCCGGTGACGAGTGTGTGTCTCCGTACACGGCGAGGAACCCGTACCGGGGGGCCGCGAACCTCGGCTTCTGATCACCCTGAACCGGTGGCGGATACCCGACAGGGAGTGTCGGGTATCCGCGGTGACGGGCGACCATGGTCCTTCGCCGGGCACCCCTCGTTCGTTCACCATCCGGCCGCCTAGGTGGCCGTTCGGTCGACATCCTGCGGACGTTGCCCGCCTGTCGTTGACGTGCACACGTCTACGCGCGTCATCATCGGTCCATGACGATCCCCCCACGTTTCAGTCTGCTCGGCGGCGCCGCCGCTCTGCTGTCCGCGCTGGTCGCCGGCCCGGCCGCCGCCGCGCCCGCCCCCGTCGCCCCTTTCTCCTACGGCTCCGTCACCGCCGTCCAGGCGGCGGCCGTCGGCGAGATCTGCCACAGCCGGCTGCCCAGCCAGGCGCACGACACCCTGGACCTCATCGAGGCGGGCGGCCCCTACCCCTACCAGCAGGACGGCACCGTCTTCCAGAACCGCGAGGGCATCCTGCCCAGCCGGTCCACCGGCTACTACCACGAGTACACGGTGAAGACCCCGGGCGCCGACAACCGCGGCGCCCGGCGCATCGTCACCGGCAGCGCCGACGAGGACTACTACACCGCCGACCACTACGCGTCCTTCGACAAGGTGGACCACGGCTGCTGAGCCGGGGCCGGGAGGAGGGAGGGGCGGGGTCCGCTGGGCCCCGCCCCTCCCCGTGCCCGGGCCTGCCCGGCTCTCAGGTGTCGCACTCCAGCACCGTGCGGCACAGCCCGCAGCGGGCCCGGACCCGGCCGCGTACCGGCACCCGGATGCGCTGGTGGCAGGTGGGGCAGGAGAACACCACCCGTAGTGCCACCGCCTCGCGATCCGTACCGCCGGCCGGGCCGTCCGCCGGCTCGAAGGCGTACGGCAGACCGGCACCGCCCGGCGCCCCGGGGTGCTCGCGGGCGTGCCTGCGCTCCTTGGCGTACCGGTGCCGGCCCGTCCAGCCCGCCGCCGTCAGCGGGGGCTGCCGGGCGTCCCGCAGCGCCAGCGCCCGGCCCTCGGTGTACGCCCGGTACGCCTGCGGGCTGGTGAACCACGGCGAGGGGTCCTCCCCGAACGCCAGCGCCCGCTTGGCCAGCACATAGCCGAACTCCTCGGGCGTCAGATAGCCCAGCTTCTGGCTGGACACCGCGTCCTGGCGGAAGGCGTCCAGCAGCAGCCAGCCCGCACCCAGATAGGTCGTCACGGTGTCGGTGAGGATCTCGTTGTCGCGGGTGCCGGGGAAGGTGAGATCCAGCCGGTGCAGCAGTACATGGGTGATCTCGTGCGCCAGGGCCGCACCGATGTCCCGGCGATGCGTACGGAACCGGTCGTTCAACTCGACGAAGTACTCCGGCCCGGCGGCCAGCTCCACACTCGCCGCGTGCCGCATCTCCCGGAACCCGACGATCATCCGGGCGTCCGGCAGCCGCAGCTGGCGCACCAGCGCGTGCGCCACCCGCTGAGCGCCCAGATGGCAGTCGTCGGCGTCCGCGAAGGCCACGTCGGCCGGGACGACGCTGCCGGCGTAGGCATACAGGCCCTCCGGGGTGAGCCGCCGGTACAGCGCCGTGATCGCCGCCCGCACGGTGTCCAGGTGCGGGTAGCCGCGTACGACCTCGCCCCCGCCGCCTGTTCCGGCGCCGCTGCCGTTCGCCACGTTCAGCCCCCAGGGGGTTCGCCGCGCTCCGACTTCCCACTGTACGAGTCGCCGTGCGGGTCGCTGTATGAGCCATCGCGTGAGCCGCTGTGGGAGCCGGATGCGTGCCGCGGGCGGTCGCGGGCGGTCACCGTCGGGCGCGGTTGGCTGAAAACACCGCCTTGTGGGCGGGGGAGCGGCCTCCCCATAATCCTGGGCACGCCTTGACGAGCCCATGCCATCCCGAACGACCGCGGCGGGGCTCCGAGATGCGTGACAAGGCATCAACCCCCCACGAAAGGCAGCACTGTGAAGTCGATCCTGCGCGCCTTCAAGAGAAGTGCCGTCATCGGCGCCGTCGCCCTCGCCGCCGTCAGCCTCCAGCCCGTCAACGCCTCCGCCGCCCCCGCTCCCGTCGTCGGGGGAACGAGGGCCGCCCAGGGTGAGTTCCCGTTCATGGTCCGGCTCTCCATGGGCTGTGGTGGCTCCCTGCTCACCCAGCAGATCGTGCTCACCGCCGCCCACTGCGTGAACGGCTCCGGTAACAACACCAGCATCACCGCCACCGCCGGCAACGTGGACCTGCAGAGCTCCAGCGTCGTCAAGGTCCGCTCCACCAAGGTCCTCCAGGCCCCCGGCTACAACGGCAACGGCAAGGACTGGGCGCTGATCAAGCTCGCCCAGCCCATCAACCAGCCCACCCTGAAGATCGCCGACACCACCGCGTACAACTCCGGCACCTTCACCATCGCCGGCTGGGGCGCCAACCGCGAGGGCGGCAGCCAGCAGCGCTACCTGCTCAAGGCCCAGGTCCCGTTCGTCTCGGACGCCAGCTGCAAGCAGTCCTACGGCAACAGCCTGATCCCCGCCGAGGAGATCTGCGCCGGCTACGCCCAGGGCGGCACCGACACCTGCCAGGGCGACTCCGGTGGCCCGATGTTCCGGCGTGACAACGCCAACGCCTGGATCCAGGTCGGCATCGTGAGCTGGGGCCAGGGCTGCGCCCGGCCGAACTACCCCGGTGTCTACACCGAGGTGTCCACCTTCGCCTCCGCCATCAAGTCCGCCGCGGCCACGCTGTAGCGGCATCCGCATCCGGTAGTACGGGGAGGGGCGGCGCCACCCGGCGCCGCCCCTCCCTGGGCTTTCCCCCCCGCAGCTTCCCTGCGCTTCCCGCGGCTTCCCTGCGTTTCCCGGGGTTTCCCAGGGTTTCCCGGGGTTTCCCCCTGCGTCTCCCGGGTTTCCTCGGCGGGTGTCAGCCGGTGAGCCGCACCGCCGCTCCGGCGCCCTCCAGTTCCAGTACCCACACCTCGCCCGGGCCGGCACCGAGCACCGGTCCTGGCAGGAAGAGGGCGCTCTGCGGACCCGCCTCCCAGTAGCGACCGAGGCAGAAGCCGTTCACCCAGACGAAGCCGCGTACCCAGCCCGGCAGTTCCAGCCAGGCGTCCCCCGGCACACCGTCTCCGCCGCCCGCACCGAGCTCCACGGCCGCGCGGTACAGCCCCGGAGCGCCCCGTTCCGCGCCTCCGTCCTGCTCCACCGGAACGAACGGCACCTTCTCCACCGCCTCCGGGGTGAACGCGTCCAGCCGCAGGCCCCGGGCCCGTACCCCGTGCAGATACTGCCGCTCGTGCCGTACCCCGTCCGTGATGCCCTTGGTCTCACCCAGCCGGGGCCCGTAGTTGACCCGGCCCAGCGACTCCACCCACAGCTCCACCTCCGCCGGACCCGCCACCGGCTCCGGCAGCGCCGCCTCGTCCCGGGCCCCGGCGCCCGCCAGCACCCCGGCCCGCACCCCGTCCACGTACACCACCGCCCGGTCCCGCAAACCGGTCACCGTCAGCGGGTACGGCTGCCGGGGGCCCGGCACCCGCAGCCGGTACCGCACCAGCCCCCGGTCCACCCCCAGCTCCTCGAACGACGGCGGAACCGGACCGTCCCACTCCTCGTCACCCAGTACCTCCAGCACCTCGGGCAACGGCGCCCACTCCCGTACCACCGCCCGCAGCGGCCCGTCCTCCGCCGCCCGTCGCGGCGGCACAGGCGGCAGCTCCGGCAGCGGTCCGGCCCCCTCGCCCCGGAAGCGCTCCAGCACCGACCGGAACGCCCAGAACTTCTCCGTCGGCCGCCCCGCCTCGTCGATCGGCGCGTCGTAGTCGTACGAGGTCACCGTCGGCTCCAGCGGGCCGTCGTGCAGCGGTCCGGCCCGGTTCGCCCCCGCCCAGCCCGCGAAGTTGGTGCCCCCGTGCGCCATGTAGATGTTGACCGAGGCCCCGCACTCCAGGACCTCCGCCAGCGCCGCCGCCGCGTCCGCCGCCTCCCGCCCCGCCGCCCGCTCGCCCCAGTGCGCGAACCAGCCGCACCAGAACTCCATGCACATCAGCGGCCCGGCCGGCTGGTGGCGGCGCAGCACCTCGAAGGCCTCCCGGGCCCCCGAGCCGAAGTTCACCGTCGCCAGCACCCCCGGCACCGAACCGCCGGTCAGCATGTGGTCCTCCGGGCCGTCGGAGGTGAACAACGGCACACTGACCCCGCAGGACTCCAGCAGGTCCGCGATATGCCGCAGATACCCGGCGTCCGAGCCGTAGCTGCCGTACTCGTTCTCCACCTGCACCATGAGCACCGGCCCGCCCCGGTCCACCTGCCGCTGGACCACCTGCGGCAGCAGCGCGGCGAACCAGCGGTCCACCCAAGCCAGGTACTCGGGGTCCTCGGTCCGCACCCGCCGCCCCAGCCGCCCGGTCAGCCAGTGCGGCAGCCCGCCGTTCTCCCACTCGGCGCAGATGTACGGGCCGGGCCGCACGACCGCCCACAGACCCGCCTCGGCCACCGCGTCCAGGAACCGGCCCAGCGCCCCCATGTCCCGGAAGCGGCCGGGCTCCGGCTCGTGCAGGTTCCACGGCACATACGTCTCCACGCAGTTCAGCCCCATCGCGCGGACCATCGCCAACCGGTGCCCCCACTGATCCTCGTGCACCCGGAAGTAGTGCAGCGCCCCCGACAGCAGCCGCACCGGCTCCCCGTCCAGCAGGAAGTCCCGCTCACCCACCGTGAAAACCGCCACGATCACACCCCTCGACCCCTCGGCCCTCGACCCCTTCACCGCGCCCCGCGCGTTCCGTGATCCACCCTCGGCCTCTGGCGGCCGGGCGGTCCATGGACAAAGATCGGCGCTGATTGGACGCGCGATCCGGCCGTACGGAGGCGGGTACGGGGCGGGCGGGAACGGACGGACACGAGGAGGCCGCGATGTACCACACCTGGATGCGCTTCTTCACGCCCAGCCCGCTGCACCAGCGCCTGGGCCTGGTGTGCCTCGGCGTCGGCCTCCAGCACGGCGCCCTGCCCACCGTCGGCCCCCGCACCCTCGACCACCATGTGGCCGTCGTCATCAGCGCCGGCAGCGGCTGGTACCGCACCCCCGACGGCCGCCGCACCACCGTCACCGCGCCCGCCCTGCTCTGGCTCACCCCCGGCGTCCCCCACCACTACGCCCCCGACCCGGCCACCGGCTGGGACGAGGGCTTCGTCAACTTCACCGGCCCCGCCACCGCCACCTACACCGAACTCGGCTACCTCGAACCCGACCGGCCCGTCGTCCCGCTCACCGACGCCCGCCCCGCCCGCGCCGTGATCGGCCGCATCACCCGCGCCGCCCGCCGGGGAAACCCCCTGCTGGAGGTGGAGACCGCCGCCGCCGTCCACGAACTCCTGGTCGTCCTGCGCCGCGCCCGCGCCGACACCAACGCCGACGGCGACCCGGTCCTCGACGCCCTCGCCCGGGACGCCTTCCAGCCGCTCACCGTCGCCGAACACGCCGCCCGGCACGGTATGACCCCCGCCGAGCTGCGCACCGCCGTCCGCCGCACCGCCGGATGCAGCCCCAAGGACTACCTGCTGGCCATCCGGCTCGGCCGCGCCAAGGAACTGCTGGCCGCCACCGACCTGCCCGTCGCGGCCGTCGCCCGCCGGGTCGGCTACGACGACCCCGCCTACTTCTCGCGGCTCTTCACCCGCCGGGTGGGCACCGCGCCGGTCCGCTTCCGCGAGCAGCAGGGCCACACCGTGCCCGGCGGCTGGAGCGAACGGGTCCCGGATGCCGAACACCCCCCTACGGTCATCACCGGACACGTCTAAGCTCGCACCCCATGACCACCAGCCAGAACCACGGGACCAGCCGGCACCAGGCCGAGCCGAACGACAACGGGCAGGGGGACGGGGGCGGGGACGATCGGGCGGTACGCGCCGAGCTGACCCGGCTGCGCCAGAGCATCGACAACATCGACGCGGCCGTGGTCCACATGCTGGCCGAACGCTTCAAGGCCACCCAACAGGTCGGCCACCTCAAGGCCCGCCACCACCTGCCGCCCGCCGACCCCGACCGGGAGGCCCGGCAGATCGCCCGGCTCCGCGAACTCGCCGTCAGCGCCCATCTCGACCCCGCCTTCGCCGAGAAGCTGCTCAACTTCATCATCGCCGAGGTGATCCGGCACCACGAGACCATCGCGGGCACCACCGAGGACGAGCCCGGCCCCGGCCACTAGGGGCCTGTCGGCCCTCGCGGGAGCCCGCCCCGGGCCGACCGGTCGGCCCGGGGCGCCGGTACGCTGCGGCCGGGTGGGCACGCCGGGTGGGCACGCCGGGTGGGCACGCCGGGTGGGCACCCTCCGCCCGGCAGCGGAGACCGGCAGCGGAAACCGGCAGCGGAGACCGGCAGCGGAAAGGCGACGGGCATGAGTGTGCTGAACGTCCACGAACGCCGGATCGAGGCGCCGCCGGACGCGGTCGGCGCCCTGGTGGACAGCCTCGCCTCCGAGGACGACCGGGTCTGGCCGGTACGCGACTGGCCGCGCATGCGGCTGGACCGGGGCCTGACCACGGGCTCCGCGGGCGGACACGGTCCCATCCGGTACGAGGTCACCGGGTACGAGGCGGGGCGGCGGGTGAGCTTCCGGTTCACCGGCCCGAGCGGCTTCCACGGTCACCACGAGCTGACCGCCACGCCCGCCGGGGGCGGCGCCACCGTGCTGCGCCACACCCTCGCCCTCACCCCTCGCGGAACGGCAAGACTCAGCTGGCCGCTGGCCATCCGCTGGTTCCACGACGCCCTCATCGAGGACGCCTTCGACCGCGTCGAGCTCACCTGCACCGGCGCCCTGCCGCACCCGGCCCGCTGGAACCCCTACGTCCGGCTGCTGCGCGCCGGAGCCGCCCTGGCCCGGCGGCGCTGACCGGGCTGCCACCCGTCTTCAACCTGCCGTCAACCCGGCCGTCAACCCGTGTTCGGCGGCAACCGACCGGCGTACGATCGGCGCGCGGCCGTCCCCGCGCGCCCCGGCGCGTACCACCGAGGGGTGCGAAACCGGCCGCGAGCTGGGAGAAACCCCCGCTGAAACTCTCCGGGCAACCCCAGTGCCGAGCACCCATCCCATCGGGCAGCATGGCCCCATGCCCGTACTGACGCGCGACGAAGCGCAGACCCGTGCCCAGCTCCTGGACGTCCACCGGTACACCGTCGACCTCGACGTGACCGGCGGTGGCGACGTGTTCGACTCGTCCACCACCATCCACTTCACGGCCCGGGCCGCCGGCGACACCTTCGTCGAGCTGAAGCCCGCCACCCTGCGCACCGCCGTCCTCGACGGCGAACCGATCGACCCGGCGGCCCTGGACGACAACCGGCTCCCACTCACCCTCACCGCCGGCGAGCACACCCTGCGCATCGACGCCGCCATGCACTACTCGCGCACCGGCGAGGGCATGCACCGCTTCACCGACCCCAGCGACGGCGAGACCTACCTCTACACCCAGCTCTTCCTGGACGACGTCCAGCGGGTCATCGCCGCCTTCGACCAGCCCGACCTCAAGGCCGTCTTCGAGACCACCGTCACCGCGCCCGACCACTGGACGGTCCTCGCCAACGGCATCACCACCCGCACCGGTGAGGACGGACGCTGGCAGGCCGCCGCCACCCCGCCGATCTCCACCTACCTCCTCGCCGTCGCCGCCGGCCCCTGGCACACGGTGCGCACCGAACACGCCGGACTGCCCTTCGGCATCCACTGCCGCCGCTCCCTCGCCCCCCACCTCGACACCGACGCCGACGAGATCCTCGACACCACCAAGCGGCTCTTCGACCAGTACCACCGCAAGTTCGACGAGCCCTACCCCTTCGACTCCTACGACCAGGCGTTCGTCCCCGAGTTCAACGCCGGCGCCATGGAGAACCCGGGCCTGGTCACCTTCCGCGACGAGTTCGTCTACCGCTCCGCCGTCACCGTCACCGAGCGCCAGACCCGCGCCATGGTCATCGCCCACGAGATGGCCCACATGTGGTTCGGCGACCTCGTCACCCTCAGCTGGTGGGACGACATCTGGCTCAACGAGTCCTTCGCCGAGTACATGGGCTACCAGACCCTCAACGAGGCCACCAGCCGCTACCCCGACACCTGGGTCGAGTTCGGCGTCGCCCGCAAGTCCTGGGGATACGACGCCGACCAGCGGCCCTCCACCCACCCCGTCGCCCCCGACCCCGACGCCGTCCCCGACACCGCCTCCGCGCTGCTCAACTTCGACGGCATCTCCTACGCCAAGGGCGCCTCCGCACTGCGCCAACTCGTCACCTGGATGGGCGAGAAGGAGTTCCTGGCCGGCATCAACAACCACTTCGCCCGCCACCGCTTCGGCAACGCCACCCTCGCCGACTTCCTCGACAACCTCGCCACCGCCACCGACCGCGACGTCCACGCCTGGGCGCAGGCCTGGCTGCGCACCACCGGCGTCGACACCCTCACCCCCGCCCACCACCCGGCCGACGCCACCCTCACCGTCGACCACCACGGCAGCCGCCCGCACCGCGTCGCCCTCGGCCTCTACGACCAGGACCTCGCCGACACCGGCCGCCTCGTCCTGCGCCAACGCACCGAGACCGACGTACCGCTCACCACCCCCCTCGCCCTCCCCGGCCCCCGCCCCGCCCTGATCGTCCTCAACGACGGCGACACCACCTACGCCAAGATCCGCCTCGACCCCGACTCCTGGACCACCGCCGTCCGCACCCTCTCCGGCATCCCCGACCCGCTCACCCGCGCCGTCGTCTGGAACACCGCCCGCGACATGGTCCGCGACGGCGAACTCGCCCCCGCCGCCTACCTCGACACCGCCCGCACCCACCTCCCCCGCGAAACCGACCTCGCCCTCGTCCAAGGCGTCCTCGCCTTTGCCACCGGCCCGCTCACCGACCAGTACCTCACCGGCGAGGACCGGCCCGCCGCCCTCGCCCTCCTCACCGACCTCACCCGCGACCTCATCCGCCGCACCGAGGACGGCAAGAACCCCGGACTACGCCTCACCGCCGTCCGCCACTACATCGACGCCGCCGGCCCCGCCACCCTCACCGCCTGGCTCGACGAGGACACCGTCCCCGGCGGCCCCGAACTCGACCCCGAACTGCGCTGGCGCATCCTCGCCCGCCTCGCCGCCCTCGGCGCCACCGACGAGACGGCCATCGCCGCCGAACTCGACCGCGACCCCAGCGCCACCGGAGAGGAAGGCGCCGCCCGCTGCCGCGCCGCCCTCCCCACCCCCGAGGCCAAGGAAGCCGCCTGGCAGGCGATGTTCCACACCGACACCCTCTCCAACTACCTCTTCACCGCCACCGCCCAGGGCTTCTGGCAGCCCGAGCAGGCCGAGCTCCTCGCCGACTACACCGCCCGCTACTACCCCGACGCCACCGCCCTCGCCCAGCGCCGAGGACCCGCCATCGCCACCGCCGCCGGCCGCCACGCCTTCCCCGCCCACCACGTCACCCCCGACCACCTCCACCTCGGCGAACAGCACCTCGCCACCCACACCGGAGACGACACCCTCACCCCCGCCCTGCGCCGCCAACTCGTCGACCGGCTCGACGACCTCCGCCGCGCCCTCCAGGTCCGCCAGGCCAACCAGCCCGCCTGACCTCCGCCTGCCCCGCCGGGGGCGCCCACCCCGGGCGCCCCCACGGCAACCCCAACCGACGGCCCCCGGCCACCGACCCCAGCCGTCGGCCGCCATCCGACGGCCCCCGGCCCCGGGCCACGCAGCCGCAGCGGCCCCCATAGCACGGGAACCACCCCGCCACGCCCACCCCGTCCCCCGTTCGGGTAGCGATCCGCCGCCACCCCGCCACACCCACCCACAGCCGGTCACCCTGAGCGCACACACCACCACCCACCGTGGAAGGCGCACCCGGATGACCGACCCCACCACCCCCCAGCCCGACGACCAGCCCCACGACCTCGTCGGCATCGGCATCGGCCCCCTCAACCTCTCCCTCGCCGCCCTCGCCCACGGCGTCCCCGGCGGCCTCGCCACCGCCTTCTACGACCAGCGCCCCGCCTTCCACTGGCACCCCGGCCAGCTCATCGACGGCACCACCCTCCAAGTCCCCTTCCTCGCCGACCTCGTCACCCTCGCCGACCCCACCAGCCCCTGGACCTTCCTCAACTACCTCCGCCAACGCGAACGCCTCTACCCCTTCTACTTCGCCGAGCGCCTCCACACCCACCGCGCCGAATACGACGCCTACTGCCGCTGGGTCACCGACCACCTCCCCGGCCTCCACTTCTCCCACCAAGTCGACGCCGTCCGCTGGAACCCCGAACGCCGCCTCTTCGAAATCGACCACAGCCAACTCGGCCCCACCGGCGAAACCGAAGCCCTCGGCCGCACCCACGCCCGCAACATCGCCCTCGGCATCGGCACCGAACCCCACATCCCCGACCCGCTGCGCCCCCTCACCGAACAGCCCACCGTCCCCGTCATCCACGCCGCCGACTACCTCCAGCACCGCGAACACCTCCTCGCCGCCGGCCACATCACCGTCATCGGCTCCGGCCAGTCCGGCGCCGAGATCTTCCTCGACCTGCTGCGCCAACGCCCCACCGGCGCCGAACGCCTCCACTGGCTCACCCGCACCGAGGCCTTCGCCCCCATGGAGTACTCCAAGCTCGGCCTCGAACACTTCACCCCCGACTACACCCAGTACTTCCACCAACTCCCCGAACGCGTCCGCGACGACCTCGTCCCCCGCCAATGGCAGCTCCACAAAGCCACCGACGCCACCACCCTCGCCGCCATCCACGACGAGCTCTACCGCCGCACCCTGGACGGCGGCTGGCCCAGCACCGTCCTCACCCCCGGCGTCCGCGTCCGCACCGCAGGCCGCCTCGCCACCACCAAACTCGAACTCCACCTCGAACACATCCAGCAAGGCACCCGCACCCGCCTCACCACCGACGCCGTCATCCTCGCCACCGGCTACCGCGAACGCCCCCTCGACCGCATCCTCGCCGGACTCGACCCCTATATGCGCCGCGACGCCCGCGACCGCCCCCGGATCGACGCCCACCACCGACTCGTCCTCGACCCCTCCGTCACCGGCTCCGCCTACGTCCAGAACGCCGACACCCACAGCCACGGCGTCGGCGCCCCCGACCTCGGCCTCGCCGCCTGGCGCAGCGCCGCCATCCTCAACCACCTCACCGGCAAAGAGCCCTACCCCCTGCCGCGCCGCACCGCCTTCACCACCTTCGGCCTCACCCCCCACCCCACCCCCGCCATCCCCGGCCAGCCCACCCCCGCCCACCCCCCACTCACCCCCCTGCGCTGACCCGACCACACCATCCCGGGCCCCGGGAACGCCGACGGCCCCGCCCCACCCTGACCACGGGCGAGACGGGGCCACCGGCCCGGCCGACGACAGACGTCAGAACACCGGCACCCCGTCCCGGGTCAGCCGCCAGCCCACCGACGCGAACGAGGCCGGATCCACCGTCCCCTTCGCCCGCACCCACTGGATGATCGTGTTCCGGATCTCCTCCGAGTTCGACCACACCTGCTTCGCCGACGCCACATGCGGGAACGCCCCACCACCCGACGCCCGGTAGTTGTTCACCGCCAGCACGAACCGCGCCGCCGGATCCACCGGCTTCCCCTCGAAGGCCAGCTTCGCGATCCGCTCACCCGCCGGCTTCGCGATGTCCACCTCATACGTCAGCCCCGACACCGCGTCGTAGTTGTAGTCCGGGATGCCGTCCGCGTTCGTCAGCTTCGCCGTGTCCACCGGTCCACCCGCCGGCGTCCGCACGTAATACCGCGCCGAGAACTCCAGATACTCCTTCAACTGCGCCCCGGTCAGCACCCGCGCCTCCAGGGTGTTCTCGAACGGATACAGCCCCGCCGCGTCCTTGATCGTCACCTGACCGGCCGGTATGCCCGCCGTCCGCGAGAAGCACGAGGCCTGCGACAGCACGGGGAGGGAAGCGAACTCCCCGCCCGCCAGCGCCGCCTTCACCGTCTCCGTCTGGACATGGTTGATCAGATCGATGATCGGCTCGTCCTTCCACGGCGCATCCGCCGTCGACATCGCCGCGGTCGACGTCCCGATCACCTGGTTGACATACGCCACCACCTTGCGGTGCTCGTCCCCGAGCAGCCGGGTGATCGCCCGATCCTCCTCCACCGTGTTGGAGTTCAGCACCTCGGCGCCCACCCGCTCCACGGTCCACCGCCCCCGCGACCACACCACCTCGATGTCGAACAGCGTCAACCGCTGCCCCCACTTCAACGGCTCCGACAACACCACCTCACGGCCGGTCTGCTCGTTCGCCACCCGGTACTCCGGGATCTCCGTGTGCGCGTGCCCCACCAGGATCGCGTCGATCCCCGGCACCTGCCGCGCCACCAGCGCCGCCGCGTTCTCCACATACGGCAACTGGTCCCCGTACGAGGACGTCCCGCTCGACCCCGAATGCGCCGACACGACCACCACATCCGCACCCATCGACCGAAGGCGCGGCACCCACTTCGCCGCCTGCTCCTCCAGACCCGGGAACACCATCTTCCCGCTCACATTCGCCTTGTCCCAGATCGCGATCCCCGGATTGGTCAACCCCAGCACCGCCACCCGTACATCACGGCCGAACGGCGTCCGCAACCGGTGCATGCTGTACGGCGCGAACGCCGGCCGCAGCGTCCTCGCATCCAGCGCGTTCGCCCCCAGCAGCGGAAAGTCGCACTGCTCCTCAAACTTCCGCAGCACCGGAATGCCGTAGTTGAACTCGTGGTTCCCCAGCGCCGCCGCGTCATAGCCGATCGCGTTCATCGCCTGCGCCATCGGATGCACCGGACCACGGCGGGCCGTGATCGGGTCCACCTTCGCGTAGTAGTACGACAACTGGGTGCCCTGAATCGTGTCACCCGCGTCGATCAGCAGCGTGTTCCGCCGCCCCCGCTCCCGCCGCACCCGCTTCACCAGCGTCGAGATCTTCGCCAGACCCACATCGTTGTGCGCCTTGTCGTCGAACTCCCGGTCCGTGAAATAGTCCCAGTTGAAGACATTGCCGTGCAGATCGGTGGTGCCCATGACCGTGAACGCGTACCTCCGCTCGCGCCCCGGCCGGCCGCCGTGCCGCGCCGCCCCGGCCGACGGCGCCGCGACCGCCTCGCCGGCCACCGCGCCACCCGCCAGCGCCGCACCCGCGCCGGCCGCCGCCGACCTCTCCAGAAACGCCCTGCGGTCAAGCCCCATGCCGATCCCCTTCACACGAACACACACACGAACAGTGCTGCGACAACGCGCGTAGATTCTGACGCAGACACGCCACCCGCAACACCCCCCAACCCACCCCCGCCACCCCCCAGGAGCCCCCATGACCACCACCCCCCAGCCCACCCCCGACCTCCCCTACGGCACCCCCACCGCACCCCGCATCGCCGTACGCGGCGAAGCCCACCTCGAAGTCGACCCCGAAATCGCCCGCCTCGACATCACCGTCACCGCACGCGGCACCGACCGCCGCACCGCCCTCGACGACCTCACCCGCCGCAACACCACCGTCCTCGACCTCATCAAGAGCTATGGCGAAGCCGTCACCGCCCTCGAAACCAGCGCCCTGTCCATCACCCCCGAACTCACCCGCCACGGCCGCGCCGAACGCATCCGCTCCTACCACGGCCGCGTCCACCTCACCGCCGAACTCACCGACTTCACCGCCCTCGGCGAACTCACCACCCGCCTCGCCGACCACGACCTCACCCAGGTCGGCGGACCCTGGTGGGCCCTGCGCCCCGACTCACCCGCCCACCGCCAGGCCCGCACCCGCGCCGTCCACGACGCCGTCCAGCGCGCCCGCGAATACGCCGAAGCCCTCGGCACCGACATCGCCGCCCTCGTCGAACTCGCCGACATCGGCGCCGAAGCCCCCACCCCCTACCCCGCCCCCTTCCCTGGCAGCGCCCGCATGGCCTTCGCCGGCGCCGCCTCCGCCGAGGACACCGCCCCGCCCCTCGACCTCGAACCCCAGCGCCAGACCGTCACCGCACAGGTCAACGCCCGCTTCACCCTCCACCCGCCCCGCCTCTGAAAAACCCCTCGGAAAGCTCTCTCGGCCGCTCATCAGAGCGCCATCCCGCCCACTTCAACACTTGTCAAAAAGCCCTATCCCAACGGCGGTTGAACAGTCACCTCAACCCAAATACCTACCCATCGGTAAGCCCTAGGCTCGACCCATGCGCCGAGCCAAAATCGTCTGCACCCTGGGCCCCGCCACCGACACATACGAGCAGATCAAAACCCTGATCGAAGCCGGAATGGACGTCGCCCGCTTCAACCTCAGCCACGGCAGCTACGCCGAACACGAACAGCGCTACCACCACGTCCGCAAAGCCGCCGAGGAAACCGGCCGCAGCGTCGGCGTCCTCGCCGACCTTCAAGGCCCGAAGATCCGCCTCGGCCGCTTCCTCGAAGGCCCCGTACTCCTCGAACGCGGCGACACCTTCACCATCACCACCGAACCCGTCAACGGCACCCGCCACACCTGCTCCACCACCTACGACGGCCTCGCCACCGACGTCACCACCGGCGAACGCATCCTCGTCGACGACGGCCGCGTCACCCTCGAAGTCACCGCCGTCAACGGCCCCGAGGTCACCACCACCGTCATCGAAGGCGGCATGGTCTCCGACCACAAAGGCCTCAACCTCCCCGGCGTCGCCGTCTCCGTCCCCGCCCTCTCCGACAAGGACACCCAAGACCTCCGCTGGGCCCTGCGCACCGGCGCCGACATCATCGCCCTCTCCTTCGTCCGCACCGGCGACGACATCCACGACGTCCACCGCATCATGGACGAGGAAGGCCACCGCCTCCCCGTCATCGCCAAAGTCGAAAAACCCCAAGCCGTCGAGAACATCGACGCCATCGTCGCCGCGTTCGACGGAATCATGGTCGCCCGCGGCGACCTCGGCGTCGAAATGCCCCTCGAACACGTCCCCATCGTCCAAAAGCGCGCCATCAAACTCGCCAAGCGCAACGCCAAACCGGTCATCGTCGCCACCCAGATGCTCGACTCGATGATCGACAACTCCCGCCCCACCCGCGCCGAAGCCTCCGACGTCGCCAACGCGATCATCGACGGCACCGACGCCGTGATGCTCTCCGGCGAGACCAGCGTCGGCCGCCACCCCACCGAGACCGTCCGCACCATGAGCCGGATCGTCCAAGCGGCCGAGGAAGACGTCCTCGCCAAGGGACTCCCACCCCTCAACGAACGCAACAAGCCCCGCACCCAGGGCGGCGCCGTCGCCCGCGCCGCCGCCGAGATCGGCGACTTCCTGGGCGCCCAGTACCTCGTCGCCTTCACCCAGTCCGGCGACACCGCCAAACGCCTCAGCCGCTACCGCTCACCCATCCCGCTGCTCGCCTTCACCCCCGACCCGGCCACCCACGCGCAGCTCACCCTGACCTGGGGCGTCGAGACCTTCCTCGGCCCGCACGTGGACTCCACCGACGCGATGGCCGCGCAGGTCGACGAGCACCTCCAGTCCATCGGCCGCTGCCGCCCGGGTGACGTCGTCATCATCACCGCCGGCTCCCCGCCCGGCGTCTCCGGCTCCACCAACCTGGTCCGCGTCCACCACATCGGCGAGAGCCTCACCTGAGCCCCCGCCCCCTCGAAGCCGTGAGCGGCGACCCCGCTCAGTGCTTCGGCCCGACGTGCGCGTCCATCAACGCGACGGAGGCCCGTCGGGCGACGGAGATGTTGTACGGCTGCCCGTTCCGGGTGCAGTGCGTCCACTCGACCCCGAGCCGGTCGAGGGTGTCCGTGAACAGCCGCCGGATGTCCGCCGAGACATTGGTGAAGAAGTACCGCGGGTACTCGTAGCGCTTCCGCTCCCCGCCGATGAGCCTGGTCGTCCAGTTCATGGTCCGGCACCCGTCGGAGTGGACCAGACCGCGGACGAACTCCCAGGGATGGTCGTCCACGACGACCTGCTGCCATTCATCGAGGATGATGTGCCGCTCGTGCTTCTTGCCGGGGCCGTGCTGAGCGAAGAGGCAGAGCCAGTGGCGGCTGGAGGATTGAACTTCGGCGCATCCGAGTCGTTCCCGGCGGTGGATGGTCGGTCGCTGCATCACCGCGCGCATCGCCTGTTCGGCGGCATCGACAAGTCCGGTCTGCGCTGCGTTGCAGTAGATCGACAGACGGTACTGCGCCGGCTTGGCGATGATGTGGCCGTCGCCGAGATAGAGGCCGAGCAGATAGGCGTATGCAGTGGCGTCGAGCGGATTACTCGTGCAGGAGGGGCAGTCATGTGAGGCGGACGGCGGCGCGTACGCCTCACCGCGCGCCTTGCGGTCCTCGCTGCGCCACCAGCCGACCGTCCCTCGCGGGACATTCAACTGCTCCGCTACGAGGCGGTTGGGCACGCCATCCCGCATGAGCGACAGCGCACGGGCGCGAATCGAAGGGCTGTGCTGTTCCATGGGGCGAGCCTGGCGAGAACGTCGCCACTGGCGCGGCCGAACGGGTGTCGATCGTTCGAACGAGTGAAGCACTGCCAGCTGAGTGGGTTCCTTGGAATCCAAGGTCAAGTGCCCCGAGTCGGATTCGAACCGACGCTGTCGGTGGTTTGAGCACCGTGTCTCTACCGCTGGACTACCGGGGCTTCCTTCAAAAGGAAGGTTAGCGGATACCCGCTGTGACTCAAACATACAGGAGCTAGGTAGGCTCATGACAGCTGTATCTGCCGTGACATGAGGAGCCCCCGTGACCGCGCCCGAGTCGCCCCAGCCCCCCGCCGAGGACGAGACGTCGCACGTCCCGCCGCAGACGACGCGAGTCGTCATCGCCGAGGACGAAGCGCTCATCCGGCTGGACCTCAAGGAGATGCTGGAGGAGGAGGGCTACACCGTCGTCGGGGAGGCCGGGGACGGGGCGCGGGCGGTGGAGCTGGCGCAGGAGCTCCGCCCTGACCTGGTGATCCTGGATGTGAAGATGCCCGTCCTGGACGGTATCTCCGCGGCGGAGCGCATCGCGGGGGAGTCGATCGCGCCGGTGCTGATGCTGACCGCGTTCTCGCAGCGGGACCTGGTGGAGCGGGCGCGGGACGCGGGGGCGATGGCGTATCTGGTGAAGCCGTTCAGCAAGAGCGACGTGGTGCCGGCGATCGAGATGGCGGTGTCGCGGTTCGCGGAGCTGCGGGCGCTGGAGCAGGAGGTCGCGGACCTCTCGCAGCGGCTGGAGACGCGGAAGCTGGTGGACCGGGCGAAGAGCATTCTGCAGACGCAGTACGGGTTGACGGAGCCGGCGGCGTTCCGGTGGATCCAGAAGACGTCGATGGATCGGCGGATGTCGATGCAGCAGGTGGCGGAGGCGGTCATCGAGGACGCGGAGGAGAAGAAGGCCGCGAAGGGGCAGTGACCGCGCCGGCGGGTCAGGCCCGCACGGTGGTGTCGAGCCAGTCGAAGACGGTCTCGCAGTAGTACTGGGGCGCCATGGGGGAGCAGTGGAGCTGGGCGCCCTGTTCGCGGGTCATCTCCACGTACTGCTTCTTGCTGGTGACGAGGTCGTAGAGGGCGCGGGCCTGGCCGGGGAAGAACTGGTCGTCCTGGAAGTCGATGATCAGGGCGGGGCACTGGATGCGGCCGGCCACCTTGGTGATGTCCATGCCGACCAGGACGCGGGCGGGGGTCCAGAAGTCGGTGAAGAGTTTGCCTTGGCGTGCGGCGCGCATGACGGCGGCGTCGTAGGGCTCGAAGCGTTTGTTGAGGGTGAAGCGGTCGGCCTGCGGGATCCGGGGGGCGACGTCGTCGTTCCAGATCTGGTTGGTTTCTTCCTTGGTGGGGGCGAGGACTTCGCGGATCTGGGGTGGGAAGGCGCTCCAGGGGGTGACGACGCCGGGGCCGGCGACGACGGCGGCGAGGCGTGGTTCGTAGGCGGCGGCGCGGGGGGCGAGGACGCCGCCGAGGCTGAAGCCGGTGAGGGCGATGCGGTCGGGGTCGACGTCGTCGCGGGCGGTGAGCCAGTCGACGAGGGGGGTGACGACCTGTTCCCAGCGGGGGGTGAAGGGGAGCTGGTCGACGAAGAGGAGCTGGCCTTGGCCGGGGCCGTCGTAGACGAGGGCGTTCCAGTCGCGGCGGAGGGCTTCGGCGACGCCGTAGGTCCACATGTCGACGTTCTGGCCGTCGCTGCCGTTAGTGAGGATGACGGTGGGGCGGCGGCCGGTGGCGCCTTGGGGGCGGAAGAACCATAGCGGCATGCGCTTGCCGCCGTAGGGGAGGGTGGCGGTCTGCGCGGGTGGGGTGCAGGTGCGGGCGAAGGTGTCGAAGGAGTCGCGGCCAGCTTGGTAGAGGGCTTGTTCGTCGTCGGGTTGGTCGGTGCCGAGGACGAAGTAGAGGGCTTGTTCGTAGCAGGCGGCGGAGCGTAGGGCGCGGGCGTTCTGGGTCTGGGGTTCTTTGTCGCCGCCGGCTTGGTCGGCTTGGTCGGCGAGGCGTTTTCCCCAGGTGCGGAAGGTGTCGGTGAAGGTCTGGCTGCTGGCGCCGGCCTGGTTGATGGTGTTGACGGCGGTGAGGGTTTCGCCGACTTCGGTGGAGCCTTGTCCGGCGGCGCCGAGGGCGAAGAGGGCTTGGAAGTTGTAGTCGGGGTTGTCGAAGAGCCGCATGGCGCCGGGGGCGGCGTTCTGGTCGGCGGTGCCGGGGCTGGTGCTGCCGCTGGGGGAGCCGGTGGGTTGGGCGCTCGCGGCGGGGTGGGTGGTGCAGCCGCTGAGTACGGGGAGGGTGGCGGCGCCGGCGGCGAGGCCGGTGAGGACGCTGCGGCGGGTGGGGTGGCCGGCGTCCGTGGGGGTCGTGGGGGGTGTCATGGGTGGGTGCCCTTCCGGGCCCGGGTGGGGGCGGCCCGGGCGGGTTGCGGGGGAGGGCGCGTACCGGCCCTTGGCTCGTACGGTAGGGGCGCGGGCGGGGGTGTGGCCTGCGCTGGTGCTCCGTACGGGAGCCGGGGGAGGCGCGTATGAGCGGGTACGGGTGAGGGCCCGTCCGGCGGTCGCGTGTGCGGTCGCCGGGCGGGCCCTCAACGGTGCCGTGGTGGGTCAGTCCTCGCCGAGGTAGGCCTTGCGGACGGACTCGTCGTGGAGGAGGTCCTGTCCGGTGCCGGAGAGGACGACCTTGCCGATCTCCATGACGTGGCCGTGGTCGGCGAGGGCCAGGGCGGCCTGGGCGTTCTGCTCGACGAGCAGGATGGTGGTGCCCTGGGACTTGAGCTCGGCGATGGTGGCCATGATCTTCTGCATCATGATGGGCGAGAGGCCCATGGAGGGTTCGTCCAGCATGAGCAGCTTGGGCTGGGACATCAGGGCCCTGCCCATGGCGAGCATCTGCTGCTCGCCGCCGGAGAGGGTGCCGGCGGCCTGCTTGCGGCGTTCCCCGAGGATGGGGAAGAGGTCGTAGGCGCGCTGGACGTCCTTGTCGATGCCGGCTTTGTCGCTGCGGAGGAAGGCGCCGAGGAGGAGGTTGTCCTCGATCGACATGCGCGGGAAGATGTGCCGCCCTTCGGGAGAGTGCGCGAGCCCGAGGGAGACGATCTTGTGGGCGGGGATCTTGCGGAGGGACTTGCCCTCGAAGCGGATCTGGCCGCCGACCGGCTTGAGCAGGCCGGAGAGGGTGCGCAGGGTGGTGGTCTTGCCGGCGCCGTTGGTGCCGATGAGGGTGACGACCTCGCCCTCTTCGACCGTGAAGGAGATGCCCTTGACGGCCTGGATCTTGCCGTAGGCGACGCGCAGGTCCTCGACTTCGAGCAGTGCGGTCATGCGTCGTTCTCCTTGCGGGGGCCGGAGGACGGGGTGGTGTCGTCGCCGGGGGCGGTGGCCTTCGGCGTGGTGTCGTCGTCCGGGGTGGTGGTGTCCGCCGGGGTGGCGGGGGTGTCGTCGGCGGCCGTGTCACCGGCGGCCGGCGTCGTGGTGAGGTCGCTGCCGGCCTCCTCGGCGGCGGCTTCGGCGGCGCGCTGCTCGGCGGCGGCGACCTCGGCGGCCTCCTCGTCACCGGGGGCGGCTTCGAAGGGTTCGCCGAGGTAGGCGGCGATGACGCGCTCGTCGCTCTGGACGACGGAGGCGGTGCCCTCGATGAGCTTCTGGCCCTGGACGAGGCAGGCGACCCGGTCGCAGAGGTTGAAGATGAAGCGCATGTCGTGCTCGATGACGAGGACGGCGATGCCCTGGTCCCGGATGGCGAAGATGAGCTCTTCGGCGGCCCGGGTCTCCTGGGGGTTCATGCCGGCGGTGGGCTCGTCGAGGAGGAGCAGGCCCGGTTCGCTGGCCAGGGCGCGGGCGATCTCCAGCTTGCGCTGCTCGCCGTAGGGGAGGTTGCGCGAGAGGTGCTCGGCCTTGTTGGCGAGGCCCACGAACTCCAGGAGTTCCATGGCGCGTTCCCGGGAGGCGGCCTCCGCCTTGTGGAAGCCGGGGCCGCGCAGCAGGGCCGACCAGAGGCCTTCCTTGGTGCGGGTGTGGCGTCCGACGAGCACGTTCTCCAGCACCGTCATGTTGCTGAAGAGGCGGATGTTCTGGAAGGTGCGGGCGATGCCGGCCGCGGTGACCTTGAAGGACTTGGGCGGCAGGACGGTGCCCTTGTAGCGGACCTCTCCCTCGGTGGGGATGTAGAGGCCGGTGAGGCAGTTGAAGAAGGTGGTCTTGCCGGCGCCGTTGGGGCCGATGAGGCCGACGATCTCGCCCGAGTTGACGGTGAGGTCCACGTCGCGGACGGCGGTGAGGCCGCCGAAGCGCATGGTGACGCCGCGGGCGTCGAGCACGGTCTCGACCGCCTTCCCGGCGGGGGCCGGGGCGGTGGTGTCGGTGGTGGTGGTCATGGCGTCAGGCACCTGCCTTCGTGAGCGTGGCCGGCGCGTCGTCCTTCTCGTCGTTCTCGTGGAATTCCAGCTGGTTGCGGCGGTTGGCGATGAGGCCTTCGGGGCGCAGGCGCATCAGCAGGATGAGCGCGACGCCGAACGCGAAGAGCTGGAGTTCGCTGAGGAACTGGAGCTTGTTGGGGATGAGGAAGAGCAGGGCGCCGCCGATCAGCGGGCCGCTGATGGTGCCCATGCCGCCGAGCACCACGGCGGCGAGGAGGAACGCCGAGTTGGGCGGGATGGCGTGGGCGAACTGGTACTGCTCGGGTGTCACGGTGTAGGTGACGTGGGCCTGGACGGCTCCGGCGAGGCCGGCCAGGGTGGCGCCGAGGGCGAAGGCGATCAGCTTGACGCGGAAGCCGTTGATGCCCATGGCGAGTGCGGCGGTCTCGTCCTCGCGGATGGCGACCCAGGCGCGGCCGATGCGGGATTCGGCGGAGCGCCGGAAGACGACGACCACGACGAGGGTGACGAGCAGCATCAGGAAGAAGTAGTTGGCGAAGCGGCCGAGGGTGAAGCCGCCGATGCTGTGCTCGGCGCCGAAGTCGAAGCCGAAGATGTTGAGGTTGGGGATGGCGGAGATGCCGGCGGAGCCGTTGGTGACGTCGGGGCCGGAGATGCCGTCGAGGTTGAGGACGGCGATGCGGAAGATCTCACCGAAGCCGAGGGTGACGATGGCGAGGTAGTCGCCGCGCAGCCGCAGGGTCGGGGCGCCGATGAGGACGCCGAAGATCATGGAGGCGACGGCGCCGACGAGCATGGCGGCCCAGAAGGGCAGGTGCAGGCCGAACGGCGAGGACGGGGAGCCGGAGACCATGGCGGCGGCGTAGGCGCCGACGCCGAGGAAGGCGACGTAGCCGAGGTCGAGCAGTCCGGCGAGGCCGACGACGATGTTCAGGCCGAGGGCGACGGTGGCGAAGATCAGGATGTTGACGCCGATGGTGGCGTACTGGTCGTCGCTCTGGGTGAAGGGGAACGCCGCGGCGGCGACGAAGGCGCCGACCATGGTGACGTTGCGGTGCCGGGCGGACAGCGCGGAGACGCGGGCGATGAGCCCGGCCTTGCCGATGGCGGCGAAGCCGAGGCCGGCGGTGAGGAGGAAGCCGAGGAACAGCTCGTCGTAGTCGGTGGTGATCCCGTAGGTGAAGACGATCAGGCCGAGGGCGAGCACGGCGGTGATGATCAGGATCTCGGCGTACGCGGGCAGGACCCGGGCCGGGGCCGGGGTGCGGGTGGCGGCGAAGCCGCCCTTGAACACGGTCCAGCCGTTGGAGGCGTTGTGCTTGAACTGGTCGAGGCCGCTGTCCTCGGGGTCGGCGGGCTGGGTGTCCGGCCGCTCGAAGGGCAGGGCGAGCGCGCCGATGAGGGCGGCGAGTGTGGCGAGGGCGACGACGTAGCCGCCGGGCTCCAGGTTGACCAGGCCGCCGAGCTGGAAGCTGATGGCGCCGATGGTGTACCAGGCGGTGGTGAACGCGGCCAGCGCGGAGAGCTTGATGGCCGCGTCGGCTCCGGCGGGCACCAGCCAGCCGAGGCCCTTGACGCCGTAGGAGGCGAGGCCGAACAGGGTGGTGAGGACGCCGGCGACCAGGACGAGCCACTGGAGGCCGCCGGGGTAGCCGTAGACGGTGAGGTCGCCGGGGAAGGCGGAGGTCCACGTCCAGGCGAGGAAGGCGGAGACGACGGTGAGGGCGCCGCCGCCGGTGGCGGTGGCCCGGGCGATGTTCTCCGGCAGGCCGATGAAGCGGGTGCGCCGGTCGGCGGCGGGGGTGATCGGGGTGTCCGCCGCGGTGGGGGCGGTCTGTGTGGTCATGGTGCTCACGCCCTGTCCGCGACGCGCTCGCCCAGCAGGCCCTGGGGCCTGAAGAGCAGTACGAGGATGAGAAGTACGAAGGCCCAGGCGTTGGCCCAGGACTGGCCGCCGAGCTGTTCCATGCCGGGCACGTGGTTGACGTAGGCGGAGGCCATGGTCTCGGCGACGCCGAGGACGAGGCCGCCGATCATGGCGCCGTAGATGTTGCCGATGCCGCCGAGGACGGCCGCGGTGAACGCCTTGAGGCCGAGGAGGAAGCCCATGCGGAACTGGACCTCGCCGTACTTCAGGCCGTAGGCGACGGCTCCGATGGCGGCGAAGGCGGCGCCGAGGGCGAAGGCGACCACGATGATGCGGTCGGTGTTGATGCCCATCAGCTTGGCGGTGTCCGGGTCCTGCGCGGTGGCCTGCATGCCGCGGCCGGTGCGGGTGCGCATGACGAAGTAGCCGAGGATCAGCATCGAGATCGGGGCGGCTATGACCAGGAAGATGTCACCGGTCTGGATGGTGACGGAGCCCAGGTGGAAGGGGCCGCCGGGTATCTCGGGGAAGGTGCGGGAGGACTTGGCCTCCGGGTACCAGGCCCAGACGGCCTGCTGGAGCGCCAGGGAGAGGCCGATGGCGGTGATGAGGGGGGCGAGCCGTGGTCCGCCTCTGAGTGGTCGGTAGGCGAACCGTTCCGCCGCCACGGCCACCAGGACGGCGACGATGATGGCGCCGATGAGCATCAGGGGCAGCGCGATCCACAGGGTGGTGCCGCCGGGCAGCAGCAGGTAGACCGACAGGGCGCCGAACCCGCCGATCATGAAGATCTCGCCGTGGGCGAAGTTGATGAGCTGGACGATGCCGTAGACCATCGTGTAGCCAATGGCGACCAGGCCGTACATGGATCCCAGTAGCAGGCCGTTGACCAGCTGTTGCGGCAGTTCGTTCACCGCAGGTCCTCCGAGGTGTGTGCGGATGTGACACCGCGCGGGGCGCCTGGTGCAGCGCCCCGCGCGGCGTAGGGGGTGTTACGGAGTGGGGTGGTGCGGCTGGTTCAGCTGAGGGTGCCGGACTTGACCGGGACCCAGGCGTTGCCCTTGTACTGGTAGACGGTGAGCTGCTTGTTGGTGGTGTCGCCGAACTCGTCGAACGAGACCTTGCCGCTCACCCCGTCGAAGGAGACGCCCTGGAGGGCCTCGATGACCTTGGCGCGGGCGTCGGACGGCAGCTTGCCGTCGTTGTCCGCGACGACCTTCTTGACGGCCTCGATGATCGACCAGGCGGCGTCGTAGGAGTAGCCGCCGTAGGCCTCGAAGGCGTCCTTGTAGCCGGCCGCCTTGTAGTTGGCCACGAACTCCTTGGCGGAGGGCAGCTCGTCCAGCGGGGCGCCGACGGAGGTGGCGAGGTCGCCCTCACCCTCCTTGCCGGACAGCTTGATGAAGTCGGCGCTGTAGATGCCGTCACCGCCGACCAGCGGGATCTTGGCGCCGGCCTTCTTGATCTGCTTGCTGAACGGGCCGGCCGCCGGGTACTCGCCACCGTAGTAGACCACGTCGGCGCCGGAGTTCTTGATCTTGGTGACCACGGAGGAGAAGTCCTTGGTCTCCGGGTCCACGTGGTCGGTGCCGACGACCTTGCCGCCGAGCTTGGTGAACTCCGCCTTGAAGGTGGCGGCCAGGCCCGCGCCGTAGGTCTTCTTGTCGTCGATCAGGTAGACCTTCTTCTTCTTGCCCTCGTTGAAGAGGTACTGCGCCGCGAACGGGCCCTGGACGGCGTCCGTGGTGGCGGTGCGGAAGTAGGCCTTGTACGGGCGGACCTTGGTGCCGCCGTTCCAGTCCTGGCCCTGGCTCAGGGTCGGGGAGGTGTTGGCGGGGGAGACCTGGGCCAGCTTGGCGTCGTCGAAGACCTTCTGCATGGACTCCGAGACCGAGGAGTTCAGCGGGCCGACCACGCCGAGGACGTTCTTGTCGGCGACGAACTTGGTGGCGTTCTGCTGGCCGGAGGAGGGCTGCGCCTGGTCGTCCAGGGCCTCCAGCTTGAAGGTGACACCTTCGACGGTCTTGTTCTTGTTGGCCTGCTTGACCGCCAGGTCGGCGGAGTTCTTGATGCCCAGACCCAGGGCGGAAAGGTCGCCGGTGAAGGGTGCGTCGACACCGATGACGACGGTGGTGCCGCCGCCCTCCGCGTCCCCGCCGGCCTTGTCGTCGCGCGAACCGCAAGCGGTGAGGGTCAGCGCTCCGGTGGTGAGCACTGCGGTGAGCATGAACAACGAACGCTGTCGCACGAAGGGGTCCTTTCCCTGGCGCGGTCTCCTCGCTTGAGGAGCCGTTGCGAGCGCCGGGCCGTACGTGTGGTGGGTACAGCCGTGAACTGACGCGCCCGGCGGCGCGGTGACTGGCCGTGACTCTAAGCGCAGCCGGGCCGGGTCCGGGAGCGCCATCGGCAGGATGTGACTCTCTTGTTATGCCGTGGCCAAACGTTTGCGGTGAGTGGTGCATACACGCGTCGGCCTCGACGGGGCGTTCTTCTCACATCGTGAGAACACCCAGTTCCGCTAAGGCGCTTGAGGCGATCACACTCCTTACGCGGACCCGCTCCCGAGTCGGTCGGAATCAGGTGCGCCGAGGAGCGTGCCGAGGTCTCGGCGGCGGTTTCCCTCCCCCTCGCCGGCTCGGTGTCATGTCACTCAGGGTGACGAAATCCGGGTCGGGCGCCCGGCCGCCCGGCGGGTGGTCCGACGTGTGCGGGACCCTCCCCGGGTCCCACCGCGACCGCCTCCGCCGCCCCGTGACCGCCCCGCCCACCCCGCCGGCCGGGCCCCCGTCCGCGCCCCTCGCGGCCTCGTCGGCCCGGTGCTCGCGAGCCCGCCCCGTGAGTCCGCCGAAGGCCCGACTCCCCGAAGTCCCGTCAGATCCACCGGTACTGCGTCCGACGTGCGCGGTGTCCGCTCAGCGGCACTCGGAATCCGGTAGGCGAAGTGGCCTGACGGGAGCGGAAGTTGCGCTTCCCGCCAGGTGGCGGAGGTAAAGGCTCCGCTTCGCCCCTGGGGGTCGCGCCGGTCGAGGGCGCCAGGAGGCGGGCCGAGGCCTCCGCCCACCCCTCGCGGAGGTGCCCGGCCCCCGCCGGTGCCCGGCACCCGACCTCTCTGGTCCACCCAACTGTGGTTGAACGGTGAGTAATTGGTGAGAGCGGTGAGGGCTGGTGGGGCGGATGTGAAGGCCATCGGTCGGTGGTCCGGCCGGGGTGTGCGGCGAAGGCCGTCTCCGAGCGCTTCCAGCCCCGGTCAGGGGGGCGTCCAGGCGGCGGCCGGACTCCGGATCGACCGCCGAGCTCGCTGCTCGGCCGGTTGCGCCACCTCCGTGTGGCGGCTGCGAGACCGGTCGGTGAACGGCGACGGTACGGCGTGGCGGGAGCGCCCGCGCCGGGCGCGCCACGGCACCGGAGCCGCCACCGGCGGAGGTGCCGATACATGGCCGATGGCGACGGACAGCGACAGTGCCGGCCCCTCGCCCGATAGGGCCCCGCCCCGTGCGACCCCCGCCCGGTAAGGAGCGTGGGGGGTGAGTGCGGCTGTACGTGCGCGGTGGGGGAGCGGGGTACGGGCGGCGGTACGTGGCTCCCGGCCCCCGCCTCCCCCGCCGTCAGCTGGCGGCGTCGGGGCCGGCGACGGGGACGTGTTCGGCGTCCCTGGGGGCCAGGTCGCGCAGCAGGCAGGTCAGCCGGGCGGTGCAGACCCGGCGGTCCTGCTCGTCGGTGATGACGATCTCGTACGTGGCGGTGGAGCGGCCGCGGTGGACGGGCGTGGCGGTGCCGGTGACCAGGCCGTCGCGGGCGCCCCGGTGGTGGGTGCAGTTCAGGTCCACGCCGACGGCGATCTTGGCGGGGCCACCGTGCAGCATGGAGCCGACCGAGCCCAGGGTCTCGGCCAGGACGGCGGAGGCGCCGCCGTGCAGCAGCCCGTACGGCTGGGTGTTGCCCTTGACGGGCATGGTGCCGACCACGCGCTCGGCGGAGGCCTCCAGGATCTCCACGCCCATCCGGGTGCCGAGGTCGCCCGCCGAGAACAGCGCGGCCAGGTCGACGCCGAGGGCGGCGTACTCGTCGAGCACCGCCTGGGGAAACAGCGGCGAGGGGGAAGAGGAAGAGGAGGGGGATGCCACCTGTGTCTGCTCGCCCATGGGCCCGGCTCCGTTCGTCGTCGTACGGATCGTCTGCGGTCGTCTTCGGTCGCTGCGCCTGAGCAAACGCTTAGGCGGCAGCCGATTGTTCCAGACGGACGATGACGGACTTGCTGGCGGGGGTGTTGCTGACGTCGGCGGTGGAGTCCAGTGGCACCAGGACGTTGGTCTCCGGGTAGTACGCGGCGGCGCAGCCGCGGGCCGTCGGGTAGTGGACGACCCGGAAGCCGGGGGCGCGGCGCTCGGTGCCGTCGGTCCACTCGCCGACCAGGTCGGCGCGGTCCCCGTCGGCGAAGCCCAGGGCGCGAGCGTCCTCAGGGTGGACCAGGACGACCCGGCGGCCGCCCTTGATGCCGCGGTAGCGGTCGTCCAGACCGTAGATCGTGGTGTTGTACTGGTCGTGCGAGCGCAGGGTCTGCAGCAGCAGCCGACCCTCGGGCACCTCCGGGTACTCCACCGGGGCGGCGGTGAAGTTGGCCTTTCCGGTACGGGTGGGGAAGCGGCGCTCGTCGCGCGGGGCGTGCGGCAGGGCGAAGCCGCCGGGGCGGGCGATCCGCTCGTTGAAGTCCTCGAAGCCGGGGATCACCCGGGCGATCCGGTCGCGGATCGTGCCGTAGTCCCGCTCGAACTCCTCCCACGGTGTCGCGGAGGCCTCGCCGAGCACGGCCCGGGCCAGCCGGGCCACGATGGCCGGCTCGGAGAGCAGTTTCGGTCCGGCGGGGCGCAGATTGCCCCGGGAGGCGTGCACCAGGCCCATGGAGTCCTCGACGGTGACGAACTGCTTTCCGCTCGCCTGGACGTCCTTGTCGGTGCGGCCCAGGGTGGGCAGGATCAGCGCGCGGGCGCCGGTGACGACGTGCGAGCGGTTGAGCTTGGTGGAGACGTGCACGGTCAGCCGGGCGCGCTGGATCGCCGCCTCGGTGACCTCGGTGTCGGGGGAGGCGGCGACGAAGTTGCCGCCCATGGCGAGGAAGACCTTAGCCTCGCCGTCGCGCAGCGCCTGGATGGCGCGCACGGTGTCATAGCCGTGGTGGCGCGGGCTGGTGATCTTGAACTCGCGGTCCAGGGCGTCCAGGAAGGCGGGCGCGGGCCGCTCGAAGATCCCCATGGTGCGGTCGCCCTGCACATTGGAGTGGCCGCGCACCGGGCAGACCCCGGCGCCAGGGCGGCCGATGGCGCCGCGCAGCAGCAGCAGATTGACCACCTCGCGGATGGTGGCGACGGCGTGCTTGTGCTGGGTGAGGCCCATCGCCCAGCACACGATGGTGCGCTGCGAGGCGAGGATCATCGCCAGCGCCTGCTCGATACCGGCCCGGTCCAGGCCGGTGGCGGCCAGGGTCTCGTCCCAGTCGGCGGCCTTCGCGGCGGCGGCCAGCTCCTCGTACCCATGGGTGTGCTCGGCGACGAAGGCCTCGTCCACCGCGCCCTCGGTCTCGATGACCAGCTTGTTGAGGAGGCGGAAGAGGGCCTGGTCGCCGCCGATGCGGATCTGGAGGAACAGGTCGGTGAGCGAGGTGCCCTGGAGCATCCCGCGGGCGGTCTGCGGGTTCTTAAACTTCTCCAGCCCGGCCTCGGGCAGCGGGTTGACCGAGATGATCTTCGCCCCGGCGGCCTTGGCCTTCTCCAGCGCGGAGAGCATCCGGGGGTGGTTGGTGCCCGGGTTCTGCCCGGCGACGATGATCAGATCGGCGTGGTGCAGGTCCTCCAGGGAGACGCTGCCCTTGCCGACGCCGATGGTCTCGGTCAGCGCCGAGCCGGAGGACTCATGGCACATGTTGGAGCAGTCGGGCAGGTTGTTGGTGCCGAACTCGCGGGCGAGGAGCTGGAGCAGGAACGCGGCCTCGTTGCTGGTGCGGCCGGAGGTGTAGAAGACGGCTTCGTCGGGGGAGTCGAGGGCGGTCAGCTCCTCGGCGATGATCGCGAAGGCCCGCTCCCAGCTCACCGGCTCGTACCGGTCGGCGCCTTCGGCCGCGTACACCGGCTCGGTGATCCGGCCCTGCTGGCCCAGCCAGTACCCGCTGCGCCCGGCCAGGTCGGCCAGCGGGTGTGCGGCGAAGAACTCCGGGGTCACCCGGCGCAGGGTGGCCTCCTCGGCGACGGCCTTCGCCCCGTTCTCGCAGAACTCCGCGACATGGCGGTCCTCGCCCTCGGGCCAGGCGCAGCCGGGGCAGTCGAAGCCGTCCTTCTGGTTGACCTTGAGCAGGGTGCGGGCGGTGCGGGCCAGCCCCATCTGCTGCCGGGACATCCGCAGGGTGTGGCCGACGGCGGGCAGCCCGGCCGCGGAGTGCCGGGGCCCGCTGACCTCCGGGGCGTCCTGGACCGGATCCCCGGCGGGCGGCTTGCTGGCCATCGCGCTCCCCCTTGAGCTCGGTGTACACGGTGGCTGCGCGCTGCTTGCCCGCTGCCTTCCACCGCTGTCTTCGATAGTGTCACGCACCACCGACAACGCCCCTCCCGGAGCCCTCCGGGGCGGCGGCGAGGCCCCCCGCCGGAGCCCTCCACCGACGGGCGGCGAGGTGCCTCGGTCGGGATTGTCAGTGGTCCGTGGCAGGATCGGATCCGTGGCAGAGAAAGCATCGAAGAAGACCGACGACCCGTCGAAGAAGACCGGGGACGCCCGCCCGCGCCTGCTCCTCATGGACGGGCACTCGCTGGCGTACCGGGCGTTCTTCGCGCTGCCCGCGGAGAACTTCACCACCGCGAGCGGGCAGACGACCAACGCCATCTACGGCTTCGCCTCGATGCTGGCCAACACCCTGCGTGACGAGGCGCCCACGCACTTCGCGGTGGCGTTCGACGTCTCCCGCAAGACCTGGCGCTCGGCGGACTTCCCCGAGTACAAGGCGAACCGCTCCTCCACCCCCGACGAGTTCAAGGGCCAGGTCGAGCTGATCGGCGAGCTCCTGGACACGATGAACGCGGTCCGCTTCGCCGTGGACGGCTTCGAGGCCGACGACATCATCGCCACCCTCGCCACCCAGGCCGAGGCGGCCGGGTTCGAGGTGCTGATCGTCACCGGCGACCGGGACTCCTTCCAGCTGGTCTCCGACCATGTCACCGTGCTCTACCCGACCAAGGGCGTCTCCGAGCTGACCCGGTTCACCCCGGAGAAGGTGCAGGAGAAGTACGGGCTCACCCCGGCCCAGTACCCGGACTTCGCCGCCCTGCGCGGTGACCCGTCGGACAACCTCCCCGGCATCCCCGGCGTCGGCGAGAAGACGGCCACCAAGTGGATCAACCAGTTCGGCACCTTCGCCGAGCTAGTGGAGCGGGCCGACGAGGTCAAGGGCAAGGTCGGCCAGGCCCTGCGCGACCACCTGGAGTCGGTGAAGATGAACCGGCACCTCACCGAGCTGGTCCGGGATGTCGAGCTGCCCAAGGCCGTCGCCGAGCTGGAGCGGGCCGCCTACGACCGGACGGCCCTCAAGGGCTTCCTGGAGGTCCTGGAGATCCGCAACCCCAGCCTCCGGGACCGGCTGCTCGCCGTGGACCCGGGCGCCGAGGCCGAGGAGGCCCCGGCGCCGGCCGCCGGGATCGAGCTGGACGGCGCGGTGCTGCACTCCGGGGAGCTCGCGCCCTGGCTGGAGCGGCACGGCGACCAGCCGCTCGGCATGGCCACCGTCGCCGCCTGGGCCCTGGGCAGCGGCAGCGTCAGCGAGGTTGCGCTCGCCGCGGCCGGCGGGGAGGCCGCCTGGTTCGACACCACCCAGCTCGACGAGGCCGACGAGCGGGCCTTCGCCGGCTGGCTCGCCGACCCGGCCCGGCCCAAGGTGCTGCACAGCGCCAAGGACGCGCTGCGGGTCTTCCCCGAGCACGGCTGGGACATCTCCGGCATCACCATGGACACCGCGCTCGCCGCCTACTTGGTCAAGCCGGGCCGCCGCTCCTTCGCCCTGGACGCCCTGTCCGTGGAGTACCTGCACCGCGAGCTGGCCCCGGCCGCCGCCGACGGCCAGCTCGCCTTCGGCACCGAGGACGAGCAGGCCGAGGCGGACGCCCTGATGTCCCAGGCCCGCGCGGTCCTCGACCTCGGCGAGGCCTTCGGCGGCCGGCTCACCGAGGTCGGCGCCACCGAGCTGCTGCACGATGTGGAGCTGCCCACCTCGCTGCTGCTGGCCCGGATGGAGCGGCACGGCATCCGCGCCGACCGGGCCCATCTGGAGGCCATGGAGCAGCAGTTCGCCGGCGCGGTGCAGCAGGCCGTGAAGGAGGCGCACGCCTCCGTGGGCCACGAGTTCAACCTCGGCTCGCCCAAGCAGCTCCAGGAGGTCCTCTTCGGCGAGCTGAACCTCCCCAAGACCAAGAAGACCAAGACCGGCTACACCACCGACGCCGACGCGCTGGCCTGGCTGGCCGCCCAGACCGAGCACGAGCTGCCGGTCATCATGCTCCGCCACCGCGAGCAGGCCCGGCTGCGCTCCACCGTCGAAGGGCTGATCAAGACGATCGCCGCCGACGGGCGCATCCACACCACCTTCAGCCAGACCGTCGCCGCCACCGGCCGGCTCTCCTCCACCGACCCCAACCTGCAGAACGTCCCGGTCCGCACCGACGAGGGCCGCGCCATCCGGCACGGCTTCGTCGTCGGCGAGGGGTACGAGGCCCTGATGACGGCCGACTACAGCCAGATCGAGCTGCGGGTGATGGCCCACCTCTCCGAGGACGAGGGCCTGATCGAGGCCTTCACCTCCGGCGAGGACCTGCACACCACGGTCGCCTCCCAGGTCTTCTCGGTGCCCGGGACCGCGGTCGACGCCGAGATGCGCCGCAAGATCAAGGCCATGTCCTACGGCCTGGCGTACGGGCTCTCCGCCTTCGGCCTCTCCCAGCAGCTGTCCATCGAGGCGGGCGAGGCCCGCGCCCTGATGGACACCTACTTCGAGCGGTTCGGCGGCGTCCGCGACTATCTGCGCCGGGTCGTCGACGAGGCCCGCGCCACCGGGTACACCGAGACCATGCTCGGCCGCCGCCGCTACCTCCCGGACCTCAACAGCGACAACCGCCAGCGCCGCGAGGCCGCCGAGCGGATGGCGCTCAACGCCCCCATCCAGGGCACCGCCGCCGACATCGTCAAGGTCGCCATGCTGCGCGTCGACCGGGCGCTCACCGAGGCCGGGCTCACCTCCCGGATGCTGCTCCAGGTCCACGACGAGATCGTGCTGGAGCTGGCCGCCGGCGAGCGGGAGCGGGTCGAGGAGATCGTCCGCCGGGAGATGTCCGGCGCCGTCCATCTGCGCGCCCCGCTGGACGTCTCGGTCGGCGTCGGCCCGGACTGGGAGTCCGCCGCGCACTGACGGCTACGCTGCCGGGCCCGCGAAGGAGCTTGCCGCTTCAGAGGTCCAGCACCGGCCGGAGGGAGAGGTCGCCCCAGGCGTCCTCTCCCTCCGGGCCGTACACGAACTCCGCCATCGCGGCGTTGCGCTGGGCGGTGGCCAGCGGCAGCCAGCCCAGCAGGGCGCCGTAGCCGCCGCACACCGACTCGCCTCCGTCACCGCCGTGGACGGAGCCCGGGTCGGTGCTCAGCTCGGTGCGGTAGGTGTCATAGGCGATCCGCAGCCCGAAGGCGTTCAGCCCCTGGTGCGGGCCGGAGGGGTCGCTATAGGGGTCGCGGTCCAGCGGGCAGTCGTCGCCCCACCGGAACAGCGTGCCCGCCCCCGCCCCGCAGCCGTACTCCCACTCGTCGGCGCTCGGCAGCCGCAGCCCCTCGGCCGCGAGGGCGCCCGGCAGCTCGGCGAGCGAGTCGGTGACATGATCCTCGGCGCTCTCGTCCTCCACCGCCATCAGCACCGTCGGCAGCACCGCCGTACGGGCCGGGCTGAGCTCCAGCGTCAGATGGGCCCGCAGATCGGGCCCACTGCCGTACCCCTGCTCCACACTCCGCGCGTAGTCGGCGTCCTGCCCCGGCGCAGGCGTCCAGCGCTCCGGGTCGAACCCCAGCGACACCGCCCCACCGGGCACCAGCGCGAACCGCCGGCCGCCCCGCTCGACGCACACCCGGTGCAGCGGACCGCCCGAATGCTCCACGGTCTCGACGGCGACGACTTGGCCGTCCACCAGGTCGGCGGCCTCCCGGGCCAGCCGGTGCGCGGCGGAAGCGTCGAAGGACCGCCAGCGGGCGAGGGTGAGATCGGCGAGTGACATGGCCGCAGTCTCCCAGCCGGCTCCGACACCGCCGCCCGGAAGCCCCCGCCGGACGCGGGAAACCCGCGGTCCGCGGCGGGCAACGCCCCGGGAAACCCCGTTGCCCCGGCCAGGGGCCCGCACTACCGTCGCCGCCTGTGACCACCTCCACCCTGCACTCCGCCCGCCTGACCCTGGAGCCCTATGTCCCCGGCGACGAGGAGGACTTCGTCGCCCTGTTCCAGGACGAGCGGGTCTCCCGGTGGATGGGCGACGGCCCCGCCACGGAGGCGGAGGACCGCGCCCTGTTCTGGCGGGTCTTCAGCCAGGTCTACGACCGGGACCTGTTCGATGTGTGGGCCGTCCGGTGCGACGGCCGCTATGTCGGCCACGCCGAGATCAAGCGGACCGACGAGGTGCGCGGCCACGAGATCATCTACGCCCTCGCCCCCGACGTCTGGGGCGCCGGCCTCGGCCGGGAGCTCGCCGAGACGATCATCGGCTACGGCTTCGGCACCCTGCGGCTGGGCGAGGTGCACGCCACCGTGGCCGAGGCCAACACCGCCTCGGTCACCCTGCTCGGCCGACTGGGCTTCGTCCATGTCCGGGACATCGCCGAGGACGACGGCACCACCACCCTCGTCCTGACCCGGACCCTGGCCGGGGAGTCCACCATCGTGCCTTCGGCTTGTTAGGGCGCGTCCAGCCGGCGCCCGCCGCGCAGCCGCATCAGCGTCCCGTACAGCACCACGCCCACCGCCAGCCCCGCGCCCGCGCCGAAGCAGGCGGTCGGCACGACGTCCAGCGGAGTCTCGATCCGGTCGCCCCAGTACGCGTACCAGCGCAGGCACCGGTGGACCGTTCCCGCCACCGCGCAGCCGACCAGCAACCCCACCCCCTGCAGCCGTTCCCGCCGGTCCAGCCCCGGCAGCGGCGGCGGACCGGACGGCGGGCGGCGCAGCGCCCGGGCCAGGAACCAGCCCAGCAGGACCAGCGCCACCGCCGAACTGCCGTACTGGGCGTAGGTGTACAGCGGGAAGCCCGCCACCCGCTCGTCCAGGACGGGCAGCACCCGGGTGCCCCAGCGGCCGGGATGGGTGAACAGGTCCCAGCCCACATGGGTGGCCGCCCCGATGACCGCCGACGCGTAGAACCAGCAGGCCAGCGCCGCCGGATGGCGCTCCCGCCAGGGCCGCCCCCGGACCAGGCCGTGCACGGGCCCCCGGAACCGGGCCGGAAACAGGGCGAGCAGGGGCTCCCGTACCAGCAGCCACATCCCCACCAGTGCGGCCGTGATGAGCACATCGACGGTGAACAGCCCCGCCCAGCCGTGGGTGACCTCGCCGAGGAACATCGCGTCCGGGGCGAGGGAGGCCGCGAAGTACACCATGTCCGGGGCGAACGTGCCCATCACCAGCGCCGAGGCGACCAGCGGGCCGCGTGCCTCCCCGGTGCGGCGCAGCCCCGGCAGCGCCGCGGCGGCATGGCTCAATGTGAACGGCAAGGCGGTCCCCCCGAATTCCAGGCCGCTGAGTTCCAGGCCGCGCAGTTCCGGGCCGCACGGGCCGGACCCCGTCCGCCCGGTGTACGCGGCGGGTCCGGCCCCCGCACCGAGGCGCGGTCGTCGTCCCGGTGGCGCGGCGGTGATCGTCGGCGCCCAGTATGCGCGACGCCGCACCCGACCCGGCCGACCCGGCTACCGACCTGCGACCGACCCGCGACCGACCCGCCGCCGCCCGGCCACCGACCCGCCACCGCCCGGCCACCGACCCGCCACCGGCCGAGACCGAGCCGCCACCGCCCGCACCGGAGCGGGGCGTTCCACCGCTTTCCGGACCTTCCGGCGGCCCCCGAGCCGACCTTCCGGCGGCCCGAAGGCATCGCCCGGGTGGTGAAAGCGTGAAAGGCGACCGGGCGGCGCTGTGCCGGGGTGGCGAGTTGACATAGGGTCCGCCTGGGCCGACGCGCTCGGGGCAGTGGAACCGCTGGGTCACCAGAGCCGTCTGAGGCGCAGGGATCGTCACTGGGGAGGGACCGGACGTATGGCAGGACACATCGGCCGACGACTGCGCAAGGGGGCCACCAGCACAGCGGTGGCGGCGGCCGCGGTGGCCGCGCTCTCCGCCTCGCAGGCGCCGGGCGTCACCCCGCTGGTCGGCGGGGCGACCGAGCAGCCGCCCACCGGCGCCGGGGCCTCGGCCGCTTCCGGCGACGCCCACGGCGGCTCGGCCACCGGCGACTCCCCGTACTACACGGACCTGCCGCCGCTCGACACCCCGGTCAAGCCCGGCACTCCGGTGCCGCCCGTCGGTACGCCGGTGGTCACCGGACCCGCCGAGGCGGGCATCCCGGCGACCGTGCTGGCCGCCTACCGCCAGGCCGAGGAGCACCTGAAGAGCACCGCCCCCGGCTGCAACCTGCCCTGGCAACTCCTCGCCGGCATCGGCAAGGTGGAGTCCGGCCAGGCGCGCGGCGGCCAGGTCGGCGCCGACGGCACCACGTTCACCCCGATCCTCGGCCCCGCCCTCAACGGCGTCGGGTTCGCCCGGATCACCGACACCGACAAGGGCGCCTACGACGGGGACGCGGTGCACGACCGCGCCGTCGGCCCGATGCAGTTCATCCCGTCCACCTGGGCCACCTGGGGCCGGGACGCCAACGGTGACGGCCGCAAGGACCCCAACAACGTCTACGACGCCGCCCGCGCCGCCGGACTGTATCTGTGCGCCAACGACCGGGACCTCGCGCTCAAGGGGGATCTGGACAAGGCGATCCTCAGCTACAACCGCTCCACCGAGTACCTCAGCACCGTCCTGACCTGGTTCGCGTTCTACCGCGACGGCAGCCACCAGGTCCCCGACGGCACCGGCGTGCTGCCCGTCGACCGCAGCGACGAGCGCTCCGGTACGGGTACTACGGGTACGGGGACGGGCTCCGGTACGGGCAAGGGCCCCGCCATCGTCCCTGCCCTGCCCACGCCCACCCCGCCCCCGTACACCCCGCCGGCCCCGCAGAAGCCCGGTCCGGAGACCAAGCCGCCGACCCCGACCCCGCCCACCCCCACCCCGCCGGCTCCGCAGAAGCCCAAGCCGCCCAAGCCCGACCCCAAGCCGCCGACGCCCCCCGGCCCCACCCCGCCGGCCCCCAAGCCGCCGACCCCGCGCCCGGTGCCGAACCCGGCCGAACGGGTCAGCCGCCTCAAGGACGCCACCACGGGCACCCTCACCGCGACGGCGGGCACCCGGTTCGAGGTGCGGCCCGCCGCCACCGCGGTGGACGCCCAGGGCAAGCCGGTGGCCCGGATCAGCGTGCGCTTCACCATCGTCGGCAGCACCGACAGCGTCTTCCCGGACGGCACCACCAAGGCCACCGTGCTCACCGGCGTCAACGGCACCGCCACCGCCCCGCAGCTCCAGGCGGGCGACCAGGACGGGAAGTTCACCGTGCGGGCCACCGTGGTCGGCCGCCAGGTCCCGGCCCTGGACCGCCAGGCCACCGTCACCGCCCGCAAGGCCGACGCCCTGGTGCGCACCGGCGAGGGCGAGCTGACCGCCGAGCCCGAGGGCGAGTTCGCCACCCCGGTCACCGTGAAGGCCACCCACCGGGGCACCGCCCTGAGCGGAGTCCCGCTGACCGCCGCCGTGCTCACCACCGCCGACGCCCCCGAGGCCACCGAGGCCGGGGAAGCCGGCGAGACCGCCGAGGGGGCCGAGGGCGGCGAGGCGGCCGGCAAGGGCCCGTACTTCACCGACGCGGCCGGGAAGCCGATCCGTACCCTCACCGGGCTGAAGACCGGCAAGGACGGCACCCTCACCCTGCCCGCGCTCCGCGCGGACGGCGAGAGCGGCACCTTCCGGCTCCTGCTCACCGCCGAGGGCGGCGCCACCCTCACCCTGGAGCTCAAGGTCGCCTGACCCCGGCCCCCCGGCTCACCGGAAGCAGCCCGCCCCTGACCCCCGCCCCGCGCGAGGTCAGGGGCGGCGGCGTGCCGTGGTGTGCCGGGTGGGCTCCGCGGTCGACGGGTCCTCGGGCCACGGGTGCTTGGGGTAGCGGCCGCGCAGATCGGCCCGGACCGCCCGGTACCCCTCCCGCCAGAACGAGGCCAGATCCGCGGTGACCGCCGCGGGCCGCCCGGCCGGCGACAGCAGATGCACCAGTACCGGCACCCCCGCCACCGTCGGGGTCTCGGCCCACCCGAACAGCTCCTGGAGCTTCACCGCCAGCACCGGCTGCTCACCGCCGTACGCCAGCCGCACCCGCGACCCGCTCGGCACCGTCAGCCGCTCCGGAGCCAGCTCGTCCAGCCGGGCCGCCTCCCCGGAGGACCAGGGCAGCAGCCGGTTCAGCGCCTGCCCGGCGTCCAGCCGCGCCAGGTCCGCCCGCCGCCGCGCCCGCGACAGCTCGGGCTCCAGCCACTCCCCGGCACGCTCCAGCAACGCCGCGTCCGACACCTCCGGCCAGCCCCCGCCCCGTACCCGGTGAAGGAACGCCAGCCGCTCCCGCAGCCCCTCCGCCTCCCGCGACCAGCGCAGCAGCCCCAGCCCCTCCCGGCGCAGACCCTCCACCAGCGCCGCTCGTACGAGGACGGGGTCCGGGTCGCGCAGCGGGCGCGCGGCGGTCTCCACGGCACCCAGCCGCTCCACCGACCGGGCCACCACCTCGCCGTCCTCCCACCGCACCTCCTCACCCGCCGACAGCAGATGCCCGGCGGCCTCCCGCGCGGTCTCCTCGTCCACCACGGCCGCCAGCCGCACCCGCGCCGAGGCCGAGTGCGCCGGGCGGTCGGCCACCGCCACCGCCAGCCACTCGGCCGCCCCCAGCCGGGAACCCTCCGCCAGCCGCGCCCCGGTCCCGGACGCCATCAGATACGCGCCCCCGCCCCGGGCCCGTGCCACCCGCTCGGGAAACGCCAGCGCGGTCACCAGCCCCACCACCGCGTCCTCGCCCCTCCCGCCCGCCCCCGAGTCCAGCCCGTTTCCCGAGCCGTTTCCCGACCGGTTTCCCAGATCGTTTCCCGACCCCTTACTCCCGCCGTCCCCCGAGCCCCGTCCCGGCAGCTGCCGCTCCAACCGCCGGGCCTCCTCCCGCCAGCGCGCCGCATAGCCGTCCCCGCCATGCCGCGCCGCCCGCCAGACCGCGGCCAGATCGTCGCCGTACGCCCGCGGCGGCTCCTCGCTCAGCAGCGCCACCACCTCGGCGGCCCGCCGGGCGCCCACCCGCTCCGCGCCGTCCAACAGCGCCCGGCCCAGCCGGGGGTGCAGCCCCAGCCGGACCAGCCGCTCGCCGCGCTCCACCACCCGGCCGGCACCGTCCACCGCGCCGACCGCCGCCAGCACCGAACGGGCCGCCGCCATCGCCCCGGCCGGCGGGGGATCAGGCAGCGCCAACCCCTTCGCCTCCGGATCGCCCCAGGCCGCCGCCCGCAACGCGAACCCCGCAAGATCGGCCACCTGGATCTCCGGCGACGGGAAGCGCTGCCGGGTGGCGTCCTCCGCCTCCGCCCAGCAGCGGTACACCACCCCCGGCGCCTCCCGCCCCGCGCGGCCCGCGCGCTGCCGGGCGGCCGCCTGGGAGGCCCGTACCGTCGTCAGCGAGCCCAGCCCCCGGGCATGGTCCACCCGCGGCTCGCGGGCCAGCCCCGAGTCCACCACCACCCGCACCCCGGGCACCGTCAGAGAGGACTCGGCCACCGAGGTCGCCAGCACCACCCGCCGCCGTACGCCGGGGGAGAGCACCGCCTCCTGCACCGCCGCCGGGGCCCGGCCGTGCACCTGGAGCACCTCCGCCCCGGCCTCCGCCAGCAGCCCGGCCACCCGGGCGATCTCCCCCGTACCGGGGAGGAAGCAGAGCACGTCCCCGGAGCACTCGGCCAGCGCCCGCCGCACCACCGCCGCCACATGTGCCAGCAGCGCCGGATCCACCCAGGTGCCCCGGGCCGGCCGCACCGCCCCCGGCGGTGGAACCCAGCGCACCTCGACCGGATGGCCCGGGTCCGCCGACTCCACCACCGGCGCGCCGCCCAGCAGCCGCGCCCAGGCCTCCGCGTCCGTGGTCGCCGAGGCCGCCACCAGCCGCAGCTCCGGCCGCAGTGCCTCCCGCACATCCACCAGGAACGCGGCCGCGGTGTCCGCGTCCAGATGCCGCTCATGGCACTCGTCCAGCACCACGGTGTCCACGCCCGGCAGTTCCTGGTCGCGCTGGAGCCGCTGGAGCAGCACCCCGGTGGTCACCACCTCCACCACCGTCTCCCGGGACACCACCCGCTCACCGCGGACCGTGAACCCCACCCGGCCGCCGACCCGCTCACCCAGCAGCCAGGCCATCCGCCGGGCCGCCGCCCGCACCGCCAGCCGCCGCGGCTCCGCCACCAGCACCCGCGCCCCGTCGGCGGCCAGCGCCAGCGGCACCAGGGTGGTCTTGCCCGTGCCCGGTGGCGCGCAGAGCACCGCCGCCCCGTGCTCCGCCAGACCTGCCGCCAGCGCGGGCAGCGCCCCGCGCACCGGCAGCCCCAGCGCCTCCGGCCGCAGCTCCGCCAGCCGTACGGTCACCCCACCACCGGCACCCCTGTCGCCATCGCCATCGCCGGCGCTCATCAGCCCGCCCGCTCGCAGACGAAGATCGCCGTGCCGGGGATCAGATTCCCGCGCAGCGGGGACCAGCCGCCCCACTCCTGGCTGTTCCAGGCCGGCCACTCCGGCTCGACCAGGTCCAGCAGCCGGAAGCCGCCGGCCACCACGTCGCGCACCCGGTCGCCCACGGTGCGGTGGTGCTCGACATAGACCGCCCGGCCCTCCTCGTCCTGCTCCACATAAGGGGTGCGGTCGAAGTACGAGCCGGCCACCGACAGCCCCTCCGGCCCGGGCTCGTCGGGAAACGCCCAGCGGAACGGGTGGGTCACCGAGAACACCCACCTCCCGCCGGGCCGCAGCACCCGGCCCACCTCGCGGAAGACCCGCACCGGGTCGGCGACGAAGGGCATCGCCCCGTACGCCGAGCACGCCAGGTCGAAGGAGCCGTCCCGGAACGGCAGCGCCGCGGCGTCCGCCTCTACCAGGGGCACCCCCTTGCCCGGGCCGCCGTCGATGCGCAGGGCGTGCTGGAGCTGGCGGTGCGAGAGGTCGAGGGCGACCGGGCGGGCGCCGCGCGCGGCCAGCCAGCGGGAGCACTGGGCGGCGCCGGCGCCGATCTCCAGCACATCCCGCCCGGCGACCTCGCCGAGCAGTCCGGCTTCCGCCTCGTCCAGCCCCTCCGGGCCCCAGACGAACCGGTCGTCGCCGAGGAAGGAGCCGTGCTCGCTCTGGTACTCGTCCGCGTTCCGGTCCCACCAGCCGCGGTTGGCCCGGCTGCTCTCGCCGTCCGCGGCCTGGCGCCGGGTGGCCTGCGGCTCGTACGCTTCCAGCGTCGTCCCGTCCTCTTCGATCCGGTCTCGTTCGAGCATGCCGTCCGTCCGTCGTGGAGTCAGTCGTGGAGTCATGGGGCGCGCGCCGCACCGCGCGGGCGTCCGTACGATCATCGGTACGGTGTACGGCCAGCGTAGGGCCGGTAAAGGGGCCCAATCGGGCGGCGGTGGAACCGGCGGGCGGCAAATGTGCCGGCTATGCACCTTTCTGCCCCGGGTGTGCGCCTTCGCGCATTGACCCTGTCCGGTCGCCCCCGTATGCTAAAGGTTGCGCTGCGGGCCTGCGCGCCTCAGACGGAGCAGGCCGCGCTCGCATCTGTTGTATGTCCCCTCGGTTGTCGAGGCGCCACCCCTCAGCGGGCGGGCGCTTCCCAGGCTGTCCGGCTTCTACAGGCGCGATACGGGCTCTCGGCGTAGCAGTACCTACGACTTCAATGTCCGTACCGGAGCCCTTTCCCACATGACGAGCAGCACCGAGACCACCGCCACCACCCCGCAGGTTGCGGTCAACGACATCGGTAACGAGGAAGCCTTCCTCGCCGCGATCGACGAGACGATCAAGTACTTCAACGACGGCGACATCGTCGACGGCGTCATCGTGAAGGTCGACCGGGACGAGGTCCTGCTCGACATCGGTTACAAGACCGAAGGTGTCATCCCGAGCCGCGAGCTCTCGATCAAGCACGACGTCGACCCGAACGAGGTCGTCAAGGTCGGCGACGAGATCGAGGCCCTGGTCCTCCAGAAGGAGGACAAGGAAGGCCGCCTGATCCTCTCGAAGAAGCGCGCCCAGTACGAGCGCGCCTGGGGCACCATCGAGAAGATCAAGGAAGAGGACGGCATCGTCACCGGTACCGTCATCGAGGTCGTCAAGGGTGGTCTCATCCTCGACATCGGCCTCCGCGGCTTCCTCCCGGCCTCCCTGGTCGAGATGCGCCGCGTCCGCGACCTCCAGCCGTACGTCGGCAAGGAGCTTGAGGCGAAGATCATCGAGCTGGACAAGAACCGCAACAACGTGGTCCTGTCCCGCCGTGCCTGGCTGGAGCAGACCCAGTCCGAGGTCCGCCAGACGTTCCTCACCACCTTGCAGAAGGGCCAGGTCCGCTCCGGCGTCGTCTCCTCGATCGTCAACTTCGGTGCGTTCGTGGACCTGGGCGGCGTCGACGGCCTGGTGCACGTCTCCGAGCTGTCCTGGAAGCACATCGACCACCCGTCCGAGGTTGTCGAGGTCGGCCAGGAGGTCACCGTCGAGGTTCTCGACGTGGACATGGACCGCGAGCGTGTCTCCCTGTCGCTGAAGGCGACCCAGGAGGACCCGTGGCAGCAGTTCGCCCGGACCCACCAGATCGGTCAGGTCGTCCCGGGTAAGGTCACCAAGCTGGTTCCGTTCGGTGCGTTCGTCCGCGTGGACGAGGGCATCGAGGGCCTGGTCCACATCTCCGAGCTGGCCGAGCGCCACGTGGAGATCCCGGAGCAGGTCGTCCAGGTCAACGACGAGATCTTCGTCAAGGTCATCGACATCGACCTGGAGCGCCGCCGGATCTCGCTCTCCCTCAAGCAGGCGAACGAGTCCTTCGGCGCCGACCCGGCCTCGGTCGAGTTCGACCCGACCCTGTACGGCATGGCCGCGTCCTACGACGACCAGGGCAACTACATCTACCCCGAGGGCTTCGACCCCGAGACCAACGACTGGCTTGAGGGCTACGAGACCCAGCGCGAGGCCTGGGAGACCCAGTACGCCGAGGCGCAGCAGCGCTTCGAGCAGCACCAGGCCCAGGTCATCAAGAGCCGCGAGGCCGACGAGGCCGCCGCTGCCGAGGGTGGCAACGCCGCTCCGGCCGCCGCGCCCTCCGGTGGCGGTGGCGGTTCCTACTCCTCGGAGTCGGACGACAACTCCGGTGCCCTGGCGTCGGACGAGGCGCTCGCCGCGCTCCGCGAGAAGCTGGCCGGCGGCCAGAGCTGACGCTCTGACCGACCCGCGGTCGACCGCGACCGAGGCCCGCTCCCTGCAAAGGGGAGCGGGCCTCGGCCCGTTTCCGGCCCGGCGCACCACTCACCGGCGATCACTGACCGGCGATCACTCCGGCGGTTCGGGAATGCCCGCGCGGCGGACCGGTGTTGTCCCTGACGACACGAGGAGGAGTGGTCATCGTGCTGGATCCGCAGGACTTGTACGCATGGGAGCCGAAGGGGCTGGCCGCCGTCGACATGGCGCTGGCCCAGGAGTCGGCCGGTCTGGTCATGCTCTACCACTTCGACGGTTACATCGACGCGGGGGAGACCGGCGAGCAGATCGTCGAGACCCTGCTGGACGCGCTGCCCCACCAGGTGGTGGCCCGCTTCGACCACGACCGGCTCGTGGACTACCGGGCGCGCCGCCCGCTGCTCACCTTCCGCCGCGACCGCTGGACGGCGTACGAGACGCCCGCGATCGAACTCCGACTGGTGCAGGACGCCACCGGGGCGCCCTTCCTGCTGCTGTCCGGCCCCGAGCCGGACGTCGAGTGGGAGCGGTTCGCCGTCGCCGTGCGGCAGGTCGTGGAGCGGCTCGGGGTGCGCCTCTCGGTCAACTTCCACGGCATCCCGATGGGCGTTCCGCACACCCGCCCGGTCGGGTTGACCCCGCACGGCAACCGGGTCGACCTGGTCCCCGGCCACCGCAGCCCCTTCGACGAGGCGCAGGTCCCGGGCAGCGCCGAGGCGCTGGTGGAGTACCGGCTGATGGAGGCCGGGCACGACGTCCTCGGGGTCGCCGCGCACGTACCGCACTATGTGGCCCGCTCCTCCTACCCGGACGCCGCCCTCACCGCGATCGAGGCCGTCACCGCCGCCACCGGACTGGTGCTGCCCGGGGTGGCCCACACCCTGCGCACCGAGGCCCAGCGCACCCAGACCGAGATCGAGCGCCAGATCGGCGAGGGCGACGAGGAACTGGTCGCGCTGGTCCGCGGGCTGGAGCACCAGTACGACGCGGTCGCCGGCGCCGAGTCCCGGGGCAACCTGGTCGCCGAGCCGGTGGACCTGCCCTCCGCGGACGAACTGGGCCGCGAGTTCGAGCGTTTCCTCGCCGAGCGCGAGGGCGACCTCTGAAAGGTTTCCCGGGCCGGGGCCGGGTCAACGGCCGCCCCGGGCCCGGTCTAGGCTTCCGGCCATGCTGAAGGTGGGACTGACCGGCGGTATCGGCGCCGGCAAGAGCGAGGTGTCACGGCTGCTCGTCTCGTACGGAGCGGTCCTGGTGGACGCCGACCTGATCGCCCGGGAGGTCGTGCAGCCCGGCACACCCGGGCTGGCCGCCGTCGTGGCCGAGTTCGGACCGGGGGTGCTCACCGAGGAGGGCGCGCTCGACCGGCCGAGGCTCGGCGCCATCGTGTTCGCCGACGCCGACCGGCTGGCGGCGCTCAACGCCATCGTGCACCCGCTGGTGCGCGACCGGACCGCCGAACTGGAGGCCGCCGCGGGCCCCGGTGCGGTCGTCGTCAACGATGTGCCCCTACTGGCCGAGAACGGGCTCGTCCCCCTCTACGACCTGGTCATCGTGGTCGACGCCCGGCCGGAGACCCAGCTCGACCGGCTGGTGCGGCTGCGCGGGATGACCGAGGAGGACGCCCGCGCCCGGATGGCCGCCCAGGCCGACCGCGAGCAGCGCCTCGCGGTGGCCGACATCGTCATCGACAACGACGGCCCGCGAGAGGCGCTGGAGCCCCAGGTCCGCACGGTTTGGACGGAACTCACCGAGCGCGCCGCCGCGAGCTGAGCCGGTCAGCTCGGGACGGCTCGGCGCCGGTGGGTCAGCCGCCCGCCCCGGCGCCGCCCTCGGCCGGCGGAGGCCCCGGGAACCGCGCCGCCTCCACATACTCCGGCTTCGGATCCAGCGCCGCCGCCAGCCGGAAGTGGCGTACGGCCTGCTCGGAGCGGCCGGAGCGCTCATAGGTGCGGGCGAGCGCGAAATGGGCGTACGCGTTGTCCGGCTCGCGCTCCAGCACCAGCTCGAACTCCAACTCGGCCGGACGCAGCTGGGCGGCCGCGAAGAACGCGCGGGCCCGCAGCAGCCGGGCGGCGGTGTTCTCGGGGTGCGCCGCGATCACCGAGTCGAGCAGCTTGACGGCACCGCGCGGGTCCCGGGCGGCGAGCAGCTGCTCGGCCGCGCGGAAGTCGATGACATGGGTCTCCGGGTCGGTCTCGGGCACGCTCAGGTCCTTCCGCTCGCTGACGGCTGGCAAACGCCGAGCCGGGCCCGGTAATTCCCGTACGGGACCGAGCCGGACCCGGTAATTCCCGCACGGGGGCCGGGCTCACCGACCGCCGGGTCGGCGGGGGCGCTCCTGCGGCTCGTACGGCGGGATGTCCCGGCCGGGCTGGAGGTGGGCGCCCTGGCGCATACGGACCACCACCACGGCCATGTCCACCAGCGCGAGCACGGCCAGCACACCGCAGGCCACCGCCCACCCGGTCTGCCCGAGCAGGACGAAGGCCACCGTGCCGCCGACCGCCCACAGCAGCCCCCAGGCGCTCAGCACCAACCGGAAACGCAGCGGACTGCGCGCGGTGCTCGGTTCACTGCCGGTACGTCTCATGGCCGTCGTCTCCCTGACGGCCCGGGTACCCTCCCCGGCCCCTCCGAAGACCCCGCCCGCCGGGCGATGAGTTCCGTGCACCGGGCCGGTCAACCCTCCCGTACACCGCGCCCAGCGCACCTCGCACAGTGCGCCGCGAGCACCCGCCGCCCGAGGAGGCCGCAGCCATGTCCCACACCCACCCCGCCGGCACCACCGCCGCCCACCCTGCCACTACCACCGGGCTGTCCCGGCGGGCCGATCTCTCCGTATGGGTCCTCCAGATCCTGCTCGCCCTGTTCATGGCGGTCCCGAGCGCCGGGCCCAAGCTCGTCGGCCACTCCTCCGCCACCGCCGTCTTCGATCAGATCGGCCTCGGCGACTGGTTCATGTACCTCGTGGGCGCGCTGGAGCTGGCGGGGGCGATCGGACTGGTCGTGCCGCTGCTGTCCGGGGTGGCCGCGCTGGCGCTGATCGGGCTGATGGCGGGCGCCTTCGCCACCCAGCTCACCGTCTTCGACGGCCGCAACGCCCTCACCCCGGTGATCTTCGCGGTGCTGTTCGCGGTGGTCGCCTGGGCCCGCCGCCACCGCACCGCACAACTGCTCGCCCTGCTCCGCCGCCGGCCCGCCTGATCCCGAGCCCGTCCGCTCCCCGTCGCTGCCGTCCGTTCCTCGCCCCGCTGCCGTCCGTCTCCCGTCGCTGCCGTCCGTCTCCCGTCGCTGACCAGCGGTTTCCTCCGCCGGATCCGGTGACGAGGGCGATTGTCAGACCCTCGCCGTAAGGTCGGAGACCGACGAAGGATCGACGGTACGGAGGGAGGTGGACGGAGATGGTGCCGGGTGGTGGTGACACGGCGCTCGCCGAGGCGGCCGGGGACCGGGCGGGCCCGTCGGTGCCTCCGCTCTCCCGCGCCGCCGTCTTCCTGCCGGCCGCCCTGCCCAGGGAGGGCCGGATCGCGTTCTGGTCGCCGCCCGACGGTCCCCCTGCCCTCCCCGCGGGCGCTCCGCCGCCCCCCGCCGGAGGTCCGGGCCGGCACCCCGCCCCTCCGCCGGATCCGCTCGCCCGCGACACCATCACCGTGGCCCACCGGGAAGAGGGCGAGGTACGGGGCCGGGCCGTCCCGGCGACGCTGCTCACCGTGGCCGAGGCGCTTCCGCTGCTGGTCGCGGCCCGGCACGATCCCGCCGCCCACCCCGCCGCGGCCTGCTGGGGGGCGGCCGCCCTGCACGCCCTGCACCTCGCCGCCCGAGGCCGGCTGCTGCCGGGTCTGGCCGAGGGGGACCTCGACGCCTGGCGGGCCGGTCCGCTGGACGCCGACGACATCGCCCATCTGCGGGCCATCGCGGCCGCCATGCCCTACGAGGCCCACGCCGTGCCCGTCGCCGGGCGGCGGCCCCTCCATCTGCCCGAGCCCGAGGCCCTGCTGCGGAGCTTCCTGGACGCGGTCGCCGACACCCTGCCGCGCACCCCCGCCGCGGCCCATGCCGCCGGGGCGCCCTTCGCGGCGCAGGCACCCCAGCACCTGCCCGGGGCCCGCGCCTGGGCGGCGGAGGCGGCGGCCGGGATGGACGCCGGGGTGCGGATCTCGCTCCGCATCGACCTGACTGGCTTTGAACTCTTCGACACCGCCGGGGGAGCGGACGCCCCCGGCACCGCGCCGACCGCCGACGCCGCCGGGGACGACACCGGCGGCGATCCCGACGACGCCGCCCACCACGGCCAACCGGGCGGCAGGCGGACGGCCGCCACCGCGCTGCTCCAGATCCACAGCCTGGCCGACCCCACCCTCGTCACCGACGCGGCCGAGCTGTGGGCAGGGAGCGCCGCCGAGCAGTTCGGGCCGCGCGCCCGGATCGACGCGGTGCTCGCGCTGCGCCGCGCCGCCCGGGTCTGGCCACCCCTCGCCGGGCTGCTGAGCCGGGCGATGCCCGACGCCCTCGCGATCGGCGAGGACGAGTTGTACGAGCTGCTGGGCCCGGCCGCCGCGCGCCTCGCGGACGCCGGGGTGGCCGTGCACTGGCCCAGGGAGCTGGCCCGCTCGCTCACCGCGACCGCGGTCGTCCGCCCCGCGCCCGGGTCCGCCACCGACGGCACCGCCTTCTTCGACAGCGCCGAACTGCTCCGCTTCAACTGGCAGGTGGCCCTGGACGGCGATCCGCTCACCGAGCGGGAGATGGACGCCCTGGCCGAGGCGCACCGCCCGATCGTGCGACTGCGCGACCAGTGGGTGGTGGTCGACCCCGGGCTCGTCCGCAAGGCCCGCAAGCGTGAGCTGGGGCTGCTGGAGCCGGTGGACGCGCTGGCCGTGGCGCTCACCGGCACCGCCGAGGTGGACGGCGAGACGGTGGAGGCGGTGCCCACCGGGGCGCTGGCCCGGCTCCGCGACCGGCTCGCCGCGCCTCCCGCCGCCCCCGGCCCCCCGCCGCCCGGTCTCGCCGCCGTCCTCCGCGACTACCAGGCGCGCGGCCTGGACTGGCTGGAGCTGATGACCTCGCTGGGGCTGGGCGGCTGCCTCGCCGACGACATGGGGCTCGGCAAGACGGTCACCCTGATCGCCCTCCATCTGCGCCGGGCCCGCCCCGAGCCGACCTTGGTGGTCTGCCCGGCCTCACTGCTGGGCAACTGGCAGCGGGAGATCGCCCGGTTCGCCCCCGGTACGGCGGTGCGCCGCTTCCACGGCGCGGGGCGCACCCTGGACGGGGTGGAGGCGGACGGCGGGTTCGTCCTCACCACCTACGGCACCATGCGCTCCAGCGCGGAGACCCTGGCCGCCGTGGAGTGGGGCCTGGTGGTGGCCGACGAGGCCCAGCATGTGAAGAACCCGTTCTCCGCCACCGCCAAGGCGCTGCGCACCATCCCCGCCCCGGCCCGGGTCGCCCTCACCGGCACGCCGGTGGAGAACAACCTCTCCGAGCTGTGGGCGCTACTCGACTGGACCACCCCCGGGCTGCTGGGCCCGCTCAAGGCGTTCCGCTCCCGGCACGCCCGGGCCGTGGAGAACAGCGAGACCCTGGTGAACGAGGAGGCGGTGGAGCGGCTGTCCCGGCTGGTCCGCCCGTTCCTGCTGCGCCGCCGCAAGTCCGACCCGGGCATCGTGCCGGAGCTGCCGCCCAAGACCGAGTCCGACCACCCCGTCGCCCTCACCCGGGAGCAGGCCTCGCTCTACGAGGCGGTGGTCCGCGAGACCATGGCCCGCATCGAGGGAGCCGAGGGCATCGCCCGGCGCGGACTGGTCATGTCGCTGCTGACCTCGCTCAAGCAGATCTGCAACCACCCCGCGCAGTACCTCAAGGAGGAGCGGGCCCGGCTGGCCGGCCGCTCCGGCAAGCTCGCCCTGCTGGACGAGCTGCTGGACACCATCCTGGCCGAGCAGGGCTCCGTGCTGGTCTTCACCCAGTACGTGGCGATGGCCCGGCTGATCACCGCCCATCTGGCCGCCCGCGCGGTGCCCTCCCAACTGCTGCACGGCGGCACGCCCATCGCCGAGCGGGAGCGCATGGTGGACCGCTTCCAGGACGGCGAGGTCCCGGTCTTCGTGCTCTCCCTGAAGGCCGCGGGCACCGGGCTCAACCTGACCCGGGCCGGCCATGTGATCCACTTCGATCGCTGGTGGAACCCGGCCGTCGAGGAGCAGGCCACCGACCGCGCCTACCGCATCGGCCAGACCCAGCCCGTCCAGGTCCACCGGCTGATCGCCGAGGGCACCGTCGAGGACCGCATCGCCGAGATGCTGCGCGCCAAGCGGGCACTGGCCGACGCGGTGCTCGGCTCCGGAGAGGCCGCGCTCACCGAGCTGACCGACCGTGAGCTCGCCGACCTCGTCTCCCTGCGGAGGCAACGATGACCGCGCGCCCCTTGCCCGGGCATACGACCGCCCGTCCTGTCCGGTGCGGGTACCGGTGCCGGGGCGGTGTGCCGACCCGCCCTCGTGCCGCCGCCCGCCCCGGCTCCCGCGGGTGGCGCGCGGCCGCCCGGTCTCGCCCCCCGGCCCTCGCTCGGGGCCGAGGCCCGCGCCTGCCCCTGCGGGGCCCGGACAGGCCCGTACCCGCCGGAGCCCCGGGCCGGACCAGGCCCGTGCCCCTGTCTGTGGCCATGGCCTCGGGCGGCCGGCACGTGAACGCGCGGGACACCGGCCGGACCGTGGCTTCCCCGGGCCGGGACGAGAGCGCGCCACTCGCCCAGGACGGGCGCGTGCACGCGAGCCCCGGGAGCATCCGACCCGGGGACGCGAGCGCCGAGGGCACCGACGCCCCAGGGCACCGCCGGACCCGATCCCGGCGGCGCTTGGCCGCCCCCATGATCCGGCCGCCACTGCGGGCTCCTGCGTCCGCGGGCTGCCGACCGAGGCCGTCGCGCCCGCGACCGCAGCACCCGGCGTCTGCTGGGTCCCGGCTGCCGCGGGGTACGGCGGCGGCCGCCGCATCCCGTACGCCTCGGCGCACCCGCATGGCCGCGGGGGCAGGCCCGGGGCGGCCGTACCGAACGGGTGCGGTGTCCCGCCCTTCGTTGCCGCACCGGACCGTCGCGGTATCAGGCCCCGGCCCCCGGCTGCCGTACCGGGCGGCCGAGGGGGCACGTCTGGCATGCCCGACCGGCGGCAGCCGGTCAGGACCGACCCGGCCCGCGCGGGGGCGGCGATGAGTCCGGTCCGCCCTCGCGCCGGGGGCCGGGCGGGGGCGGCGGCCCGGCGGGTGCCGCTGCACGACGACCACCGCCGTACCTTCCCTCAGCTCGCCCCCGTCCAGGACCGGGAGGGCCGGTTCGCCGGCACCTGGTGGGGCAACGCCTGGGTGGAGGCGCTGGAGGACAGCGCGCTGGACCCCGCGCGGCTCGCCCGGGGCCGCTCCTACGCCACCCGCGGGCATGTGGACGCCATCACGGTCACCCCGGGCCGGGTCACCGCCTATGTGCACGGCACCCGGCCGCGCCCGTACCGCGCGGACATCCGGCTGAGGGTGCTCGGCGACGAGGACTGGGAACGTTTCCTGGAGTCCGCCGCGGCCCGCCCCGACCATATCGCCGCCCTGCTGGACAAGGACGTGCCGCACGCCCTCGCCGCCGCCGTGGACCTGCTGCCCGCGCCGCAGGAGCTGCTCCCCGACTGCTCCTGCCCCGACAACGGCATGCCCTGCAAGCACGCGGCCGCCCTCTGCTACCAGGTCGCGCGGCTCCTCGACGAGGACCCGTTCACCCTGTTCCTGATGCGTGGCCGCGGCGAGCAGGAGATCCTCGCCGCCCTCGGCCGGCGCAACGCCGCGCACGAGGCCGCCGAGAGCGGTAGCGGGTCGGGGTCGTCGCCCGCGACGGCGGCGGTGCCGGCGCACGCCGTCCTCGACGCGCCCCCGCCCGCGCCGCTCCCGCCGCCCCTGCCCGTACCCGACCGGCCGGGGCGCCCACCGGTCTACCCGGAGGACCCGGACGCCCCGGACGTGCTCGCGCTGGAACTGCTTGCCACCGAGGCGGCGGTCCGGGCCCATACCCAGCTCGCCACCGGCCGGGACCCGGTGGCCGGGCTCACCGTCTGGCAGGACGCGGTCCGGTTGGCCGCCGCCCATCCGGGTTCCGGTCTGACCGCCGCCACCCGCGCGCTCTACCGCGATCTCGCCGAGGCCCTGGACCGCACCCCCGCCGACCTCGCCCGCGCGGTCGCCGCCTGGCGCCAGGGCGGGCTGCCCGGGCTGGCGGCGCTGGAGGAGGTCTGGGATCCGCCGGCCGGACCCTTCGACCGGGCCCGCCCCGCCCTGCTCGCCGCCGGCCTGCCGCCCTTCCGGCCCTGGCGGAACCGCCTCTCCACCCCCTCGGTGCAGCTGCGCTACGGGCGGGACGGGCGATGGTACGGCTACGAGTCCGACTCCGGGCGCGAGGACTGGTGGCCCCGAGGCCTCCCGGCTACCGACCCCCTCGGCGCCCTCGCCGATCTGCTGGAAGGCTGACCGCCGCACGGTGATCCACACCGGTATGACGATCGGAGCGGACCCTCGCTCGATGGGGTGAATGGTGGATGCGACATAACCCGGCCTGGGTAGAGGGCGTTATTCCGGTGCGGGCGGATGCCCGTGACAGTCTCCGGAAGGCAGGAAGCCACATGAGGCACACTCGCCGAAACACTCTGGTCACCCTGGCGGCCACGGGTGGCGCGCTCGCCATGGCGGCGGGCTACGCCCACGCCGACTCCGACGCGTCCGGCGTGGCCGCCAACTCGCCGGGCGCCGTCTCCGGCAACGCGGTCCAGCTGCCGGTGAACGTGCCGGTCAGCGTCTGCGGCAACACGATCAACGTGGTCGGTCTGCTCAACCCGGCATTCGGCAACGGCTGCGCCAACAAGGGCGGGGACGGCAACAGCCACAAGGACAAGCCGGGCACCGCGCACGGCAAGCCCGGGACCCAGGGCGGCCAGTCCGGCACCCACAACGGAGGCGGAAACGGTTCCTCCGCCGAGGGTGCCACCACCAACTCGCCGGGCCTGATCTCCGGCAACGGCATTCAGCTGCCAGTGGACCTGCCGGTCAACGTCAGCGGCAACTCGGTCGGTGTCGTCGGCATCCTCAACCCCGTCTTCGGCAACGCGTCGAGCAACGGCGGTGACCGGACCCCGCCCACCGCCACCCCGCAGAAGCCCAAGCCCCCGCAGCACGAGGAAGAGGAGCCCACCACCCCGCCCGCGCCCGACGAGGCCGTGCCGGTGCCGCACCCGGCCCCCGAGGCGGACGAGCCCGCTCCGCAGCCGGAGACCGAGACGGCGGCCCAGCCGGAGCTGGCCGAGACCGGCGCCGGTGCCGGACTGCTGGGCGTCGGCGCCCCGGCCGCGCTCGGTCTGGCGCTCGGCGGAGCGGTGCTGTACCGCCGCTTCCGCCCCACCGCCGGCGCCCGCGCCTGAGCCGCCCCGATCCGGAGCCCGGCCGGTCCCCCACCCAGCCGGCCTCCCGATCACCCCTACCGCCCGCCCTCTGAACCCGCGCCCCCCGAGCCCGCGGCCCCCGATCCCGCACCCCCCGAGATTCCGCCCCCTCGGCCCCCCGGCCCGTCGGTTCCCGGAGCCGCCCACCCCCGTACGCGGACCCGTTCCGCCGAGCTCAAGGCCGCTACCTGCCCAGGCCCACCGGGGCTCAGGGCCGCCGAGCCGCCCGCCCTCCAGCATGCGGGCCCGGTCCGCCCGGACTCAGGGCTGCCCCCTGCCTCGGCTCACTGGGCACAAGGGTCGATGAGACCGCCCGCCCTCCGGTACGCGGGCCCGGCCCACCAGGGCTCAGAGGGCCTACCGGGGCTCAGCCCCGCCGGGGCCGTCCCACCCCAGCACGCGGGCCCGGCCCGCCGGGGCTCAGGGCCACCACCAACCCTGCCCCGCCGGTGTTCCCGCCTGGTGGGCCGCACCGCGGCCCCGGCTCACCGACGCCAGGAGTTCAGCACCATCTCGATCGTGGGCGCCACGCGGGTGCGGGCCTGGGGGCGGGGGAGGCCGCGGGCCAGCAGGGCGTCGTACTCGGTGTCGAGGTGGCGTACCGACGCCCGTACCGCCGCGGTCACCGCGCCCTCATCCAGTGCGCGGCCCGCGGCGGTGCGGCCCACCCGTCCGCTGCCGCGCTCACCGGTGTGCGCCGCGATCCCGGTCGCCCGGGCAGGTGGGCAGCCGGGGAAGAGCCGCAGGATCCGGCCGGTGAGCTCGGCCCGGAACCGTACGTCGGCGGCGGCGCGCCGGGCCGCGTCACGGGCGCGCCGCTCCGCCCGGGCGCCGGCGTCCGCGCGGCAGGCCAGCTCCGCCCGGGCCAGCGCCGCCGGTTCGACGAGCACGCCCTGCCGCTCGTACCGGTTCCGGCGCCGGTTGCGGCGCACCACCACCGCCCAGCGGCCGCTCGCCTCCCGGGCCCGCCGGGTCAGCGCCGCGTCGCCGCGCGGCAGATAGACCAGGTCCCCGAGGTCCGCGCAGTCCAGGCAGAGCGGAGCACCGTCCTGAACCGCCAGCCGCGGCAGCGGCCCGCGGCGGCACCCGGCACAGCGGTGGCGCCGACGCGGCTCGACCACCACACGGGACGCGGACGGCACGGGCGCTCCCCTCCTGCCGCGCCCGTACGCCGCACCGTGCGGACGGGCCGGCGGTACTCGGAGGGATGCCCTCCCGATCCGGTCGCCAACCGCCCGTCCGTGGCCGGAAGTTTCCGCTACTGCCGGTAGCCGGCGAGGAAGCGGCCGATACGGCCGATCGCCGCGTCGAGGTCGTCCACATGCGGCAGGGTGAGGATGCGGAAGTGGTCCGGGCGCGGCCAGTTGAAGCCGGTGCCCTGCACCACCTGGATCTTCTCCCGCAGCAGCAGGTCCAGGACGAACCTCTCGTCGTCGTGGATGGGGTACACCTCGGGGTCCAGGCGCGGGAACGCGTACAGCGCGCCCTTCGGCTTGACGCAGGAGACGCCCGGGATCTCGTTCAGCCGCCGCCAGGCGAGTTCGCGCTGCTCGTACAGCCGTCCGCTCGGGGCGGTCAGCTCGTGGATGGACTGCCGCCCGCCGAGGGCCGCCTGGATCGCGTACTGCGCGGGCGCGTTGGCGCACAGCCGCATGGAGGCCAGCATGGTCAGGCCCTCCAGATAGTCGCGGGCGTGCTGCCGCGGCCCGCTGACCACCAGCCAGCCCGAGCGGAATCCGGCCACCCGGTATGTCTTGGAGAGCCCCGAGAAGGTCAGCACCACCAGGTCCGGGGCGAGCGCGGCCGCGGTGTGGTGGACCGCGCCGTCATAGAGGATCTGGTCGTAGATCTCGTCGGCGAAGACCATCAGCTGGTGGCGGCGGGCCAGGTCGAGGATGCCCTCCACCACCTCCCGCGGATAGACCGCGCCGGTGGGGTTGTTGGGGTTGATGATCACCACGGCCCTGGTGCGGTCGGTGATCTTGGCGGCCAGGTCGTCCAGGTCCGGGTTCCAGTCGGCGGACTCGTCGCACACATAGTGGACCGGCCGTCCGCCGGCGAGCGTGGTCGCGGCGGTCCACAGCGGGAAGTCGGGGGCCGGGATCAGGACCTCGTCGCCGTCCTCCAGCAGGGCCTGCACCGCCATGGAGATCAGCTCGGAGACGCCGTTGCCGAGGAAGACGTCGTCCACGTCCACCTCCGGCAGCCCCATGGTCTGGTACCGCTGGGCGACGGCACGGCGGGCCGAGAGCACGCCCCGGGAGTCGGTGTAGCCGTGCGCCCTCGGCAGCATCCGGATCATGTCCTGCACGATCTCCTCCGGCGCCTCGAAGCCGAAGAGCGCCGGGTTGCCGGTGTTCAGCCGCAGCACGCTGTGGCCCGCCTCCTCCAGCGCGTTGGCGTGCTCGATCACCGGGCCGCGGATCTCGTAGCAGACCTCGTTGAGCTTGCTCGACTGCCGGAACTCCATTGCGCGACGACCTCTCTGAAGCGGTGTTGCTTGGTTTTACCAAGCTGGAGCTTGGAAAGTCCAACCACTTGTCTAGACTGCGTCGTATGCCACGTCCCAGCGCCACCCCGCGCCGCCGAAGCTATGACCAGTACTGCGCCTCCGCCCGCGCCCTGGACGCCGTGGGCGACCGGTGGACGCTGCTGATCGCGCGCGAACTCCTCGCCGGACCGCGCCGCTACACCGATCTGCACGCCGACCTCCCCGGCGTCAGCACCGACATGCTCGCCACCCGGCTCAAGGACATGGAACGCGACGGCCTGGCCACCCGCCGCCGACTGGCGCCGCCCGCCTCCGCGTACGTCTACGAACTCACCGAGCGAGGCGCCGCCTTGCTGCCGGTACTGCGGGCCCTGGCCGCCTGGGGCGCGAGCGAGCTGGAATCGCCGCGGCCGGTGGACGCCGTACGCGCCCACTGGTTCGCCATCCCACTGCTCGACGCCCTGGAATCGGTCCCGGCGGCCGTGACATCCGGTGGTGCCTGGGTCGAAGTGCGGCTGGACGAGGGCGTGTTCCACCTACGGGTGGGCGGGGGAGCGGCCGGTTACGGGGACGGCCCGGCCCCTCAGGCGGCGGACGCCCGGCTGGCCATGGACACCGCCACCTGTGCCGAGGTGGCCCGCGGCCCGCTCACCCTCCCTGAGGGGATCGCGGCCGGGCGGATCGCGCTCACCGGCGACGGCCCCTACGCCCTCGCGCTCCGGGGCGCGGCCGACGGGCGGGGGAGCGGGGTCGCGGCGATGGCCGCCGTACCGGGGCCGTGACCGGCACCGGGCGTACGACTCGGGCCCGGCGTACCGGGCAGCATGGGGGCGTGCGACTCGAACCGATCACCTGGGAACGGCTGACCGACACCCTCGCCGCGCGGCTGGACGGGCTCGCCCCCGGCGACGGCAGCGACTGGCTGAAGGTGGCCGTCGACGGGGCGCCCGCGGCCCGCCCGGAGGAGACCGCCCGGCTGCTGGCCGAGGCGCTGCGGCTGCGCGGGCGGGACGTGCTGTCCTTGGCCACCGGCGGCTTCGTGCGCCCGGCCTCGCTGCGGTACGAGTACGGCAAGCAGGACCCCGACACCTACTTCGGCGGCTGGTTCGACACCGGCGCACTGTGGCGGGAGGTCTTCGGGCCGCTGGAACCGGGCGGCAGCGGGCGGGTGCTGCCCGACCTGTGGGACCCGGTCACCGACCGGGCCACCCGCAGCCCGTACCGGACCCTGGCACCGGGCGGGGTGCTGCTGGTGCACGGGCCGTTTCTGCTCGGCCACTGGTTCCCGTTCGACCTGACCGCCCATCTGCTGCTCTCGCCGGGGGCGCTGGCCCGGCGCACCCCGGAGGAGGAGGCCTGGACGCTGCCCGCCTTCGAACGGTACGAGGCCGAGGTCGGCCCGGCGGACACCGCGGACGTGGTGGTGCGCGCCGACCACCCGCGCCACCCGGCCTGGAGCGGGCTGCGCCACCCCGACTGACCCACCCCGACTGACCCACCGCGACTGCCTCAGGGATTCCCGTCCCGGGGGTTCCCGTCCCGGGGACTCGCGCCCTGCCCCGGCGGAGGGCGTCCGCCGGTACGGGTGACCGCCTCCGCGCCCGCCCGGCACCCGGCCTCCGCGGCGGCGGCCGGGCCCGCCCCGGCCAGCCGCGCCGCCAGAAACGCCCCGGTGAAGGCGTCACCGGCGCCCGTGGTGTCCACCACCCGCACCGGGGGAGCCGCCGCCTTGGCGACCACCCGGCCTCCCTCGGCCACCAGCGCGCCCCCGCCGCCCAGCGTCACCGCGACCAGCGGGAAGCGGCGGCTCAGCGCGGCCGCGGCGGCCTCCGGCGCGGGCAGGCCCGTCAGCAGCGCGGCCTCGTGCGCGTTGGGAAGCAGCAACTCCACCCCCTCCACCGCGGTCAGGAAGCGGTCGCGGCCGAGCCGGGCGAGGAAACCGGCCGAGGCCGGGTCCACACTCACCGGGACGCCCCGCTCATCCGCCGAGGCCAGCGCGGTGCGCGCCGCCTCCGCACTGGTCGGTGCGAAGAACAGATAGCCCGAGAGATGCAGCCGGGCCACCCCGTCCAGCGCGTCCGGCGGCCAGTCGCCGGAGGAGAGCCGCAGCGCGGCCCCGCTCTCGGTGAGGAAGGTCCGCTCCCCGTCGTCCCGGTCGACCAGCGCGATCACCGTCGCGGTCGGCGCCTCCGGATCGCGCACCAGCAACGGCCGCACCCCGGCCCGCCGCAGCGACTCCTCGTGCCAGTCGGCCCGGTCGGTGCCCACCCGGGCCAGCAGCCGTACGTCGGCACACCCCGCCCGGGCCGCCCAGCAGGCCGCGTTGGCCCCGGCGCCGCCGGGCAGGGTACGGATGTCGGCGGCCGTGTCGGTGGCCGCCGCCAGCGGGGCGCGGTACCGGGCGACCACATCGGTGACCACGTCCCCGACGACGAGCAGCCCGCTCACCCCGTACCCCCGGCCGCACTCCGGAGGCGCCGCGCCCGGTCACCGGAGTGGGTCCCCACCAGCCCACCCCCGAGGTGCCGCCCCCGCCCGCCCCCGCCCCCGTGGCAGTGGCGGCTCACAGCGCGGCCGCGATCCGGGCCGCCAGTGCCACATTGCCGCGGACCGCCGCCAGATTGGCCTCCAGGGACGCCCCGCCCGTCTCCCGCATCAGGTACTCCAGCAGGAACGGGGTCACCGCCTGCCCGGTGATCCCCCTCTCCCGGCACTCGTCCAGCGCGGTCGCCAGCACCCGGTCGTGCACCGCGGGGTCGAGCTGGGACTCCTCGGGCACCGGGTTGGCGACGATCAGAGCCGCAGTGCCACCCAGCGCGTCCCGCGCCCGTACCACCGCCGCCGCCTCCTCCGGTGAGTGCACCGTCCAGTCGACCGGCTCACCCGAGGAGGAGAGGTAGAAACCCGGGAAGCGGTCCGTCCGGTAGCCCAGGACGCCGACGCCCAGGGTCTCCAGCCGCTGCAGGGTGGCCGGGACGTCCAGGATCGACTTCACCCCCGCGCAGACCACCGCGATCCTCGTCCGGGCCAGCAGCCGCAGGTCCGCCGACTCGTCCTGGGTGTCGGTCCACCCCCGGTGCACCCCGCCGAGCCCGCCCGTCGCGAAAACCCCGAGGCCGGCCCGCGCCGCCAGGAAGGCGGTGGCGGACACGGTGGTCGCGCCGCTCGCCCCGGTGGCCAGCGCCGGCGCCAGATCCCGATGGCCCAGCTTGCGCATGGCCGGGTCCACCGCCACCCGCTCCAGCCCGGCCTTGTCCAGGCCGATCCGGGCCACCCCGTCCAGCACGGCGATCGTCGCCGGAACCGCACCGCCCTCCCGTACCAGCGCCTCCAACTCCCCGGCCACTGCCAGGTTCCGCGGCCGGGGCAGGCCGTGGGCGATGATCGTCGACTCCAGGGCGACGACGGGCCGCCGCGCCGCCACCGCCTCCCGTACCTCTTCGGACAGCACCACCGTGGTCTCTGGCATGTCCCCATCCCTGGCGCGGTGACGGCCCCGGCAAACGTCCGGCGGCGGCCACGGATTCCGCGGCCCGACCGTCCGCTCCGCCCGCTCCGCCCGCTCCGTCCAGGGGATGGTCCCCGGGCGTATGCCCAGATGGCGGACGGCTACAGTCACTGGCCATGACCACGAACGACACGACCGGCCCGGCCTCCTTCGCCGTGCACATTCCCGACGCCGCACTGGAGCCGGAGCCGCTGGACCCGGAGCAGATCGTCTCCGGCACCCCCGAGGTGACCGGAAAGGTGCTGTGGGAGTCCGCCGACGGCAAGCAGCTCCGCGGCATCTGGCAGATCACCCCCGGCGTGGTCACCGACACCGAGGCGAACGAGCTGTTCGTGGTCGTCAGCGGACGCGCCACCGTGGAGGTCGAGGGCGGTGAGACGCTGCGGATCGGCCCGGGTGACGCCTGCGTCCTGCGGGAGGGCGACCGCACTACCTGGACCGTCCACGAGACCCTGCGCAAGGCGTACCACATCAGCCTCTGAACCCCGACCGAGGGACCTCCACCTGGAGGGACCCCCACCTGAGGGACCCCCACCTGAGGGGCCCTCACCTGAGGGGCCCTCACCCGAGGCGAAGAGGAGCGGTCAGTGGTCGGCGGCCGTCGGCCGCCGGCGTATCGCGAGGGCGCCCAGCGGCAGCACCAGGGCGGCGCCCACCAGGTTGAGCCAGCCGTACCCGGCGTGGGCCACGACCACTCCCGCGGCCACACTGCCGATCGCCGCCGAGGTGTTCATCGTCAGGTCCGACACCCCCTGGGCGGCCGCCCGCGCCTCCTGCGGCACCGAGTCAGTCAGCAGCGCCGACCCGGACACCATCCCCGCCGACCAGCCGAGGCCCAGCAGGAACAGTCCGGCGGCGGTCCGGCCATGGCCCGCCCCCGCCGTACCCGCCAGCAGCGCGGCGAGGGACAGCAGCGCCACCGCCAGGCCGATCACGGTGAGCCGGCCGAACCGGTCGGCGAGCCAGCCCATCACCGGGGACAGCGCGTACATCCCGGCGATGTGCCCGCTGATCACCAGACCGATCAGCTCGATGCCCGCCCCGTGGTGGCTCAGCGCCACCGGGGTCATCGACATGATCGACACCATGGCGGTGTGGCACACCGCGATGGTCGCCAGCGCCAGCCGCGCGCCCGGGGAGGCCCGTATCGCCTTCGTCCCGGCCCGCATCGACCGCCCCGTCGCCGCCCACGGTGAGCGCCTGCCCCCCTTCACCACCTCGGCATCGGCCACCACCTCGGCATCGGCGGCCTTCGCCGGCGCGGACCCGGCGGAGGCCAGCGCCCGGGCGGTGAGCAGCGGGTCGGGGCGGAGCAGTAGGCCCAGCAAGGCCGCGCACACCAGGAACAGCGCCGAGGCCCAGAGGAACGGCCCGGCCGAGACGGGTATGCCGAGCCCGGCGACGCTCCGGCCGGCCGGAGCGGAGATATTGGGACCGATCACCGATCCCACCGTCGCCGCCCACACCACGGTGGAGATGGCCCGGGCACGCCGGTCCGGCTCGGCCAGGTCGGCCGCGGCGTACCGGGACTGGAGGTTGGCCGAGGACGCCGCACCGAACAGGGCCAGTCCCGCCAGCAGCAGCGGGAAGCTGCCGATCGCCGAGGCGAGCACCACCGTGCCGCCGCCGACCGCCGCCAGCAGATAGCCGAGCATCAGCCCTGGCCTCCGCCCACGGGCCGTCATCAGCGCGGCGAGCGGTACCGACAGCAGGGCCGTGCCGACGACCATGGCGGTGGCGGCCAGCCCCGAAAGCGCCTCCGTCCCGCTCACCTCCTGCGCCAGGACGGCGGAGAGCGCGATGCCGGTGGCCACCCCGAGCCCGCCGATCACCTGGTTGGCCGCCAGCACCGCGGTGATCCGCCGCCGCACGGCCGGCAGCCGCTCCCGCGTCACCGGCCCCGACGGCCCGGACGGTCCCGGCAGCTCGGACGGCCCGGATCGCTCGGATGGCACGGCCGGGGCGCCGGCTCCCGGGGTGGTCATGTGTTCGGGGGGTTCTGTCACCGGGGCAGTGTGGCACCCGCGCGAGACCCGGCCCAGAGGCCCCGCACCCCCGTACATCCGTCCGCCCCGGCCCAGAGGCCCCGCACCCCCGTACATCCGTCCGCCCCCGCTCCACGTCCCCGCCGCGGCCCGCCTGCCCGTCGCCGCCCGAGCGTCCCGCTCAGAACAGCGGCTCGGGCAGCACTCCCTCCAGCGCGAGCAGTTGCCGCTTGGTCTCCAGCCCCCCACCGAACCCCCCGATCCCGCCGTCCCCCTCCACTACCCGGTGGCAGGGCACCACGATCGGCAGCGGATTGGCGGCCATCGCCGCGCCCACCGCCTGCGCCGCCCCCGGCTGACCGACCCGGCCGGCCAGCTCCCCGTATCCGACGACCGTCCCGTACCGCACACCGGACGCCAGCTCCCTGAGCACCTGCCGGTTGAACCCGCCGATCAGCGACCAGTCCAGCGGCACGTCGAAGTCCTGTATCCGGCCCGCGAAGTACGCGTCCAGCGCGCGTATCGGCTCGGCCAGCCGCCCCGAGGCGTCCTCCACCAGCTCGGCGCCCAGCCGGGAGGCGATCCGCCGCAGCGCCCGGTCCCGCACCTCGGGGCGGGCGTGGAACACCACCGTGACCAGCCCCTCCTCGGTCGCGGCCAGCATCAGCGGGCCGATGGCGCTGTCGACCACCGCCCACTCCACCCGCCGCGCCACATCGTCTCTGTCCATGGAGATCACCGTACGACCGCCCACTGACAACGCGAACCGTTTGGCGACTACCAGCCACCACACCGGCGAAGAAGCGGCCCGGCCGGGATGTGCCGAGAGGACCCGCTGACAACGATTCCCTCCGCCGCGGGCCCGGCCCGGGCCCGATCGGCCGCGTCCCCGGCCTTCGTCCCATCTCTGTTCGAGGACCGCCGGACCGTAGCCGGGGAGCACTACCAGCGGGTACACATGGCACGTCCGGCTCGCGGACCCGGATGTCCGGCATCCGGGGCCGCTGTCCGGCGACGCCCGGAACCGCGCGGTCCGCGGGTCGGTGCGTGCGGCACCCCGCCGGGGGCGGACGGGGGCGTGAAGCGGAGGGGGCACCAGCGTGGCAGGCACTGTCGAAGGCTTCCGATACGGGCTCACCACGCCCGCGGCCGGGTTTCTGCTGGCCTGTCTGGGCGGGTTCCTGCTGGCCCGCCCGGACGGGCTGCTCGCGACCCGCGCGGCCCGGCCCGGGGGAGGGGCGGACCGGGTGCGGCTCGCCCGCCTGGTCCTCGGGGCGGCCACGCTCGGCTGCGGGATCTGGGCCGCGCAGGTGGTCGCGCTGACCGGCTTCGGCGTCGCGGGGACACCGGTCGGCCGGGACCCGCTCACCACCGCGGCCGGTCTGGCCGTGGCGGTGGCCACCGCGGGCGTGGGCCTCTTCGTGGCCGGGCACCGGGGTCCCAGCACGCTGTCCCTGGCCACCGGCGGGACGATCATCGGACTGGGCATCGCCGCCACCCACTACCTGGGCATGGCCGGGCTGCGGCTCGCCGGGAGCCTCGGATACGCCACCGGGCTCGTCGCCCTCTCCGTCATCGTCGCCGCCGTGGCCGCCACCCTGGCACTGCGCGCCGCCGTCTCGACGCGCCGCCGACCGGCCTCCGCCACGGCCGCCGCCCTGGGCACCGGGGCCGCGGTGATCGGGATGCACCACATAGGCCTCGCCGCGGTCACCGTGACCATGGCCCCCGACTCCTCCGCCGCGGCCGGAGCCACCCCCGTGCTGATCGCCGCCCTGCTGGCCGGACCGGTGCTGTTCCTGCTGGTCGCCGGGGTGACCGCGGTGCGCGGCCGGCGGGTTCCGGACGGCGGCCGGCCCCGGCACCGCACCCCGGACGGCGGCACTCCGCTCCGGCCCCGAGGGCCCCGCCCGTCCCGTACCGGGTCCGCCGGACCGGGCGGCTCCGGGGCGTGCGCGACCGGCGGAGAGCACTCCTGCCGGCTGGCCGCCTGGCCCGTCGAGACCGCTGCCGAGTCCACCGGGCCCGCCGGATCCGCCGTACGCCGCCGGCCGGCCCGCCGCCGCGGGAGCCTTCCGCGCCACTGAGGGAGCCCCTGAGGCTCCGCGCGGCGGTCGGACCCCCTCCCACCTGCGCCGGAGCCCCGTTGTCAGTGGGGGGTCGTACGGTTAATGGCATGCGGCCCGTTTCCTCAATCGAACGCTCGGTGGCGCCCTTCGAGGTCGTCAGCTCCTACCAGCCCAGCGGCGACCAGCCCACGGCCATCGCCGAACTGGACCGCCGCGTCCGGGCGGGCGAGAAGGACGTCGTCCTGCTCGGCGCCACCGGTACCGGCAAGTCGGCCACCACCGCCTGGATGATCGAGAAGCTCCAGCGCCCCACCCTCGTCATGGCGCCGAACAAGACCCTCGCCGCCCAGCTCGCCAACGAGTTCCGCGAGCTCCTGCCGAACAACGCGGTGGAGTACTTCGTCTCGTACTACGACTACTACCAGCCCGAGGCGTACGTTCCCCAGTCGGACACCTACATCGAGAAGGACTCCTCGATCAACGAGGAGGTGGAGCGGCTGCGCCACTCCGCGACCAACTCGCTGCTCACCCGGCGGGACGTGGTGGTGGTCGCCTCGGTGTCCTGCATCTACGGCCTGGGCACACCCCAGGAGTACGTGGACCGGATGGTCCCGCTCAAGGTCGGTGACGAGTTCGACCGCGACGAGCTGCTGCGCCGCTTCGTGGACATCCAGTACACCCGCAACGACCTGGCGTTCACCCGCGGCACGTTCCGGGTCCGCGGCGACACCATCGAGATCTTCCCGGTCTACGAGGAGCTGGCCGTCCGGATCGAGATGTTCGGCGACGAGATCGAGGCGCTCTCCACCCTCCACCCGCTCACCGGCGAGGTCATCAGCGACGACCAGTCGCTCTACGTCTTCCCGGCCAGCCACTATGTGGCGGGACCGGAGCGGATGGAGAAGGCGGTCAACGGCATCGAGCGGGAGCTGGAGCAGCGCCTGGCCGAGCTGGAGAAGCAGGGCAAGCTGCTGGAGGCCCAGCGGCTGCGGATGCGCACCACCTACGACATCGAGATGATGCGCCAGGTCGGCTCCTGCTCCGGCATCGAGAACTACTCGATGCACTTCGACGACCGCGAGCCCGGCTCCGCGCCGAACACCCTGCTCGACTACTTCCCGGAGGACTTCCTCCTGGTCATCGACGAGTCGCATGTCACCGTGCCGCAGATCGGTGCCATGTACGAGGGCGACGCCTCCCGCAAGCGCACCCTGGTGGACCACGGCTTCCGGTTGCCCTCCGCCCTGGACAACCGGCCGCTGAAGTGGGAGGAGTTCCAGCAGCGGATCGGCCAGTCCGTCTATCTGTCGGCCACCCCCGGCCAGTACGAGCTGTCCCGCTCCGACGGCTATGTGGAGCAGATCATCCGCCCCACCGGCCTGGTGGACCCGGAGGTCGTCGTCAAGCCCACCGAGGGCCAGATCGACGACCTGGTGCACGAGATCCGCACCCGCGCCGAGCGGGACGAGCGGGTGCTCGTCACCACCCTCACCAAGAAGATGGCCGAGGACCTCACCGACTACTTCGTGGAGCTCGGCATCCAGGTCCGCTACCTCCACAGCGACGTCGACACCCTGCGCCGGATCGAGCTGCTGCGGGAGCTGCGGGCCGGCGAGTACGACGTCCTGGTCGGCATCAACCTGCTCCGGGAGGGCCTGGACCTCCCCGAGGTCTCCCTGGTCGCCATCCTCGACGCCGACAAGCAGGGCTTCCTGCGCTCCGGCACCTCGCTCATCCAGACCATCGGCCGTGCGGCGCGCAATGTCTCCGGCCAGGTCCATATGTACGCGGACAAGGTCACCCCGGCCATGGCCCAGGCCATCGACGAGACCAACCGTCGCCGCGAGAAGCAGATCGCGTACAACAAGGCCAACAACATCGACCCGCAGCCCCTGCGGAAGAAGATCAACGACATCGTGGCCACCATCGCCCGCGAGGAGATCGACACCGAGGAACTGCTCGGCACGGGCTACCGGCAGGGGAGGGACGGCAGGCCGGTGCTCAGGACCCCGGTGCCCTCGCTCGCCGCCCACACCCCGGCCGGGGGCGGAGACGGCGGCGGCCAGGCCGCCGCGAAGGGTGCCAAGGGCAAGAGCAAGGCGAAGACGGCCGGCACGGGCGCGATCGTCAGCGACCGCCCCGCCGCCGAACTCGCCGGGATCATCGAGGAGATGACCAACCGCATGCGGGCCGCCGCGGCCGAGCTCCAGTTCGAGGTCGCCGCCCGGCTGCGGGACGAGGTCGGCGAGCTGAAGAAGGAGCTGCGGCAGATGAAGGAGGCCGGTATCGCCTGACGGAGGCCGGCCGGCCAGGGCGCCTGACCGGCCGGAGGCGCCCGAGGAGCACCCGGTGGGGGCCTGAGGGGCCCGGCCCAACGGGCTCAAGGGCCTGTGCGCCCACCCGGCCGGGGGTGGGTGAGGGATCCCGGGCCCAGGGGCGCCCGAGGGAGCCTGGTCCAAGGGTGCCTGGCGGGACGGTGCCGCCCGACCGTCCGGGCCCGGGCCGGTGCGGCCCACCCGTCCGGGCCCCGGCCGGTGCCCACCCGACCGGCCGGGATGCCGGGCGCCCGGGACCCCGGCCCGGGGTGGGCGTTGAGGTGTCGCGGGGCGCCTGCTGCGTCCGCCGTCGGGTCCGATGTTGCAAGAGCGCCACAATGCGCACCGCTCCTGCTGCCGGGCGGCCGGGGCTGCGTAGGGTGCTGGTCAACCGCACCCGGGTGACGGCGGCGGGGGAACGCCAAGAGAGGGGACAGCGCGTGACGGTCAACATGACCAAGGGTCAGGCCATCAGCCTGCGGAAGAACGACGGAGGGGACCTGACCGCGGTGCGGATGGGGCTCGGCTGGCAGGCGGCTCCGCGCCGCGGCCTGTTCGGATCGCGCACCCGTGAGGTGGACCTGGACGCCTCGGCGGTGCTCTTCGCCGAGAAGCAGCCGATCGACGTGGTCTTCTTCCGCCACCTCGTCAGCGACGACGGCTCGGTCCGGCACACCGGCGACAACCTGGTGGGCGGCGCCGGGCAGGGCGGCGACGACGAGTCGATCCTGGTGGACCTCCAGCGCGTGCCCGTCCACATCGACCAGATCGTCTTCACGGTGAACTCCTTCACCGGCCAGACCTTCCAGGAGGTGCAGAACGCGTTCTGCCGCCTGGTCGACGAGACCAACGGCCAGGAGCTGGCCCGCTACACGCTCGACGGCGGAGGGCAGTACACGGCGCAGATCATGGCCAAGGTCCACCGCGCGGGCGGCGGTTGGCAGATGACGGCCCTGGGCGCCCCGTCCGCGGGCCGCACCTTCAAGGACCTCATGCCGGCGATCCTGCCGCACCTGTAACGGGGCCGGTCCCCGGCTCGGGCACCGCCCGGGCCGGGCGCACCACACACCACACCCATCACGCACCGCAGGCCACACGCCGCACCGAGGGGGACAGAGGCAGATGACGGCCGAGCTGGTCCGGGGGCAGAACCTCCCACTGCCGCACACCCGGCTGGAGGTACGGGTGTCGGCCGGGGCGCCGGTGGTGTGCGGAGCCACCCTGGCCGACGCCGCGGGCCGGCTCTCCGGCGCCGGGCGGTTCGTCCACCCCGGTGCTCCCCGGCTGCCCGGCGTGGAGGTCCCCGAGACGGCCGCCACCGAGCACCGGCTCGTCCTCGACCTGGACGCCCTCGCCCCGGAGGCGCACCGGCTGACCGTACTGCTCGCCCTGCCCGGCGGCGCCGGGGACCCCGGTGCCCCGGCCTGCTTCGGCGCCCTTGCCCCGCCCCGGCTGACGGTCGGCGTCCCGGACGGCGACGGGATCGCCACGTACAGCCTCACCGGCCTGGAGACCGAGTCCGCGGTCGCCGCGCTGGAGCTCTACCGCCGCCAGGGGGCCTGGAAGGTCCGCGCGGTGGGCCAGGGCTACGCGGGCGGGCTGGCCGACATGCTCGCCGACCAGGGCCTCCCGCCGGTGACGGCGGGCGAACTGGCGGCCGCCGCCCTGGCCGCCGCCGTACCGACCGCGCCCCCGGCGACCGCACAGCCGACGGCTGCGCCCGTGGCGCTCGGCCCCGCGGTGACCGGGCCGCCCCCTCCCCGTACCACCGCCGTACCCCTGGACCGTGCCACGACGGATCCCGCCGCCACGGGGGCCACCGCGCAGCCGCCGGCCGCCGCCTCCGGCCCGACCATCGACTATCTGCACCCCCGGCGCTCCGCCGGCGCGCCCTCTGCGGGGACCGGACCGCAGCCCTCGGCCCCCGCCACCACCCCCGCCGTGCCCGTGGCCGGTGACGCGGCCGGCTGGACCATGGACGAGCGCCTGTACAACCAGGTGTGGGGCATGTTCGAGGACCTGGCCCGGACGACCGCCGCCTACCGCAGCGCCATCGACTTCGCCGACTCCCGCCGGGAGCAGGAGCTCGACCGGGCCCTGGCCGACCCGCGGGCCCGGATCGGCTCCGCGGGGGACGCGGCCCGGGCCGCCGCCGGGGCGCGGTACGAGGAGCTGAGCGCCCGCGCCCGCGAGACGCTCGACCGGGATCTGGCCCAGCTCACCGCCGAGTCCGAGGCCGTGGAGCCGGCCCTGCCGCCCGCCTACGCGCGCTGGGACCACCCGGTCTGGCTCGGCTACCGGCCCCCGGCCGAACCCGCGATGGCCGTCCGCCTGGGCGACCTCCATCTGCCCGAGCGCCCGGAGCTGCGGATCCCCATGCTGATCCGGCTGCCGCTGGAGCGCGGGCTGTGGATCGACAGCGGACGCGGCGGCTCGGCCGGATCCCTGATGGTGGACGCCACCGAGATCCGCCGGCTGGCCGCCGGCACCGCCGCGCTGCACGCGGTACGGCTGCTCGCCGCGCACCCCCCGGGCGGCTGCGCCGCGCATCTGCTGGACCCGGGCGGAAGCGCGGCCTCCGCGTTCGCCCCGCTCACCGCCGCCGGACTGGTGACCGCGCCGCCCGCACAGGGAGCCGCGGGCGTCACCGAGGTGCTCGACCGGCTGGTACGGCGGGTGGAGCTGGTGCGGATGGCGGTCCGGGCGGGGGCCGCGGACGCGCTGCCGCCCGATATCGACCCGGTGGACCAGCTGCTGGTCGTCAACGACTTCCCGTACGGGTTCGACGACCGTTCGGTGACCCGGCTGCGCTATCTGGCGGACGAGGGCCCGGCGGTCGGTGTGCACGTGCTGCTGGTCGCCGACCGGACGGACGCCGCCGCGTACGGCCCGGTGCTGGACCCGCTCTGGTCCTCGCTGCTCCGTCTGACGCCGGTGCCCGACGAGCACCTGGCCGATCCCTGGGTCGGCCACGCCTGGACCTACGAACCGCCGACCGCCCCGGCCGGCGGCGGCGCCCTCGCCCGGGTGCTGGGAGAGCTCGGGTCAACCCGTCGCTGATTCCATCACCCTCCCGTCCGACCTGCCTGACCAGCGCTTTTGGTAGTCGCTTACCGGTTTCTTTACCTTCCCTTGGGTCTTGGGGTAGTGTTCATGATTGCGGAGGGGAGTACTCCCGCCTGCGGCGTACCCGTCAATACGGACGGTCGGACAGAGACCGGTCCCGGGGCGTCGGCCCGTGGTCGGTTCCGGTGACGGACACCGCCGCCCCGGGTGGAAGAGACCTCCGGCAGCGACGACGCTGATCCATAGCCGTACGACGCCGGAGGCGCAGTGGACGTTTCGATCAATCTGTGGCTGGTGACCATTCTCGGTCTGTCGGCCCTCATCGCGGTCGACTTCTTCATCGGGCGCAAGCCCCATGATGTGTCGATCAAGGAAGCCGGTATCTGGACGATCGTCTGGATCGTGCTGGCCGCCCTGTTCGGCCTGGGACTGCTGGCCGCGGGCGAGAGCCAGGCGTCCGGCGAGTTCTTCGCCGGCTACATCACCGAGAAGTCGCTGAGTGTCGACAACCTCTTCGTCTTCGTGCTGATCATGGCGAAGTTCTCGGTGCCCACCCACCTCCAGCAGCGGGTGCTGCTGATCGGTGTGCTGGTCGCCCTGGTGCTCCGCGCGATCTTCATCGCAGCGGGCGCCGCGATCATCTCCAACTTCGCCTGGGTCTTCTACATCTTCGGCGCGTTCCTGATCTACACCGCCTGGAAGCTGATCCAGGAGGCGCGGGCCGACGAGGAGGAAGAGGACTGGGAGGAGAACCGCCTCCTGAAGTCCATCGAGAACCGCTTCGGTGTGGCGGACCGCTACCACGGCACCAAGCTGTTCATCCAGGAGAACGGCAAGCGCGTCCTCACCCCGCTGATGGTGGTCATGCTGGCCATCGGCACCACCGACGTGCTGTTCGCGCTGGACTCCATCCCCGCGATCTTCGGCCTGACCCAGGACCCGTACATCGTCTTCACCGCCAACGCCTTCGCCCTGATGGGTCTGCGGCAGCTGTACTTCCTCATCGGCGGACTGCTGAGGAAGCTGGTCCACCTGAGCTACGGCCTGTCGGTGATCCTCGGCTTCATCGGTGTGAAGCTGGTGCTGCACGCCCTGCACGAGTCCGGGGTGCACGTCCCCGAGATCAGCATCCCGCTCTCGCTCTCCGTCATCGGCGGTGTCCTGGTGATCACCACCATCACCAGCCTGATCGCCTCCAAGAAGAAGGAGCGCCAGGAGGCCGAGCAGGCCCAGCGGACCGAGGGCGGCGACGCGTCGAAGGACAGCATCGAGGCCTGACTCCGGCACGTACCGCACAGCATGAGAAGAGCCGCCCCCCGCTCATCAGCGGGGGGCGGCTCCTTCGCGTTCCAGGGGGCCGGGGGCCGGCGGGGGTGGACCGCGTCCGGCTACCAGCCGCGTTCGCGCCACTCCGGGAGCCCCGGGCGCTCGGCGCCCAGGCTGGTGTCGTCACCATGGCCCGGGTAGACCCAGGTCTCGTCCGGCAGTACGTCGAACAGCTTGGCCTCCACATCCCCGAGCAGGCTGGCGAAGGCCTCGGCGTCACCGTGGGTGTTGCCCACCCCGCCAGGGAAGAGGCAGTCGCCGGTGAAGACATGCGGGTGGCCGTGCGGGTCGTCGTAGACCAGCACGATCGAGCCCGGGGTGTGGCCCACCACCCGGCGCGCGGTCAGCTCCACCCGGCCGACCCGGACGGTGTCGCCGTCCTCCACCGGTACGTCGGTGGGGACACCGATGCCCTCCGCGTCGTACCGCCCCGCGTACGTCCGGGCCCCGGTCGCGGCGACCACGTCGGCCAGCGCCTGCCAGTGGTCGGGGTGCCGGTGCGTGGTCACCACGGACGCGATGGAGTCGTCGCCGATCAGCGCCAGCAGCGTCGTCGGCTCGGCGGCCGCGTCGATCAGCAGCTGCTCACCGGTGGTGCGGCAGCGCAGCAGATAGGCGTTGTTGTCCATCGGACCCACGGCGACCTTGGAGATCATCAGGTCCGCCAGTTCGTGCACGTCGGCGGGCCCGCCGACCTTGACCGTTCCGCTGTACGTCATGGAACTCAGCCTATAGCGGCGGCAGTACGGGCAGCGGGCCGCCGGACACGGTGAGCGCCGCGCCGTCCCGGCGCCCGGCCAGCCAGCCGACCAGATCGGCGGGCGAGCCGCTGACGGTCACCTCGCCGCCCTCCCGGCCTCCCGTGCGCCACTCCCGGCCGCCCGCCAGCAGCCGGGTCGGCGGCACGGTGGCGAGCCCGGAGAAGCGGTCGGCGAGGAAGTCGGTCTCCTGCCCGGTGAACCGTTCCGGCAGGTCCTCCAGCTCATAGCCGATGCCCAGGTCCACATGGTGCAGCTCGATCTCCTGGAGCCGCCGGAAGGGGACCCGGGCGGCCCGGTCGGTGACCCCGTTGCGCAGCTCGACCAGGCGCTCCCAGTCGGCCGGAACGGCACCCTCCGCGTCGAACCGCGCGGCGGTGTCCCGGACGTCGGCCAGCTGGACGGCCGGCGGCCTGGGCGCGTCCCGCTCGATGTCCTGGTCGCGGGCCTCGCCGCTGACGTACATGGGGAGCCCCTGGAGGACGTTGACCAGGGCGTCGGCGTTACGGGCCAGATGGGCCAGGACATGGCCGCGGGTCCAGCCGGGCAGCCGCGAGGGCTCGGCCAGTGCGGTCTCGTCCAGGGAAGCGGCCGCGCTCAGCAGCCGGTCGGTCGCCTCGCGGAGGGCGGCCAGGTCCTGCACATGGTCGATCATGCCGCTGACCCTAGCGCCGGGCCCGACCGGGGTGAAGGGCGGCCGGTGCGGGGGAGGGGCGGCCGGTCCGGCCGGTGGGCGGAAGGCCTGGTCGGCGGCTGTCCGGGGGCGTTGTCAGTGGTGGGTCGTAGGGTTTCCAGCGTCGGCCGGATGTCCTGCCACCCCCGCCGCGACCGGGATAGGCCCGGGACCGGAGGCGGGCATTGTCCGGCGGATACGGGCATCGTTCCGGCCGCCGTGGGCGTTAGCTCTACGGAGGCGGTGTCCCGGGGCAGCCGCGCCCGGCACGGCTTCGAACGGTCGAACGAGGCGCTCGCCACACGATCGGGTGAAGCTGACCGGAGAAGGCCGTAAATCGAAAGCACGTGCTATACGCTCGGTGGAGGCATCCTGGAAGTCCCGACAGGCGAAGTCCAGACAGCCGAAGTCCCGACAGGCGAAGTCCCGGCAGCCGTCGACACGGTCCCCGCCCGGTTCGACGTCCTCCGCCCCGGTGGCCCCGCAGGCTCGAAGAGCCGGGGATCCGGGGATCCGGACGGGGCTGTCCCCCGCTTCTCCACCCGCTTATCTCAAGCCCCTCTTCTTCTCAAGAAAGGTGCGGACCGGCGTGGCCGACCGTCTCATCGTCCGTGGCGCGCGCGAGCACAATCTGAAGAACGTCTCGCTCGACCTTCCGCGTGACTCGCTCATCGTCTTCACCGGACTGTCCGGGTCGGGCAAGTCGTCCCTCGCGTTCGACACCATCTTCGCCGAGGGCCAGCGCCGCTACGTGGAGTCCCTCTCCTCGTACGCGCGGCAGTTCCTCGGCCAGATGGACAAGCCGGACGTGGACTTCATCGAGGGCCTCTCCCCGGCCGTCTCGATCGACCAGAAGTCGACCTCGCGCAACCCGCGCTCCACCGTCGGCACCATCACCGAGGTCTACGACTACCTCCGGCTGCTCTTCGCACGCATCGGCAAGCCGCACTGCCCCGAGTGCGGGCGGCCCATCTCGCGCCAGTCGCCGCAGGCCATCGTGGACAAGGTGCTGGAGCTGCCCGAGGGCAGCCGCTTCCAGGTCCTCTCGCCGCTGGTGCGCGAGCGCAAGGGCGAGTTCGTGGACCTCTTCGCCGACCTCCAGACCAAGGGGTACAGCCGTGCCCGGGTGGACGGGCAGACCATCCAGCTCGCCGAGCCGCCCACGCTGAAGAAGCAGGAGAAGCACACCATCGAGGTGGTCGTGGACCGCCTCACCGTCAAGGACAGCGCCAAGCGGCGGCTGACCGACTCCGTGGAGACCGCGCTCGGCCTCTCCGGCGGCATGGTCGTGCTCGACTTCGTCGACCTCCCCGAGGACGACCCCGAGCGCGAGCGGATGTACTCGGAGCACCTGTACTGCCCGTACGACGACCTGTCCTTCGAGGAGCTGGAGCCGCGCTCCTTCTCCTTCAACTCGCCCTTCGGCGCCTGCCCGGACTGCACCGGCATCGGCTCCCGGATGGAGGTCGACCCCGAGCTGATCGTCCCCGACGAGGACAGGTCGCTGGACGAGGGCGCGATCCACCCCTGGTCGCACGGGCACACCAAGGAGTACTTCGGCCGGCTGATCGGCGGCCTCTCCGAGGCGCTCGGCTTCCGCACCGACATCCCCTGGGCCGGGCTGCCCGCCCGGGCCAAGAAGGCGCTGCTGTACGGCCACCGCACCCAGGTCGAGGTCCGCTACCGCAATCGCTACGGCCGCGAGCGCGCCTACACCACGCCCGCCTTCGAAGGCGCCGTCCCCTTCGTCAAGCGCCGGCACAGCGAGGCCGAGAGCGACTCCAGCCGGGAGCGCTTCGAGGGCTATATGCGCGAGGTGCCCTGCCCCACCTGCGAGGGCACCCGGCTCAAGCCGATCGTGCTGGCGGTGACGGTGATGGGCCGCTCCATCGCCGAGGTCTCCGCCATGTCGATCAGCGACTGCGCCGACTTCCTGGCGCAACTCACCCTGACCGCCCGTGACAAGAAGATCGCCGAGCGGGTGCTCAAGGAGGTCAACGAGCGACTGCGCTTCCTGGTCGACGTCGGCCTGGACTACCTCTCGCTGAACCGCGCGGCCGGCACCCTCTCCGGCGGCGAGGCCCAGCGCATCCGGCTCGCCACCCAGATCGGCTCCGGACTGGTCGGCGTGCTGTACGTGCTGGACGAGCCGTCCATCGGCCTGCACCAGCGCGACAACCACCGGCTGATCGAGACCCTGGTCCGGCTCCGGGACATGGGCAACACCCTGATCGTCGTGGAGCATGACGAGGACACCATCAAGGTCGCCGACTGGGTGGTGGACATCGGCCCCGGCGCCGGCGAGCACGGCGGCAAGGTCGTCCACTCCGGCTCCCTGAAGCAGATGCTCTCCAACAAGGAGTCGCTGACCGGGCAGTACCTGGCCGGGAAGCGGTCCATCCCGATCCCCGAGATCCGCCGCCCGGTCGACCCGGCCCGGCAGCTCACCGTGCACGGGGCCCGCGAGAACAACCTGCGGGACATCGACGTCTCCTTCCCGCTCGGTGTGCTCACCGCGGTCACCGGAGTCTCCGGCTCCGGCAAGTCCACCCTGGTCAACGACATCCTCTACACCCACCTGGCGCGCGAGCTCAACGGCGCCAAGTCGGTGCCCGGCCGGCACACCCGGGTGGACGGCGACGACCTGGTCGACAAGGTCGTACACGTCGACCAGTCGCCGATCGGCCGCACCCCGCGCTCCAACCCGGCCACCTACACCGGCGTCTTCGACAACGTCCGCAAGCTGTTCGCCGAGACGACGGAGGCCAAGGTCCGGGGCTATCTGCCCGGCCGGTTCTCCTTCAACGTCAAGGGCGGCCGCTGCGAGAACTGCTCCGGCGACGGCACCATCAAGATCGAGATGAACTTCCTGCCGGACGTCTACGTCCCCTGCGAGGTGTGCCACGGCGCGCGCTACAACCGGGAGACGCTGGACGTCCACTACAAGGGCAAGTCCATCGCCGAGGTGCTGGACATGCCGATCGAGGAGGCGCTCGACTTCTTCGAGGCGGTGCCGACCATCGCCCGGCACCTGCGCACCCTCACCGAGGTGGGCCTCGGCTACGTCCGGCTCGGCCAGCCGGCGCCCACGCTGTCCGGTGGTGAGGCACAGCGGGTGAAGCTCGCCTCCGAGCTGCAGAAGCGCTCCACCGGGCGCACGGTCTACGTACTGGACGAGCCCACCACGGGTCTGCACTTCGAGGACATCTCCAAGCTGATCAAGGTGCTCTCCGGTCTGGTCGACAAGGGCAACTCGGTGATCGTCATCGAGCACAACCTCGATGTCATCAAGACCGCCGACTGGCTGGTGGACATGGGCCCCGAGGGCGGCAGCGGCGGCGGCCTGGTCATCGCCGAGGGCACCCCGGAGCAGGTGGCCGGAGTCCCCGCCAGCCACACCGGCAAGTTCCTCCGGGACATCCTGGACGCCGAGCGGATCAGCGACGCGGCGGCCACCGTGCCCGCGGCCCGCAAGCGCACCTCCGCCCGCAAGGCGGTCGACGGCGCCCCCCGGAAGACGGCCGCCACCAAGGCGGGCGCCAAGGCCGGTGCCGCCACCAAGGCCGCGACCAAGGCGACGGCTCCGGCCGCCCGCAAGGCGGCGGCTCGCGCCAAGAAGGCCTGAGCCCCACCCTGGCCGGACCCCGGCCCCGGACCCTGTGAATCCAGGGCCTGGGGCCGGGGTCCGACCTGTGGCGAGGACCCGGGCCCGGGGGAGCCCGGGGTCGGGCGGGAGGATCCGGAGGCGGGGCGAGGATCCGAGGCCCGGGCGAGGATCCGGGGGCGGCCGGAGGCGCGGCGAAACCGGCCGGTATCGTCGGGTTCCGTCACCATCCACCGCCTTCGGCCGAGTCACCTTCACCGCCCCCCCTGACGGTGACCGTCTCCGTCGTCCGCTTCTCGCTCTCCGTGGAGTGCCCATGTCCGGCCAGCCGACCGCCCGCCGCACCGTGCTGAAAGGCGCCGCCCTCGCCGGGACGGCCGGGCTGGGGGCCGCCGCCTGCTCCACCGAGTCCAAGGTCGGGCACGCCGCGGTGCCCACCCCCACCGCTCCCGTGGACCTCGGCGACCCGGAGGACGTCCCGGTCGGCGGTGCCCGGCTCTACCGCGAGCAGCGGCTCGTGGTGAGCTGCCCGGCCCAGGGCAGCTACAAGGCGTACAGCGCCCAGTGCACCCACGCGGGCTGCGTCTTCGACAAGGTCGAGGGCACCGAGGGCCACTGCCCCTGCCACGGCAGCCGCTTCGACGTCACCACCGGCCAGGCGATCCAGGGCCCGGCCACCGCCGCGCTGCCCGAGGTCCCGATCCGGGTCAAGGGCGGCAAGCTGGTCGCGGGCCCGGAAAAGTAAGGACCCGGAGCAGTAAGGAGCTCGGAGCACCAGTGGGCCCGGAGCAGGAGGACGCGGCAGCGGTACGCGGCGCCGGCGGTCGTGTCGGCGGGCGCACCGCGCGCGGGGCCGTGCTACTCCCAGTCCCACTCGATGCCCAGCATCCCCGGCCGCACCCCCTGCTCCACCACATGCACCGAGCGGTGCCGGCCGCTGAGCGTCAGCTCCGTCCGGCCGGTCCGGGGCGCGCCCGCCCCGCTCTGGGCGAACCGCCGGCACCGTACCGGCAGCGCGGCCGGGTCGAACCGCACATGCAGCACGTACTGCCCGCCGGTGAACCGGAAGCCCCGGACGTACTCGCCACTGGGCCCGCCCGTCCCGTCCACGAAGCCGTAGCCGAAGAAGCAGGTCTCACCCGCCCGCAGCCGGGTGTCGAAGAGCAGCTCGGCGACGACCACCCCGGCGGCCGGGTGCCGGCGGATCCGCCCCACCCGGCAGTTCTCACCCGCCCACACCTCCACCCGTTCCGCCTCGCAACCCACCTCCCCGTGGTGCACGGCGAGATAGCGGTCCACCCCGTCCCGATGGGCGCGCACCACATGCTGCGAGTCCCGGCCGGTCAGCTCCCGCCCCGGCCCGATCCGCACCAGCTCGTGGTGGCCCACCGTGTGCAGCCCGCCGTCGAGCGGTGACTCCAGCGAGGCGATCAGCTCCTCCACCGCGCCCGAGGGCTCCAGCAGCGCCCGGTACGGCCGGGAGGCGAACCGCTCACCGCCACCCGTGCCGGGCTTGGCCGCCGCGGTACGGGCGGCTGCTGCCTCGCCGGTGCCGAGCAGCCGCAGCAGTGAGCCGTCCGGCAACCGCAGCAGCTCCTCCAGAGCCCGTACCGCCCGCAACGACTCCGGGCGCCGGGGGCGGCGCAGCCCCTGCTGCCAGTACGACAGGCTGGTCACCCCGACCCGGATGCCCCGGTGTGCCAGATGGTGCCGCACCCGGTGCAGCGGCAGTCCGCGTGCCTCCAGCGCCGCCCGGAGCGCCAGATGGAACGGGCCGGTGCGCAGGATCTGGGCCAGATCGGCCTCGGTGTGAGCCATGGGGGGTCCTGGGTCGTGGAAGGTGGTCCTGGGTGAACGTTCACGTTGGCGCGCGGTCGGCCTCCGGCGCCGGGGCGGGTTTGTGCTGGTGGGCGGCCCGGGGCGTTCACCGGACGGTCGGCTCGTTCACACCCCGCTGCCACCCCGTGGGGACACCGCATTGAACCCTTATTGACCTGACCGCGACAACGCTCGATGCTCCACTCAGCGTCCGGACGTGATCCTCCCTCCCCACATCCCCAGTCGGAGGAACACGATGCGCAAGCTCGTCAGACCCCCGCAGCACCCCTCCACCCCCCGGCGCCGTCCGCGGCACCGCCTCACCCTCGTCACACTGCTCACCGCCGTACTCACGGCGCTGACCGCCGCCGCCCCGACCGCCGCCGTCGCCGCCGACGGTTCGGACGGTGCGGCCGCGCTCGGCCAGAAGCGGCTGAACATCACCATGCAGGCCCAGGTGAAGACCAACTGGTGCTGGGCGGCCGGCGGCAACACCATCGCCGCCTGGTTCGGTCGCAACTACGCCCAGAACCAGTTCTGCAACGCGGCGTTCAACCGCCAGCAGGGCACCGAGTGCCCCAACAACCAGGCCACCCTGGGCAATGTGCAGACGGGCCTGCGCTGGGCCGGGATCAGCCCCGGCTCCTATGTCACCGGCTGGCTGCGATACGCCACCGTGCAGAGCGAGATCAACGCCGACCGGCCCGTGGAGACCCGGATCCAGTGGTCGAGCGGCGGCGGCCATATGCATGTGATCTACGGCTACGACGACGCGAGCAGCCTCGTCTACTGGGGCGACCCCTGGCCCTCCAGCAACCGCTACAACTGGGCCTCGCACGACTGGTACGTCAACAACAACTCCTTCTCCTGGACCCACTCCCTCTACCGGATAGGGGCGTGAGCGCGATGACCGCACGGCACCTCGCGGCCGCCACCGCACTCGCCGCCGCCCTGCTGGCCGGCGCGGCCCCCACCGCTCTCGCCGCCGCCCCGTCCCCCGCCCCGGGGGCGGCCACCCCGGACCGGGCCGTCTCGGCGCCCGCCACCCTGGACACCCTCGGCCGCTTCTTCGCCCAGCCCGGGGCCGGTGCCGAGGCCGCGGTGGGCACCAAGGCGGCCGGGAAGCCCCGGATTGACGGAACTTCTGTCCCGGTGCACGTCCTGTCACCCGACTTCGTCGCCGGCCGGGCGGGCGCCCCGGTGGCGCGGGTCGAGTACCACGCCGCCACCGCGACCGCCGCCGACGGCCGCAAGGCCTCGGTCTGGACCGTCCGGCAGGGTGGGTCCTGGCGGGTGGTGAACATCGCCACCGGCGACGACGAGACCCGCTACGCCCGCCAGGGCGCACGGCGGCTGCCCGGCGGCACGGTCTTCCGGGAGCCCCAGATCGACGCCTGGTACGTGCGGAAGGACGCCACGGTCCTCCCGCTCGACGAGGACGCCATCCGCGCGGTCGGCGCCCGGGGCACCACCCTGGCCGCCTACCGGGAGCGGGTGCGCGCCGACTACGGGGACAAGGCCCCGGGCTCGGCGTACGCCAAGAAGGGCCTGGCCGGCGGCTACGGCACCCCGGCGGGCCGTACGGCCGGAGCGGCGGCCGACCGGAGCCCGGCGGACCGTACCGCGCCGGTACCGGCGGCGGCGGAGGCCCCGGCGGAGAAGGGCGGTCCGCTCGGGGTCGGCACCCCGCTGGCGGCGGCCGGCGGTGGGCTGGTGCTGGCCGCCGCCCTCGCCCTGACCCGCCTCCGCGCCGCACGCCGCCGCACCTGAGGGCCGCTTCACCGGCTGACGGCTCATGGGGCGCCTCCGCTTCGGTGGAGGCGCCCCTTCGCTCGGCTCCGGAGTGTCAGTGGGCGCCAGTAGGGTGTGAGTCATGGCAGACCCCTCCAGCTACCGCCCCAAGCCGGGACAGATCCCCGACTCGCCGGGGGTCTACCGGTTCCGTGACGAGCACCGCCGGGTGATCTACGTCGGCAAGGCCAAGTCCCTCCGGCAGCGCCTCGCCAGCTACTTCCAGGACCTCGCCGGGCTGCACCCCCGCACCCGCACCATGGTGACCACGGCCGCCTCCGTGGAGTGGACGGTGGTGTCCACCGAGGTCGAGGCGCTCCAGCTGGAGTACTCCTGGATCAAGGAGTACGACCCGCGGTTCAACGTCAAGTACCGCGACGACAAGAGCTACCCCTACCTCGCCGTCACGCTGAACGAGGAGTTCCCCCGCGTCCAGGTCATGCGCGGGCAGAAGAAGAAGGGCGTGCGGTACTTCGGCCCGTACAGCCACGCCTGGGCGATCCGGGACACCGTCGACCTGCTGCTGCGGGTCTTCCCGGTGCGCACCTGCTCCGCCGGGGTGTTCCGCAACGCCGCCCGCACCGGCCGCCCCTGTCTGCTCGGCTACATCGGCAAGTGCTCCGCGCCCTGCGTGGGCCGGGTCACCCCGGAGGAGCACCGGGAGCTGGCCGACGAGTTCTGCGACTTCATGGCCGGCCGCACCGGCACGTACATCCGCCGGCTGGAGAAGGACATGGCCATCGCGGCGGAGGACATGGAGTACGAGCGGGCCGCCCGCCTGCGCGACGACATAGGGGCCCTGAAGCGGGCCATGGAGAAGAGCGCCGTCGTCCTCGCCGACGCCACCGACGCCGACCTGATCGCCCTCGCCGAGGACGAGCTGGAGGCGGCCGTGCAGATCTTCCACGTCCGCGGCGGACGGGTGCGCGGCCAGCGCGGCTGGGTCACCGACAAGGTGGAGGCCGTGGACACCGCCGGCCTGGTCGAGCACGCCCTCCAGCAGCTGTACGGGGAGGAGAGCGGCGACGCCGTGCCCAAGGAGGTCCTGGTCCCGGCCCTCCCCGAGGACGCGGACGCCGTCAGCCAGTGGCTCGGCGACCGGCGCGGCTCCCAGGTCTCCCTGCGCGTCCCCCAGCGCGGCGACAAGAAGAGCCTGATGGAGACCGTCGGGCGGAACGCCCAGCAGGCCCTGGTGCTGCACAAGACCAAGCGCGCCAGCGATCTGACCACCCGCTCCCGGGCCCTGGAGGAGATCGCCGAGGCGCTCGGCCTGGAGACGGCCCCGCTGCGCATCGAGTGCTTCGACATCTCCCATCTCCAGGGCGAGGACGTGGTGGCGTCCATGGTCGTCTTTGAAGACGGGCTGCCGCGCAAGAGCGAGTACCGGCGCTTCGCCATCCGCACCTTCGAGGGGCAGGACGACGTCCGCTCGATGCACGAGGTGGTCTCCCGCCGGTTCCGGCGCTACCTCGCCGAGAAGGAGCGGACGGGGGAGTGGGACCTCGCCGCGGACGGCGCCGAGCCGGGGCCGGGCGGTGCCGGTACGGGGACGGGGACGGAGGGAGCCGAGCCGGGTACGGGCGGAGCCGCCGGAGCCGGTACGGCCGGAACCGGAACCGGAACCGTTACGGGCGGGGCCGAGGCGGCCGGGATGGGGCCACTGGAGGACGACGGGCGGCCCAGGAAGTTCGCCTATCCGCCGCAGCTGGTGGTGGTCGACGGCGGCAGGCCGCAGGTCGCCGCCGCCCGGCGCGCGCTGGACGAGCTCGGCATCGACGATGTGGCCGTCTGCGGGCTGGCCAAGCGGCTGGAGGAGGTCTGGCTGCCGGACGACGAGGACCCGGTGGTGCTGCCGCGCTCCAGCGAGGGGCTGTATCTGCTCCAGCGGGTCCGCGACACCGCGCACGACTTCGCCATCCGCTATCAGCGCACCAAGCGGCACAAGCGGATACGGACCGGCCCGCTGGACGCGGTGCCCGGCCTGGGCGAGGCGCGCAAGCAGGCGCTGATCAAGCACTTCGGTTCGGTCAAGCGGCTCCGGCAGGCGACGATCGAGCAGATCTGCGAGGTGCCGGGGTTCGGCCGGAAGACCGCCGAGGCCGTGGCCGTGGCGCTCGCCCAGTCCGCACCGGCCGCGCCCGCCGTCAACACGGCGACGGGAGAGATCCTTGAGGAGGAGGACGTGGCGGCCTCCCCGGGCCCGTCCTCCTGACCCGACCCCGGGCAGGGTGATCGGTGGCCGGGCCGAGCCGGGCGATCGGCGATGATCGGTGGTGATGGACGATGATCGGCAATGATCGTGGTGGCGAGGGCGTTCACCCGGTGCGGAGGAGTCCGCACCACACCGCCCCCGACCCCATCCCCGCAGCAGACCGCAGCACCACACCGACCGAGCACGACCGGGAACCACCGAGAGACGGAGCAGCAGACGTGAGTACGGGCACGACGATGGAGGCCGGCGAGGCCGCCGAGGCGGCGACCCCCGAGCTGGTGATCATCTCCGGGATGTCGGGCGCGGGCCGCAGCACCGCGGCCAAGTGCCTGGAGGACCTCGGCTGGTTCGTGGTGGACAACCTGCCACCGGCGCTCATCCCCACCATGGTGGAGCTCGGCGCCCGCTCCCAGGGCAATGTGGCGCGGATCGCCGTCGTGGTCGACGTGCGCGGCCGCCAGTTCTTCGACGCCCTGCGCGAGTCCCTGTCCGACCTGGACACCCGGCAGGTCACCCGCCGGATCGTCTTCCTGGAGTCCTCCGACGAGGCGCTGGTGCGCCGCTTCGAGTCGGTGCGCCGCCCGCACCCGCTCCAGGGCGACGGCCGGATCGTAGACGGCATCGCCGCCGAGCGGGACCTGCTGCGCGAGCTGCGCGGCGACGCCGACCTGGTGATCGACACCTCCAGCCTCAACGTCCACGAGCTGCGCGCCAAGATGGACGCCCAGTTCGCCGGCGACGAGGAGCCGGAGCTGCGCGCCACCGTGATGTCCTTCGGCTACAAGTACGGCCTGCCGGTCGACGCCGACCTGGTGGTGGACTGCCGCTTCCTGCCCAACCCGCACTGGGTGCCCGAGCTGCGCCCGTACACCGGGCTCAACGAGGAGGTGTCGGGCTATGTCTTCAACCAGCCCGGCGCCAAGGAGTTCCTCGACCGGTACACCGAGCTGCTGCGGCTGATCGCCACCGGGTACCGCCGCGAGGGCAAGCGGTACGTCACCGTCGCGGTCGGCTGCACGGGCGGCAAGCACCGCTCGGTGGCCATGTCCGAGAAGCTCGCGGCCCGGCTGGCCTCCGAGGGCGTCGAGACCGTCGTGGTGCACCGGGACATGGGGCGCGAGTGAGGACCACCCGCCGGCGTACGAGCACCCTTACCGCCCGTACGCTGCGCCGGCGCGGCACCCAGCCCAAGGTCGTCGCCCTCGGCGGCGGCATGGGCCTGTCCGCGTCGCTCGCCGCGCTGCGTCGCATCACCGGCGACCTGACGGCCGTGGTGACGGTCGCCGACGACGGCGGGTCCAGTGGCCGGCTCCGCGAGGAGCTGGGCGTCCTGCCGCCCGGCGACCTGCGCAAGGCGCTGGCCGCGCTCTGCGGTGACGACGACTGGGGGCAGACCTGGGCCAGGGTCATCCAGCACCGCTTCCAGTCCCACGGCGCGCTGCACGAGCACGCGGTCGGCAATCTGCTGATCGTGGCGCTGTGGGAGCAGCTCGGCGACCATGTTCAGGCGCTGGACCTGGTCGGCCGGCTGCTCGGCGCGAACGGCCGGGTGCTGCCCATGTCGGCCGTACCGCTGGAGCTCCAGGCTCTGGTCAAGGGGCACGATCCGACACGCCCGGAGGACGTGGACACCGTACGCGGCCAGGCCACGGTGGCGCTCACCCCCGGTGAGGTGCAGTCCGTCCACCTGGTGCCCGCCGATCCGCCGGCCGTCCCGGAGGCGGTGGACGCGGTCCTTGACGCCGACTGGGTGGTCCTGGGTCCCGGCTCCTGGTTCTCGTCCGTGATCCCGCATCTGCTGGTGCCCGAGCTGCTGGACGCGCTGGCGGAGACCAAGGCGCGCCGGGTGCTCTCGCTGAACCTCGCCCCGCAGCCCGGCGAAACCGAGGGCTTCTCCCCGCAGCGTCATTTGGAGGTTTTGGGACGACACGCCCCTAAACTCGCCCTGGACGTGGTGCTGGCCGACGAGGCCGCCGTGCCCGACCGCGACTCCCTCGCGGACGCCGCCAAAGGGTTCGGCGCCGCGGTCGAGCTGGCCCGCGTGGCCAGGGCGGACGGATCCCCCAGGCACGACCCTGAGCTGCTGGCCGCCGCGTACGACCGTATTTTTCGGATGCATGGAAGGATCGGCCCATGGCGATGACGGCAGCGGTGAAGGACGAGATCTCCCGGCTTCCCGTCACCCGCACCTGCTGCAGGAAAGCCGAGGTGTCGTCGATCCTGCGGTTCGCCGGCGGGCTGCACCTGGTGAGCGGGCGGATCGTGATCGAGGCGGAGCTGGACACGGCGATGGCGGCCCGCCGCCTGAAGCGGGACATCGCCGAGATCTTCGGCCACAACTCCGAGCTGATCGTGATGGCGCCCGGCGGTCTGCGGCGCGGCTCGCGCTTCGTGGTCCGGGTGGTGGCCGGCGGTGACCAGCTGGCGCGGCAGACCGGGCTGGTCGACGGCCGGGGCCGGCCGATCCGCGGCCTGCCGCCGCAGGTCGTCTCCGGCGCCACCTGCGACGCGGAGGCCGCCTGGCGGGGTGCGTTCCTCGCCCATGGCTCGCTGACCGAGCCGGGCCGCTCCTCCTCGCTGGAGGTCACCTGCCCCGGCCCGGAGGCCGCGCTCGCCCTGGTCGGCGCGGCCCGCCGGCTGTCCATCGGGGCGAAGGCCCGCGAGGTGCGCGGGGTGGACCGGGTGGTGGTCCGGGACGGTGACGCCATCGGCGCGCTGCTGACCCGGCTGGGCGCGCACGAGTCGGTGCTGGCCTGGGAGGAGCGGCGGATGCGCCGCGAGGTGCGGGCCACCGCCAACCGGCTGGCCAACTTCGACGACGCCAACCTGCGCCGCTCGGCCCGGGCCGCGGTGGCCGCGGGGGCGCGGGTGCAGCGGGCGCTGGAGATCCTCGGCGAGGAGGTCCCCGAGCACCTCGCCGCGGCCGGCCGGCTGCGGATGGAGCACAAGCAGGCCTCCCTGGAGGAGCTGGGCGCCCTGGCCGACCCGCCGCTCACCAAGGACGCGGTCGCCGGCCGCATCCGCCGGCTGCTGGCGATGGCCGACAAGCGCGCCCAGGACCTGGGCATCCCGGGCACGGAGTCCAATCTGACCGAGGACCTCACCGAGGAAATGGCCGACGTGGTCGGCTGACGCCGACGGGGACCGGGTGCCCTGGTCGGCTGACGCCGACGGGCGTCGGGTGGGTGCCTTGCGGTGGGCGGCCGCGTTGGTCGGCTGGCGCCGACGGGCGTCGGGTGGGTGCCTTGCACCCCGGTGGCGTGCCTCGCCCTCGCCCAGGGACACCGGGGTCCGTCGGTGACGCCTGTGCGGCGGATGGTTCGCCCGTGCGGGGCGGTGCCCTGGTCGGCTGGCGCCGACGGGGACCGGGTGGGTGCCCTTGCGTGGGCGGCGCGGGGGTCGGCTGGCGCCGACGGGCGTCGGGTGGCTGCCCTGGTCGGCTGGCGCCGACGGGGCTGGTCAGTCGGCTCACGCCAGGCTGACGCGTGAGGCGGATCGCCCGGTCGGTGCGGCCCCCGGCATCGTACGGGCCCCTTGGCCCCGTACCGCCCCGGCCTCGTACGGGCTCCTTTGCCCCGTACCGCCCCGGCTTCGTACAGACTTCCGCACCGCCCCGGCTTCGTACGGGCCCCTTGGCCCCGTACCGCCCCGGGTGGGTACCGCATCCGGCCTTCGCCTCGGGCCCTCAGGCACCCCCGCCCACCGGGCCGCGGGTCTGCGGCCGCCCCCGAGCCCTTGGCGCCCGGGTCCGTCCGGAAACACCGGGATACCCGGACACACCGGGCCACGCGGTATTGACATGATCATGGCCCGTCGAAAGCCTGGCGCCGTCCACTTCCGTGGCACACCACAGCAAGGGGGGCACATGAGACAGAAGGCGAGAGCGGTTCTCGCCGCGGCGGCGCTGCTGGCGACCGGGCTGGTGGCGGTGCCCGTCGCCGGGGCGCAGGCGCGCGCCGGGGACGGGGGCGGGGAGCGGCTCTCCGTCTGGCGCGCCGAGGTCACCAGGGGGCAGGTACCCCTGCTGCTGGCGGCCGGGGCCGACGGGCACGAGCTGACCGAGCAGGTGCCCGCCAAAGGCACCGCCACCGTGGAGCTGTACCTCACCGGGGCGCAGGCGGACGAGCTGCGGGGGGAGGGCGTCAGGCTCACCCCGCACCAGGTGTCCGCCGCGGCGAAGCGGCGCACCGCGGCGGCCGGGGACGGGGTGTTCCGGCCGTACGGCGGCACCGGCGGGCTGAAGGAGGAGATCCAGGCCACCGCCCGCGCCCACCCGGGGATCACCAAGGTGGTGAGCATCGGGAAGACGGTCGGGGGGCAGGACATCCTGGCGCTGAAGGTGAGCAAGGGCGCGGGGAAGGGGAGGGACGGGAGCAAGCCGGCCACGCTGTACCTGTCCAACCAGCACGCCCGGGAGTGGATCACCCCGGAGATGAACCGGCGGCTGCTGCACCACTACCTCGCCGGTTATGGGAAGGACCCGCGGATCACCCGGATCGTGGACTCCACCGAGCTGTGGTTCGTGCTGTCCGCCAACCCCGACGGCTACGACTTCACCCACGCCGACCCGGCCAACCGGCAGTGGCGCAAGAACCTGCGGGACAACGACGGGGACGGGAGGATCGCCCCGGGGGACGGGGTGGATCTGAATCGGAACTTCTCGTACAAGTGGGGCTACGACAACGAGGGTTCCTCGCCCGACCCGGCCGACGAGACCTACCGGGGCACCGGGCCCGGCTCGGAGCCGGAGACGCGGGCGATCGACGCCTTCCAGAAGCGGATCGGCTTCCGGTACGGGATCAACTACCACTCCGCCGCCCAGCTGCTGCTGTACGGGGTGGGCTGGCAGGTCGCCACCGACACCCCCGACGACGTACCGCTGAAGGCGCTGGCGGGCACGCCCGAGAAGTCGGCCGTGCCGGGCTACCGGCCGCAGGTGTCCTCCGAGCTGTACACCACCAACGGCGAGGCGGACGGCCACGCGGCCAACGTCAACGGGATGCAGATGTTCACCCCGGAGATGTCCACCTGCGCCACCGTCTCCCGGATCGACCCGGATGATGCTTGGGAGCCGGGGGACTGCGCCTCGGTGTTCACTTTTCCGGACGACGAGAAGCTGATCCAGCAGGAGTTCGCCAAGAACATCCCGTTCGCGCTGGCGGTCGCCGAGTCCGCCGCGCGCCCCGACGATCCGGTCTCCCCGGTCGGCACCCCGGCACCCGCGTTCGTCCCGGACGCCTTCGCCGTCTCCTACGCCCGCGGCGACCAGACGGTGGCCGTGACCGCGCGCACGTCGCTGCGCGACAAGGAGCTGAAGTACCGTGTCAACGGCGGGCGGACCTGGGACCAGACGCTGAAGCCCTGGCGCGGCGGTGAGCGGTACGGCGGTGAGGACAACCTCTACTACGACGAGTACCGGGCCAAGGTCCAGGACGGCGAGCCGGGCGACCGGGTGGAGGTCTGGTTCACCGGGCGGACGAAGAAGGACGGGAAGCGGGTCAGCTCCACCCCGTTCACGTACACGATCGCCGAACGGCCGCGCGCCGACACGCTGGTGATCGCCGACGAGGAGGGGAGCGCCCCGGCGCGGCACACCGCCGCGTACACCGCCGCCGTCAAGGCGAACGGCGGGCGGGCCGCGGTCTGGGACACCGCCGTCCAGGGCGCGCCGCACCCGCTCGGGGTGCTCTCCCACTTCCGTACCGCCCTCTGGTACACCGGCGCCGGCGAGCCCGACGGGCCCACCGCGCTCGCGGTGCGCGACTACCTCAACGAGGGCGGCCGGCTGGTCAACGCCGGTGAGCACGCGGGCGGCGAGACGAACATCGGCCGCACCTACAGCGACGACTTCGCGCAGTACTACCTGGGCGCCTACCGCCGGGCCGGGCTGGCCGGCGCGGAGGAGTTCAAGGGGGCGGGCAAGCTGTGGGGGACCTCGGTCCCGCTGGCCGGGGCGGTCGGCAACCCGCTGGACTCGGCCGGCAGTTACACCGCCACCTCCGACACCCTGGACCCGGCTCACTTCCCGCAGTTCGCGAGCGCGGCCGGCGGTGACTACCCGGGCGTGCGCACCCCGTTCGAGCCGTACGAGGGCAGCTCCTTCGCCGCCGCGCGGCACAGTGACAACGCCTGGATGCGGCTGAGCCGCACCGTCGACCTCACGGCCGCCACCGCGGCGCAGCGGCCGGCGCTCCAGTTCCGGTTGAGCCATGACCTGGAACCCGGCTACGACAACGTGATCGTGGAGGCCCGCACCGAGGGCGGCGAGGACTGGACCACCCTGCCCGACGCCAACGGCGCCACCTCCACCGAGGTGCCCGCCGACTGCGCCGAGGGCTTCTACCTCGCCGGGCACCCCGCGCTGGCCCGCTACCTCACCCTGGGCCCGGACGGCTGCGCGCCCACCGGCACCAGCGGCGCCTGGCACGCCTTCACCGGCAACTCCGGCGGCTGGCTGCCGGTGGCGATCGATCTGAGCGCCTACGCCGGCAAGCGGGTCGAGCTGTCGGTCTCGTACGTCACCGATCCGGGTACCGGCGGCACGGGCGCGTTCGTGGACGACACCCGGCTGGTCACCGGTGGCACCGCGAGCGGCGCCGAGGGGTTCGAGACCTCGCTCGGGGCGTGGAGCGTGCCGGGGCCGCCGGCCGGCAGTCCGGGCAACGCCACCGACTGGACCCGCTCGGGTGCCCTCTACCAGTCCTCGGCGGCGATCACCACCCGGGACACCGTGCTGCTCGGTTTCGGCCTGGAGCACGTGCCCTCGGCGGGGGACCGCGCCCGGCTGCTCGGACGGGCGCTGGACGTGCTCCGGCGCTGAACCCGGGTAGCCGTTTTCGATGGCTCGCAGACCCTCGGAAAGCCGCCCGGAAGAGCGCCTCCGCGCTCGTCCGGGCGGCGGCGCCCGGCCCGGTGGCGTTACCGGCCGGTAGTGCAGGTCAGACCAGGCCTCCGGGCCCCGTACAGGCGCTTCGGATGTCACCCCACCGCCACCGGAGGGGTAGGGTCGGAGGCGGTCGGGGACATCCCAAATCAAGCTCGCCGGCGTCACTGGCCGGCGTACCAACGAGGAGATCGGTTCGTGACGATCCGCGTAGGAATCAACGGCTTCGGCCGCATCGGGCGCAACTACTTCCGCGCGCTGCTGGAGCAGGGTGCGGACATCGAGGTCGTGGCTGTCAACGACCTGGGCGACACCGCGACCACGGCCCACCTGCTGAAGTACGACACCATCCTGGGACGCCTCAAGGCCGAGGTGACCCACACCGAGGACTCCATCACCGTCGACGGCCACACCATCAAGGTGCTGTCCGAGCGCGACCCGGCCGACCTCCCCTGGGGCGAGCTGGGTGTCGACGTCGTCATCGAGTCCACCGGCATCTTCACCAAGAAGGCCGACGCCGAGAAGCACATCGCCGGCGGCGCCAAGAAGGTCCTCATCTCGGCCCCGGCCAAGGACGAGGACATCACCATCGTGATGGGCGTCAACCAGGACCAGTACGACCCGGCGAAGCACCACGTCGTCTCCAACGCCTCCTGCACCACCAACTGCGTGGCGCCGATGGCCAAGGTGCTCGACGAGAACTTCGGCATCGTCAAGGGCCTGATGACCACGGTCCACGCCTACACCAACGACCAGCGGATCCTGGACTTCCCGCACAAGGACCTGCGCCGCGCCCGCGCCGCCGCGGAGAACATCATCCCGACCTCCACGGGCGCCGCCAAGGCCACCGCGCTGGTCCTCCCGCAGCTCAAGGGCAAGCTGGACGGCATGGCCATGCGCGTCCCGGTGCCCACCGGCTCGGTCACCGACCTGGTCGTGGAGCTGGACCGCGAGGTCACCCGCGACGAGATCAACACCGCCTTCCAGAAGGCCGCCGAGGGCCAGCTGAAGGGCATCCTGGAGTACTCCGAGGACCCGATCGTCTCCTCGGACATCGTCAACCAGCCGGCGTCCTGCACCTTCGACTCCCCGCTGACGATGGTCCAGGGCAAGCAGGTGAAGATCATCGGCTGGTACGACAACGAGTGGGGCTACTCCAACCGCCTCGTCGACCTCACCGTCTTCGTCGGCGACAAGCTCTGACCCTTCACCGGCGGCCCCACTGACGGCCGCCGCCGACGGCAGGGCGGGCGACCTCGACGGAGAGGTACCTGGGTCGAGGCACCTGGTGTGAGCACAGGGCCCGGGCAGCGCTACGGTGCGCTGTACGGGCCCTGTCGCTTGCGCCGGGGCCCGCCCGCCGCCGGGACCGGCGCGCCGCACGGCCGCCGCCCTTGAAGTTCCTCAGCTTCCACCAGGAGTACGGAGCCCAGCACAGATGAAGACGATCGACGATCTTCTCCGCCAAGGAGTCGCCGGCAAGCGGGTGTTCGTCCGCGCCGACCTGAACGTGCCGCAGGACGGCACCACCATCACCGACGACGGCCGCATCCGCGCCGTGCTGCCGACCGTCAAGGCGCTCGCCGACGCCGGCGCCAAGGTCGTCGTCGCCTCCCACCTGGGCCGGCCCAAGGGCGCCCCGGACCCGGCGTACACCCTGCGGTTCGCCGCCTCCCGCCTCGGCGAACTGCTCGGCGCCCCGGTCTCCTTCGCCGACGACACCATCGGCTCGGCCGCCCACCACGCCGTCGAGGGCCTGGCCGACGGCCAGGTCGCCGTCCTGGAGAACCTCCGCTTCAACCCCGGCGAGACCGCCAAGGACGACGCCGAGCGCGCCGAGTTCGCCGCCCGCCTGGCCGCCCTCGCGGACGTCTACGTCGGCGACGGCTTCGGCGCGGTGCACCGGAAGCACGCCTCCGTCTACGACCTGCCGGGGCTGCTGCCCTCCTACGCCGGCTACCTGATCACCACCGAGGTCGGCGTCCTGACGCGGCTCACCGACGACGTCAAGCGCCCCTATGTGGTGGTCCTCGGCGGCGCCAAGGTCTCCGACAAGCTCGGCGTCATCGACAACCTGCTGAAGAAGGCCGACCGCATCCTCATCGGCGGCGGCATGGCGTACACCTTCCTCGCCGCGCAGGGCAAGGAGGTCGGCATCTCCCTGCTCCAGGAGGACCAGAAGGAGCAGTGCGCCGCCTATCTGCGCGAGGCCGCCGAGCGCGGCGTGGAGTTCCTGCTCCCCGTCGACGTGCTGGTCTCCGCCGAGTTCCCGGACCTGAAGACCAAGGCCCCGGCGAACCCGACCACCGTCTCCGCCGACGCCATCCCCGCCGACCAGGAGGGCCTGGACATCGGCCCGGAGACCCGCCGGCTCTACGCCGGCAAGCTCGCCGACGCCGCCACCGTCTTCTGGAACGGCCCGATGGGCGTCTTCGAGCACCCCGACTACGCCGAGGGCACCAAGGCCGTCGCCCAGGCGCTCGCCGACTCCCCGGCCTTCTCCGTGGTCGGCGGTGGCGACTCCGCCGCCGCGGTGCGGAGCCTGGGCTTCGACGAGAAAGCATTCGGCCACATCTCCACCGGTGGCGGCGCCAGCCTCGAATACCTTGAGGGCGCGGCGCTCCCCGGCCTCGAAAGCCTGGAGGACTGAACCTCGATGACCGCTCGTACCCCGCTGATGGCGGGCAACTGGAAGATGAACCTCAACCACCTTGAGGCCATCGCCCACGTCCAGAAGATCACCTTCGCGCTGAACGAGAAGGACTACGCCGCCGTGGAGGTGGCCGTCCTCGCCCCCTTCACCGACCTGCGCACCGTGCAGACCGTGGTCGAGGGCGACAAGCTGCCGATCAAGTACGGCGCCCAGGACATCTCCGCGCACGACTCCGGCGCCTACACCGGCGAGGTCTCCGGACCGATGCTGGCCAAGCTGCGCTGCGCCTATGTGGCCGTCGGCCACTCCGAGCGCCGCCAGTACCACGGCGAGAGCGACGAGCTGTGCAACGCCAAGGTGAAGGCCGCCTTCAAGCACGGACTCACCCCGATCCTCTGCGTCGGCGAGGGCCTGGACGTGCGCAAGGCCGGCAACCAGGTCGCGCACACCCTCGCCCAGGTCGACGGCGGGCTGAAGGACGTCCCCGCCGAGCAGGCCGGGACCATCGTGATCGCCTACGAGCCGGTGTGGGCCATCGGCACCGGCGAGGTCGCCACCCCCGAGGACGCCCAGGAGGTGTGCGGCGCGATCCGCGGCCGTCTCGCCGAGCTGTACTCCCAGGAGCTCGCCGACACGGTGCGCATCCAGTACGGCGGCTCGGTCAAGTCCTCCAACGTCGCCGCGATCATGGCGCAGCCGGATGTGGACGGCGCCCTGATCGGCGGCGCCGCGCTGGACCCGGAGGAGTTCGTCAAGATCGTCCGCTTCCGCGACCAGTGAGTATGCGGTAGGGCGGAATCGTCGTACCCTTGCGGGGGCCGGGACACCTCCACCTCAGGAGGCGCCGCCGGCCCCCGCCGTCCGTACAAGCCCGGGCGCCGGCCGTCCGGGACGAGGGAAACCCCGTGGGAAACGCGGGAAACCCCAGGAAACCCGGGCGCGGGCGCTCCGGAAACGCCAGGAAGTAGGGTCCAGCCGTGGTTATGGGGTTCTCGATCGCCCTGATCGTCTTCAGCGGTCTGCTGATGCTGCTGGTGCTGATGCACAAGGGGAAGGGCGGCGGCCTCTCCGACATGTTCGGTGGCGGCATGCAGTCCTCCGTCGGCGGCTCCTCGGTCGCCGAGCGCAACCTGGACCGGATCACCGTGGTCGTCGGGCTGCTCTGGTTCGCCTGCATCGTGGTGCTCGCCCTGCTGATGAAGGTCAACAGCTGAGCGGCTGACCGCCGCGGTGGCCGACGAGGGTCGGCCGCCGAGCGCCCCTTCGGGCCCTTCCCACCGCCTCCGCGCCCCGGCGCCGGCCCCGTGCCGCGCCGCTGCCCGCGGAGGCGGTTCTCGTTGGCGGGGGCGGTTCCGTTTCCGGGCCGGACGGGGGTGGCGCGGGGGCCCGGTTACGGCCAGTGGCCGGACGCCGGGGGCGCGACGGCGGTTCCGCTCCGGCCCAAGTGGGTAACTCCTTTCACTGGACGCGCGTTGGGCCTTTCGTAGACTGGGGCATCTTCGAGCACCATCACGCAGGGAGTGACAACCGTGGCAAGTGGCAACGCGATCCGGGGAAGCCGGGTCGGCGCGGGGCCGATGGGGGAGGCCGAGCGGGGCGAGTCCGCGCCCCGCCTGCGCATCTCCTTCTGGTGCTCGAACGGGCACGAGACACAGCCGAGTTTCGCCAGTGACGCGCAGGTCCCGGACACCTGGGACTGCCCCCGCTGCGGGTTCCCGGCCGGCCAGGACCAGGACAACCCCCCGGCCCCGCCGCGCACCGAGCCGTACAAGACGCATCTGGCGTACGTACGGGAGCGGCGCAGCGACGCGGACGGCGAGGCGATCCTCGCGGAGGCACTCGCCAAGCTCCGCGGGGAGATCTGAGCAGCCGGTGGTGAGGTCGCCGGTGTGACGGGCCCCGCCGGTGGTACGCCCCCGGCGGGGCCCGTCCGCGTCTGACCGGTCAGCAGCTGGCCGGCGGACTGCTCGCCGTCCCCCTGGTGCCGGTGCTGCTGCTGGGGGGCGCCGCCTGGCCGTACGCGGTGGACGCGGCCAGCCATGTCCTGGCGGCTCTGCTCATCGCCACCCTGGTCGTCCACACCCCCGGCGCGCTGGGCCGGACCAGTTCCGCGTTCCGCACCCTGACCGTCGGTGGCACGCCGCTCGGGGCGCTGCTCGGCGGGGCGGCGGCCGGCTGGGCACCGAACGCGCCGGCCCTTCTCGCGGCCGTCCTGTTCGGGCTCGCCACGGCGTCACTCGTTGGGCAGATCAATTAGGTTGGAGAAGCAGCGGGGCAAGCAGCAGGTACAGAAGAGAACGGGCTGATAACCACGATGAACACGAAGGCCAGGCTCAACCAGACGCCCGAGTGGGCCGCCCTCGCCACCCACCGCGAGCACCTCGGCTCCACCCACCTCAGGGAGCTGTTCGCCGAGGACCCCGAGCGCGGCACCCGCTACACCCTGCGCGTCGGCGACCTCTATCTGGACTACTCGAAGCAGCTGGTGACCGACGAGACCCTGGCGCTGCTGCGGGAGCTGGCCGCCGCCACCGGGGTGGCCGAGCTGCGGGACGCCATGTTCCGCGGCCAGAAGATCAACACCACCGAGGACCGGGCCGTGCTGCACACCGCGCTGCGCGCCCCGCGGGACGCGGTGGTCGAGGTGGACGGCGAGAACGTGGTGCCCGCCGTGCACGCCGTACTGGACAGGATGGGCGCCTTCGCCGACCGGATCAGGTCGGGGGAGTGGACCGGCCACACCGGCCGGCGCATCCGCAACGTCGTCAACATCGGCATCGGCGGCTCCGACCTGGGCCCTGCCATGGCCTATGAGGCACTGCGCTCCTACAGCGACCGGGACCTGACGCTCCGCTTCGTCTCCAACGTGGACGGGGCCGATCTGCACGAGGCGATCCGCGACCTGGACGCGGCGGAGACCCTGTTCATCGTCGCCTCCAAGACCTTCACCACCATCGAGACCGTCACCAACGCCACCAGCGCCCGCGACTGGCTGCTCACCGAGCTGAAGGCCGGCCAGGAGGCCGTGGCCAAGCACTTCGTGGCCCTCTCCACCAACGCGGAGAAGGTCCAGGACTTCGGCATCGACACGGCCAACATGTTCGAGTTCTGGGACTGGGTCGGCGGACGGTACTCCTACGACTCCGCCATCGGGCTCTCGCTGATGATCGCCATCGGCCCGGAGCGGTTCCGCGAGATGCTCGACGGCTTCCACCTCGTCGACGAGCACTTCCGCACCGCCCCGCCGGAGGAGAACGCCCCACTGCTGCTGGGCCTGCTCGGCATCTGGTACGGGGACTTCCTGGACGCCCAGTCGCACGCGGTGCTGCCCTACAGCCACTACCTGTCCAAGTTCACCGCCTACCTCCAGCAGCTGGACATGGAGTCCAACGGCAAGTCGGTGGACCGCGAGGGCCATCCGGTCGACTGGCAGACCGGCCCGGTCGTCTGGGGCACCCCCGGCACCAACGGGCAGCACGCCTACTACCAGCTCATCCACCAGGGCACCAAGCTCATCCCGGCCGACTTCATCGGCTTCGCCCGCCCGGTGCCCGACCTGCTGCCCGGACTGGTCGCCCAGCACGATCTGCTGATGGCCAACTTCCTCGCCCAGACCCAGGCCCTCGCCTTCGGCAAGACCGCCGAGGAGGTACGGGCGGAGGGCGTCCCCGAGGAGCTGGTGCCGCACAAGACCTTCCGCGGCAACCACCCGACCACCACCATCCTCGCCCAGGAGCTGACCCCCTCGGTGCTGGGCCAGCTCATCGCCCTCTACGAGCACAAGGTGTTCGTCCAGGGCGCGGTGTGGAACATCGACTCCTTCGACCAGTGGGGCGTCGAACTGGGCAAGGTGCTCGCCAAGAAGATCGAGCCGGTCCTCACCGAGGGCACCGGGGCGGAGCAGCTGGACGGCTCCACCCGGGCACTGGCCGATACCTACCGGGCACTGCGCGGCCGCTGACCCGGCGGGAAACCGAGAGATCGACGGGGGAGGGGCGATGGGGGACGGACAGCGGCCGGTACGGCTGCGGCCGCCGGTGCACACACTGGACGCACGGGCCGTCGGCTACTGGCGGACAGTGCTGCTGCTGACGACGGTGGTGCCGGTGGCGGTGCTGAGCCTGCTGGGGGCCCTCATCACCCCGGCCCGGTGGTGGCTGCTGGGCCCCGCCGCGGCGGTGGCGGCGGTGGGCCTCGGCTGCGTCCTGCTGCTGCCCCCGTGGTGGTTCCGCACCCACCGCTGGGAGGTCACCGAGGAGGCGGTCTACGTCAGCACCGGGGCGTTCTGGCGGCAGTGGCGGATCGCCCCGATGTCCCGCATCCAGACCGTGGACACCGTGCGCGGCCCACTGGAGCGGGCGTTCCGCCTCTCCACGGTGACGGTGACCACCGCCTCCGCCCAGGGCGCCCTGCGTATCGAGGGGCTCGACCACGAGGTGGCCGCGGAGCTCGCCGAGCGCCTCACCCGGATCACCCACCAGACCCCGGGCGACGCCACATGACCGAGCCGACGGCGGACGAGGACGGCGCACCCGAGGGCCCGGCCGCGCCGCAGCCGCGGCCACCCGAGGACGGCCCCCCGCCCCACGGGCCGGACGACGAGGGGCCGTGGCTGCGGATCGACCGGCGGGCCATGGCGGTCGCCGCGCTCACCGCGGCCGGTCTGGCGCTCGGCGCCGGAGTCCCCGTACTGCTGGGGGTCACCGGCGGCGCCCCCGGCTCGGCCCCGCTCTGGCAGCTGCTGCTGCTCCCGCTGGGGGTGGTGCTCCTCGCGGCCGGCGGCGCCGGGGCGGAGTATCTGCGGTGGAGCCGCACCCGCTACCGGATCGGCGCCCGGCGGGCCGAGCTGCACACCGGACTGCTGCTGCTCACACGGCGCTCGCTGGCCCGTGAGCGGATCCGCAGCGTCGACCTCACCGCCCCGCCCCTGCTACGGGTGTTCGGGCTGGTCAAGGTCCGCATCGGCACCGGCGAGCAGCTGGAGGGCGGCGAGTCCACCCTCCAGCTGCACCCGGTGAGCCGGGCGGAGGGGGAGCGGCTGCGCCGGCTGCTGCTCGACCGCCCCGCGCCCCGCACCGGCGCGGAGCCCGACCGGCACGGCGAGCTGGCCCGGCTGGACTGGCGCTGGATCCGCTATGCGCCGCTGTCCTTCGTCACCCTGGCGCTCGCCGCCGGGGCCGCGGGCGGTCCGCTCCAGATCAGCGAGTGGTTCGGCGCGCAGGGCGCCCTCATCGACTGGGTCGGCGACCGCTTCCAGTCCACGGCCATCGCCTGGATGGTGGTGGCCCTCCTCGTCCTCGCCACGGCCGCCGGGGTGATCGGCTCGCTCGGGCTCTGGGTCGAACTGTGGTGGGGCTACCGCCTGATACGCGAGCCGGGCGCCACTCTGCGGGTCCGGCGCGGGTTGCTCACCTCCCGCTCGCTGACCATCGAGGAACGGCGGCTGCGCGGGGTGGACCTGGTCGAGCCGCTGGGCGCCCGGCTCAGCGGCGGCGCCCGGATCGACGCCGTGGCCACCGGGCTCAGCCGCGACAGCGAGAAGGACGGCGACACCAACACCCTGCTCCCGGTCGCGCCCAAGGCGGTGGCCGACGGGCTGGCCGCCGCGGTGCTGCGGGCACCCGAGCCCCCGACGGGCGCCCCGCTGGTGCGACACCCGCGCGCGGCACTGGGCCGGCGGCTGCGCCGGGCCCTGGGCGCCGCCCTGCTGCCGGTCGCCGTCCTCGCCGTCCTGGCCCGGGTGTTCGGCTCGCCGTTCACCGGGCTGGCGGCCGCCTCGGCACTGATCCTGCTCCCGGTCGCCGCGCTGCTGGCCCGGGACGCCTACCGCTCCCTGGGACACGCCCTCTCCGGCGACTACCTGGTCACCCGCTCCGGTACGGTCCGGCGCAGCACCGTCGCCCTCCAGCGCAGCGGGGTCATCGGCTGGACGGTGCGCCAGTCCCTCTTCCAGCGCCGGGCCGGGCTGCTCACCCTCACCGCGACCACCGCCGCCGGTGCCGGGGGGTACGACATCCATGACGCCGACCGGGACGAGGGGCTGGCGTTCGCGGCCACCGCCGTACCGGGGCTGCTGGAGCCGTTTCTGATACCCGGTCCGCCGGAGGGCGGCGCGGACCGCTCCGGCGCATAAAGCCGGGGCCCGGCCCCCGCCGAAGCGGTGGGCCGGGCCCCGATGACAGGCATCCCCGTGTTCAGTACCGCGGATACAGGTCCTTCGGCAGCTGGGAGGCGGCCGCCTCGTCCAGCAGCCAGAGGGTCCGGGAGCGGCCGTAGGCGCCGGCGGCGGGCGCCTGCACCTCGCCCGCGCCGGACAGCGCCACCGCCGCGGCCTGGGCCTTGTCCTCGCCCGCGGCCAGCAGCCACACCTCGCGGGCCGCCCGGATCGCCGGGAGGGTCAGCGAGATCCGGGTCGGCGGCGGCTTGGGAGCGCCGTGCACCGCGACCACCGCGCGCTCGGTCTCCCGTACCCCCGGCAGCTCCGGGAAGAGTGAGGCCACATGGGTGTCCGGGCCGACGCCCAGCAGCAGCACGTCGAAGGACGGCACCGGGCCGTGGTCCGCGGCGTCGCCGGAGAGGCGGGCCGCCGCGGCCAGTTCGGCCGCGTAGCCGGCGGCCGCCGCGTCCGCGTCCTCGCCGTACTCCCCGCCCAGGGCGGGCATGGTGTGCACCCGCGCCGGGTCCAGCGGGACGCTGCCGAGCAGCGCCTCGCGGGCCTGGGTGTCGTTGCGGTCGGCGTCGCCCTCGGGCAGGAACCGCTCGTCGCCCCACCACAGGTCCAGCCGCGACCAGTCGACCGCGTCCCGCGCCGGGGTGGCGCCGAGCGCGGCCAGCAGGCCGTTGCCGTTGCGGCCGCCGGTGAGCACCACCGAGGCGGAGCCGCGCGCGGACTGGGCGTCCACGATCGCGGTGATCAGCCGGGCCGCGGTGGCCTCGGCCATCAGCTCCTTGTCCCGGTGGACCACCAGCTGGGGGGCGCTCACTTGGCCGCCGCCCGCTTGGCCGGGGCCTTCTTGGCGGCGGAGCCCGAAGCAGGCTTGGCCTTGGCGCCTTCCGGAGCCTCCGTCGAGCCGTCCGTCTCCACGGCGTCCGGCTCCCGGCGTACCCCTTCGGTGGCGTCGGTGCTCCGGTCGCCCAGCCGGTGCACCCCGTACGCCAGCGCGGAGGCGTAGGTGTCGTCCGGGTCGAGGCGGCGCAGCTCCTCGGCGATCAGCTCCGAGGTCTCCCGGCGCTTGAGCGCCACCGCCCGGTCCGGCTGGCCCTTGATGCGCAGGGTGGCCAGCGAGCCGTCGGGGCGGTCGAGCACGATCGGCCCGCAGTCGGTGGACAGCCGTACCGCGGTCAGCCCGGGCCCGCCCGAGGTGGTCCGCTTGACGGTGATCTTCAGCCGATCCGCCAGCCACATGGCCAGCAGCTCCACGCTGGGGTTGAACTCCTCGCCCTCCACCTCGGCGGCGTCCACCGTGCAATCCACCTGGTCCAGGGCCGCCGCCAGCATCGAGCGCCAGGGGGTGATCCGGGTCCAGGACAGGTCGGTGTCCCCGGGGGTGTACGCCTCGGCGTGCGCCTTCAGCTCGCCCACCGGGTCCTCGGAGGCGTAGGTGTCGGTCACCCGGCGCTGGGCCAGCGCGCCCAGCGGGTCGCTGGCCGGGTCGGACGGGGCGCCCACCGGCCACCAGACCACCACGGGGGCGTCGGGCAGCAGCAGCGGCAGCACCACGGACTGGGCGTGGTCGATGACCTCGCCGTACAGCCGCAGCACCACCGTCTCACCGGTGGAGGCGTCCGCGCCGAGGCGGACCTCGGCGTCCAGCCGGGCGTTGGCCCGGTCGCGCGGGGAGCGCGAGTGGCGCTTGATGACCACCAGGGTGCGCGAGGGGTGCTCGCGGGACGCCTCGTTGGCCGCCTTCAGCGCGTCGTAGGCGTTCTCCTCGTCGGTGACGATGACCAGGGTGAGCACCATGCCGACGGCGGGGGTGCCGATCGCGCGGCGGCCCAGCACCAGCGCCTTGTTGATCTTGCTGGACGTGGTGTCCGTCAGGTCGGTCTTCATGGCCGGCGCCAGCTCCGTCCGTCTCGTGCGAGCATGTCGTCCGCCTCGACCGGACCCCAGGTCCCGGACTCGTACTGCGCGGGCTTGCCGTGCTTGGCCCAGAACTGCTCGATCGGGTCGAGGATCTTCCAGGACAGCTCGACCTCCTCCGTGCGGGGGAAGAGGTTGGCGTCGCCGAGCAGGACGTCGAGGATGAGCCGCTCGTACGCCTCCGGGCTGGACTCGGTGAAGGACTCGCCGTACGCGAAGTCCATCGACACGTCCCGTACCTCCAGCGAGGTGCCGGGCACCTTGGAGCCGAACCGCAGCGTCACGCCCTCGTCCGGCTGGACGCGGATGACCAGGGCGTTCTGCCCCAGCTCCTCGGTGGCGGTGTGGTCGAACGGGGAGTGCGGGGCGCGCTGGAAGACCACCGCGATCTCGGTGACCCGCCGGCCCAGCCGCTTGCCGGTGCGCAGATAGAAGGGGACGCCCGCCCAGCGGCGGTTGTCGATCTCCAGCTTCACCGCGGCATAGGTGTCGGTGGTGGACTTGGGGTCGATCCCCTCCTCCTCCAGGTACCCGACGGCCTTGGCGCCGCCCTGCCAGCCGGCCGCGTACTGGGCGCGCACGGTGGACTTGGCGAGGTCCTTGGGCAGCCGGACCGCGCCGAGCACCTTGGTCTTCTCGGCCGCCAGCGCGTTGGCGTCGAAGGCGGCCGGCTCCTCCATGGCGGTCAGCGCCAGCAGCTGGAGCAGGTGGTTCTGGATGACGTCGCGGGCCGCGCCGATGCCGTCGTAGTAGCCGGCCCGGCCGCCGATCCCGATGTCCTCGGCCATGGTGATCTGCACATGGTCGACATAGCTGCGGTTCCACACCGGCTCGAAGAGGGTGTTGGCGAAGCGCAGCGCCAGGATGTTCTGGACGGTCTCCTTGCCCAGGTAGTGGTCGATCCGGAAGACCTGGTCGGGCGCGAAGACCTCGTGCACGATCTCGTTGAGGTCCTTGGCGGAGGCCAGGTCGTGGCCGAAGGGCTTCTCGATGACCGCGCGGCGCCAGGCGCCGTCCTTCTGGTCGGCCAGGTTGTGCTTCTTGAGCTGCTGCACCACCAGCGGGAAGAACTTGGGCGGCACGGAGAGGTAGAAGGCGAAGTTGCTGCCCGTCCCCTGCGCCGCGTCCAGCTCCTGCATGGTCTTCTTCAGGGTCTCGAACGCCTCGTCGTCGTCGAAGTCGCCCTGGACGAAGCGCATGCCCTGGCTGAGCTGCTGCCAGACCTCGTCGCGGAACGGGGTGCGGGAGTGCTCCTTGACCGCCCGGTACACCTCGTCGGCGAAGTCCTCGTCCTCCCACTCGCGGCGGGCGAAGCCGATCAGGGAGAAGCCCGGCGGCAGCAGACCGCGGTTGGCCAGGTCGTAGACGGCCGGCATCAGCTTCTTGCGGGACAGGTCACCGGTGACGCCGAAGATCACCAGGCCCGACGGCCCCGCGATACGCGGGAGCCGTCGGTCCTGTGCGTCACGCAGCGGGTTGCTGCTCGACACAGTTCACGCCTCCGGGGAAGACTCGCCGCCCAGGCGCTTGAGCTCCGCCTCGGTCGACTTGAGCAGATCGTTCCAGGAGGACTCGAACTTCTCGACGCCCTCGTCCTCCAGCAGCTGCACGACCTCGGCGAGGGAGATCCCGAGCTTCTCGACCGCGGCGATGTCCGCGCGGGCCTGCTCGTAGGTGCCGGCGACGGTGTTGCCGGTGATCTCGCCGTGGTCGCCGACCGCCTCCAGGGTGGCCTCCGGCATGGTGTTGACCGTGCCGGGCGCGACCAGGTCGTCCACGTACAGGGTGTCCTTGTACTGCGGGTCCTTGACCCCCGTGGAGGCCCACAGCGGGCGCTGCGGGTGGGCGCCGGCCTTCTCCAGGGCCGCCCAGCGCTCGCCCGCGAAGACCTCCTCGTACGCCTCGTAGGCGAGGCGCGCGTTGGCGAGGGCCGCCTTGCCGCGGGCCGCCTTCGCCTCGTCGGTGCCCAGGGCGTCCAGCCGCTTGTCGATCTCGGTGTCCACCCGGGAGACGAAGAACGAGGCGACGGAGCGGATCTGGGAGAGGTCGAGGCCGCGCTCCTTGGCCTGCTCCAGACCGGCCAGGTAGGCGTCCATCACCTTGCGGTAGCGCTCCAGCGAGAAGATCAGCGTGACATTGACGCTGATCCCCAGCCCGATCACCTCGGTGATCGCCGGCAGGCCCGCCTCGGTGGCCGGGATCTTGATGAAGGTGTTGGGCCGGTCCACCAGCCAGGCCAGCTGACGGGCCTCGGCGGCGGTCGCCTTGGCGTTGTGCGCCAGGCGCGGGTCCACCTCGATGGACACCCGGCCGTCCTGGCCGCCGGTGGCGTCGAACACCGGGCGCAGCACGTCGGCCGCGTCCCGGACGTCCGCCGTGGTGATCATGCGGATGGCTTCCTCGACCGTCACCTCGCGGGCGGCCAGGTCGGACAGCTGCTGGTCGTAGCCGTCGCCCTGGGAGATCGCCTTCTGGAAGATCGACGGGTTGGTGGTGACGCCCACGACGTGCTGCTGGTCGATCAGCTCCGCCAGGTTGCCGGAGGTGATCCGCTTGCGGGACAGGTCGTCCAGCCAGATCGCGACGCCTTCGTCGGAGAGGCGCTTGAGTGCGTCTGTCATGAGAGTTGCATCTCCTAGTCGTTGTCTACGGGCGTCAGCGAGCGGCGGCGTCGCGGGATTCCCGCGCGGCGGCGGCGACCGCGTCGGCGGTGAAGCCGAACTCGCGGAAGAGGACCTTGGCGTCGGCCGAGGCGCCGAAGTGCTCCAGGGAGACGATCCGGCCGGCGTCGCCGACGTACTTGTGCCAGGTCAGCCCGATCCCGGCCTCGATCGCGACCCGCGCCTTCACCGACGGGGGCAGCACGGACTCCCGGTACCCCTGGTCCTGCTCCTCGAACCACTCCACACACGGCATGGAGACGACCCGGGTGGGCACGCCCTCGGCCTGGAGCGCATCCCGCGCCTCCACGGCCAGCTGCACCTCGGAGCCGGTGCCGATCAGCACCACCTCCGGCTCGCCACCTTCGGCCTCGAAGAGGACATAGCCGCCGCGGGCGGTGTCCTCGTTGGGCTCGTAGGTCGGCACGCCCTGGCGGGTGAGCGCCAGACCGTGCGGGGCGCCCACGCCGAACTCCTTGGTCCAGCGGCGCAGGATCTCGCGCCAGGCCAGCGCGGTCTCGTTGGCGTCGGCCGGGCGGACCACGTTCAGCCCGGGGATGGCGCGCAGCGAGGCCAGGTGCTCCACCGGCTGGTGGGTCGGGCCGTCCTCGCCGAGGCCGATGGAGTCATGCGTCCACACGTACGTCACCGGCAGGTGCATCAGCGCGGAGAGCCGCACCGCGTTGCGCATGTAGTCGGAGAACACCAGGAAGGTGCCGCCGTAGATCCGGGTGTTGCCGTGCAGCGCGATGCCGTTCATCTCCGCGGCCATGGAGTGCTCGCGGATGCCGAAGTGGATGGTGCGGCCGTACGGGTCGGCCTCCGGCAGCGGGTTGCCCTTGGGCAGGAACGACGAGGTCTTGTCGATCGTGGTGTTGTTGGAGCCGGCCAGGTCGGCCGAGCCGCCCCACAGCTCCGGGACGATCCCGCCGAGCGCCTGGAGGACCTTGCCGGAGGCGGCGCGGGTGGCGACGGCCTTGCCCGGCTCGAACACCGGCAGCTTCTGCTCCCAGCCGGCCGGCAGCTCGCCCGCGGCGATCCGGTCGAACTCGGCGGCCCGCTCCGGGTTGGCGCTCCGCCAGTCGGCGAAGCCCTTCTCCCACTGGCCGCGCTCGTCCTTGCCGCGCTCCAGGGCGCCGCGGGTGTGCTTCAGGACCTCGTCGGAGACCTCGAAGGTCTGCTCCGGGTCGAAGCCCAGCACCCGCTTGGTGGCCGCGACCTCCTCGTCGCCCAGCGCCGAGCCGTGCGCGGCCTCGGTGTTCTGGGCGTTCGGCGCCGGCCAGGCGATGATCGAGCGCATCGCGATGAACGAGGGCCGCTCGGTCTCCGCCTTGGCCGCCTGGATCGCCGCGTACAGCGCGGCCGGGTCCAGGTCGCCGTCCTCCTTCGGCGCGACCCGCTGCACATGCCAGCCGTAGGACTCGTAGCGCTGGAGGGTGTCCTCGGAGACCGCGGTCTCGGTGTCGCCCTCGATCGAGATGTGGTTGTCGTCCCACAGCAGGACCAGGTTGCCGAGCTTCTGGTGCCCGGCCATCGAGGACGCCTCGGCGGAGATGCCCTCCTGGAGGCAGCCGTCACCGGCGATGACGTACACGAAGTGGTCGAACGGGGAGGTGCCGGGGGCCGCCTCCGGGTCGAACAGGCCGCGCTCGTAGCGGGCCGCCATCGCCATGCCGACCGCGTTGGCCACACCCTGGCCGAGCGGCCCGGTGGTGGTCTCCACGCCGACCGTGTGGCCGTACTCCGGGTGGCCCGGGGTCTTGGAGCCCCAGGTGCGGAACGCCTTCAGGTCGTCCAGCTCCAGGCCGAAACCGGCCAGGTACAGCTGGGTGTAGAGGGTCAGTGACGAGTGGCCGGCGGACAGCACGAACCGGTCGCGCCCGGTCCAGTCCGCGTCCGCCGGGTCGTGCCGCATCACCTTCTGGAAGAGGGTGTACGCGGCCGGGGCCAGGCTCATCGCCGTACCGGGATGGCCGTTGCCGACCTTCTGTACGGCGTCGGCGGCCAGCACGCGGGCGGTGTCGACGGCCCGCTGGTCCAACTCGGTCCACTGGAGGTCTGTGGTGGTCGGCTGTGTGCTCACCCTGGGTCAGGGCTCCTCTCCGAATGTCGGATACCGGTGACGGAGATCCCACCGGCCGTAGCCGAGCCTACCCCCGGCGGGACGTGCGTTTTTTCGAGTCATTCCAGACTGCCGGGGCCGGACTCTTCCCGCCTCCCGACTGGTCCGTCGGGCTTTCGGCACATGAATACGGAGGCGCTCATTCGATCGCTCATACGAGCGTGGAAACCGTCCTTTGCGGAGCCCGGAACCGGTCCGGGGGAGGGTGGCGGAAGACCGCCGCGACCACCCTCCATACCCTCGGTCGGCGATTACGGTGAGTGATCGGCCCTGGAATGCGCACACCGGGCCGCCCAGGGGGACGAACGGGTCCGCGCGTTGGGTGCGCCGCCGCCCGTGCCCCCGCCCCGGCCCTGTTCGAGGGCCGCCCGGCACCCGGTCAACACGACCCACCCCCGCGAAGGGCGAGGTATGGGCAACGTCTACAGTGGCGTGGTACGCGCGGGCCTTACCCGGTCTTCACCTCGGGTCGGGCTCGCTGGGATGTCTCTGTCAGGGGTGTGCGTGACGGCCGTCGAATCCCGTCCGGCGGGTGTGCTTGCCGAGGCGAGCACCGGCAAGCGGCCATTCGGGGCCCGCGTCAAGGCCTTTGTGGCGCTGACGAAGCCGCGGATCATCGAGCTGCTGCTGATCACCACGGTTCCGGTGATGTTCCTTGCCGAGCAGGGCGTCCCCGATCTGTGGCTGGTGGTGAACACCTGCATCGGCGGGTACCTCTCCGCGGGCGGCGCCAACGCGCTCAACATGTACATCGACCGCGACATCGACGCGCTGATGGACCGCACCTCCCAGCGGCCGCTGGTCACCGGGATGGTCTCGCCCCGCGAGGGCCTGGTCTTCGGCCTGGTGCTCGCCGTGGTCTCCACCCTCTGGCTGGGCACCCTGGTCAACTGGCTGTCCGCCTGGCTGGCGCTCGGCGCGCTCCTCTTCTACGTCGTGGTCTACACGATGATCCTCAAGCGCCGCACCTCGCAGAACATCGTCTGGGGCGGCATCGCCGGCTGCCTGCCGGTGCTCATCGGCTGGTCCTCGGTGACGAACTCGATGTCCTGGGCCGCGCTCATCCTCTTCCTGGTGATGTTCTTCTGGACCCCGCCGCACTACTGGCCGCTGTCCATGAAGGTCAAGGAGGACTACGCCCGGGTCGGCGTGCCGATGCTGCCGGTCATCGCCTCCAACCGGGTGGTCGCCAAGCAGATCGTCCTCTACAGCTGGGTGATGGTCGCCGTCTCCCTGCTGCTCACCCCGCTCGGCTACACCGGCTGGTTCTACACCGCGGTCGCGCTGGCCGCCGGCGGCTGGTGGCTCTGGGAGGCGCACGCCCTGCTCAACCGCGCCAAGGCCGGGGAGACCGGCGGCAAGCTCAAGGAGATGCGGCTCTTCCACTGGTCCATCACCTATGTCTCGCTGCTCTTCGTGGCGGTGGCGGTGGACCCCTTCCTCCGCTGACGGCCGCTGACGACCGTTTCGCACGGCGACGGGCGGGTCGCGTGGTCCACACCACGCGGCCCGCCCGTCGCCGTTCCCTCTACCCGCGAGTAGCATCCGGACCATGGCAGACACCACCGCAGACAACGGCACGGAGCAGGCCGGCGACGGCGAGCGGCGCGGCGACGCGCGCCGGGCGGCCAAGCTGGCCAAGCACATCCACGCGTTCGCCGGCAAGCACGGCGGCGCCGAGGGGCAGCTCGCCCACCTCGGCCAGATGGGCACCCGGATCGTGCTCGTCGGCGAGGACGGCAGCTGGGGCGACCTGGTCGCCCCCAGCCACGCCATCGCCCGCGAGGCCGCCGAGAAGGCCGGGCTCACCCTGCACGACACCTTCGACGGCGAGCTCGCCGCCAAGGTGCGCACCGGCCCCTACGAGTGGAGCCGGATGGCCGGCATCCAGGTCGGCGGCCCCTCCAACGGCGGCCCCGCCGACGGCTGACCGGAGCCCCCGGCTCGTACCGGTGTGGCGCGGGTCATAGGAACCCCGCCCCGGCGCCGGAGAGAGCACGGGTGTGAGCCACACCGAACACGACGACGGCGGCGGCCTGCGCGCCCGCATCCTGGCCGGCGAACGCACCGCGTTCGCCGAGCTGTACGAGGAGCACGCGCGGGCCGTCTACCACTACGCCCTGCGACTGACCGGCGACTGGTCCACCGCCGAAGAGGTCATGTCGGACACCTTCCTGGCCGCCTGGCGGGGCCGGGAACGGCTGGACCCGGACGGCGGGCCCCTGCTGCCGTGGCTGCTCGGCATCGCCACCCACAAGGCCCGCAACGCCAACCGCGGGCTGCGCAGACGGCTCGCCTTCCTCTCCCGCCAGCCGCCCCCGCCCCCGGTCGCCGACTTCGCCGCCGAGACCGCCGGCCGGCTGGACGACGAGCGGCGCCTCGCCGCCGTACGCAGTGCCCTGGGCCGGCTGCGCCCCGCCGAACGCGAGGTGCTGGTGCTCTGCGTCTGGTCCGGGCTCGACTACCGGCAGGCCGCCGAGGCCCTGGACGTCCCGGTCGGCACCGTGCGCTCCCGGCTCTCCCGGGCCCGCACCCGGCTGCGGAAACTCGCCGAGGAGACGGCGGACAAGGCGGAACCGGGCCGGGCCCGCGGAGAGGACATCGACAGGGCCGCGCTCGCCGCCCTGTCCGTACGGGAGGAACCCGCGTGAACGACACCCCTGACTCCTCCGAGGTCAAGGAACTGGCCCGGCTGCTGCCCGAGCCCATCGCGCCGGACCTTCCCCAGCGGGCCCACGACCTGCACAAGGAACGTCTGATGCGACTGATCGACCAGGACCAGCGGAACGCGACCGCCCCGGCCCCCGCCCGGCGGCCGGTGCTGCGCCGCCCCGCCGTGCTGCTGCCCGCCGCCGGCCTCGCCGTGGCCGGCGCGCTGGCCGCCGTCCTCGCCCTCAGCCCGGCGCCGAGCGGCGCCGCCGGCACCCTGGAGGCCGCCGCGCCCGCCGGGCCCCCGGCGGCCGAGCTGGTGCTCGACCGGGCCTCCACGGTGGCGCTCGCCATGGACGCCGAGCCGGTGGGCGAGAACGACTTCGTGTACGTCCGCAGCATGATCCGCGGGGCCGACCTCACCAGCGGCAAGCCGGTCCTCGAACCGCTCCACCAGTACGAGGCATGGCTCTCACAGCGGCCCGGCCGGGTCGAGAAGCTCGGGTACACCCGGGAGAACGGCGAGATGAGCCAGCTGAACGGCGAGCTGGGGACGGTCGGGGGCACCCCGCCCGGCTTCGACCGGCCCACCTACCGCTGGCTCGCCGAGCTGCCCCGCGACCCGGAGGCGCTGCTGGAGCGGCTGCGGGAGCTGCCCCGGGTGCAACGGAGCGAGGACCAGGACCAGGCCGTCTTCGAGGAGATCGGCTCCCTGATCGGCGGGCAGGTCATGCCGCCCGAGACGGCTGCCGTGCTCTACCGGGCCACCGCCCTCATCCCCGGGGTGCGCTCGGCGCCGGACGCCACCGACGCCACCGGCCGCCACGGGCTCGGCATCGTCCGCGACAGCCGCGACGGTGAGCGCACGGAGTGGGTCTTCGACGAGGACTACTCCCTCCTCGGGGACCGCACCTATCTGACCCGGGACACCCCGATGGGCCCCAAGGGCACCCTGCTGGGCGCCAGCGCCATCCAGCAGCGCGGGGTGGTCGGCAAGGTGGGGGACCGCCCCAACTGACCCGGTGACGGCCCTCTGACGGAAGGCCCCGTGTGACGCACGAAGGGCCCGGCGCCACCGCATGGTGGGGCCGGGCCCTTCGTTCACTGTCCGGTCAGGCGGGGGCCGGGGCCTCCTCCTGCCGTACGGGGGCCGGTACGGCGCCGGGCGCGGCCACCGGGCGCTCGCGCAGGCTCAGGAAGAGCCGCAGCACCGCGATCCACAGCAGCGCCGAGCCCAGCATGTGCAGACCGACCAGGATCTCCGGCACCCCGGTGAAGAACTGGACATAGCCGATGACGCCCTGGGCCAGCAGCACCAGCAGCAGGTCCCGGGCGCGGGCCCGGGTGTCGTCCGGGGCGTCCACCACCCTCAGCGCCACGAAGACGGCGACCGCCAGCGCGCACACCACCCAGGCGGTGATGGCGTGCACATGGGCCGCGGCCTCGAAGTCGAACGGCATCCGGGGCACGTCGCTGCTGTCGCCCGCGTGCTTCCCGGACCCGGTCACCGTGGTCCCGGCCACCACCAGCACGGCGGCCACCGCGACCAGCGCCTGCGCCAGCCTCCGTACCGGCCTGGGCACCCGCGGCCGGGCCGGGGCGTCGCCCTCGCCGGACCGCACCCAGGTGATCGTGGCGACCGTCAGCAGCACATTGGCCAGCAGGAAGTGCCCGGCCACGGTCCAGGGGTTGAGCCCCATCCAGACGGTGATCCCGCCGAGCGCCGCGTTGCCCATGACCACGAAGAACTGCGCCCAGCCGAGCCGGGACAGCTGCCGCCGCCGGGGCTTGGCCGAGCGCGCGGCGATGATGGCCCAGCCGACCGCCGCGCACAGCACATAGGTCAGCATCCGGTTGCCGAACTCGATCGCGCCGTGGAGGCCCTGCGCCGGAGTGGCGAACAGGCTGTCGTCGGTGCACTTGGGCCAGGTGTCGCAGCCGAGGCCCGAACCGGTCAGCCGGACCGCCCCGCCGGTGACGATGATGACGACGCTCATCACGACGGCGGAGAGCGCGGCGCGCCGGAGCGTGCGGGGGGACGGGGTCCAGCGCTGGGCGATGAAGGCGAGGGGGGTCAGCACGCGCCCCATGGTAGGCGGCCGCTTGTGCATGGATTCACGAGGGGGTCGGCCCGGGAGGGTGAGCTTCCTCCCAGTCCGGTACGGCCTACTCCCAGCGGAAGAAGCGGGCCGCCGCGCCCAGCGAGAGCACCGCCCACACCGCCAGCACCGCGAGCGCGCCCAGCGGCAGGGCGGACCCCTGCCGCAGCACCTCCCGCAGCCCGTCCGACAGCGCCGAGATCGGCAGCAGCTCCAGCACCGCGCGCACCCCGCCCGGGAACTTCTCCAGCGGCACGATCACCCCGCCGCCGACCAGCAGCAGCAGAAAGACCAGGTTGGCGGCGGCCAGGGTGGCCTCGGCCCGCAGGGTGCCCGCCATCAGCAGCCCGAGCCCGGAGAACGCGGCCGTGCCGAGCACCAGCAGCAGGAGTACGGCGAGGGGGTTGCCGTGCGGGGACCAGCCCAGCGCCAGCGCGATGGCCATGAGCAGCAGCACCTGGAGCACCTCGGTGACCAGCACGGCCAGCGTCTTGGCGGTCATCAGTGCCCAGCGGGGCAGCGGGGAGGCGCCCAGCCGCTTGAGCACCCCGTAGCGCCGCTCGAAGCCGGTGGCGATGGCCTGCCCGGTGAAGGCGGTGGACATCACCGCGAGCGCCAGCACCCCGGGGGCCAGGAAGTCCACCGGTTCACCCGTACCGGTGTCCACGATGTCCACGGTGGAGAACAGCACCAGCAGCAGGGTGGGGATCACGACGGTGAGCAGCAGCTGCTCGCCGTTGCGCAGCAGCATCCGGGTCTCCAGCGCGGCCTGCGCGGCGATCATCCGGCCGACCGGGGCCGCCCCCGGCCGGGGCGCGAAGGCACCCGTACCGCTCGCCGGGCCCGTGCCCCTCTCCATACCACCGCTCACGACCGCAGCTCCTTGCCCGTCAGTTCCAGGAAGACGTCCTCCAGGGTGTGCCGCTCCACCGCGAGGGCGTCCGGCATGACCCCGGCCTGGGCGCACCAGGAGGTGACGGTGGCCAGCAGCTGGGGGTCGATGGTGCCGGAGACCCGGTAGACGCCGGGGCTCAGCTCGGCGGCGGCGGTGCCGTCGGGCAGCGCCTTGAGCAGGGCGCCCAGGTCGAGACCGGGGCGGCCGGTGAAGCGCAGGGTGTTCTCGGCGCCGCCCCGGCACAGCTCCTCGGGGGAGCCCTGGGCGATCACCCGGCCCGCGTCGATGATCGCCACCTCGTCCGCCAGCTGCTCGGCCTCGTCCATGAAGTGCGTGGTCAGCACGGTGGTGACGCCGTCGGCGCGCAGTTCGCGGACCAGCTCCCAGGTGGCCCGGCGGGCCTGCGGGTCCAGCCCGGCGGTGGGCTCGTCCAGGAAGACCAGCTCGGGGCGGCCGACCACGGCCATGGCCAGGGCGAGCCGCTGCTGCTGGCCGCCGGAGAGCCGGCGGTAGGTGGTGCGCCCGCAGGAGCCGAGGCCCAGGCGCTCGATCAGCGTGTCCACGTCCAGCGGATGGGCGTGCAGCTTCGCCATATGGCGGAGCATCTCCTCGGCCCGGGCGCCGGAGTAGACGCCGCCGGACTGGAGCATCACCCCGACCCGGGGCCGCAGCCGGGCGGCGTCGGCCACCGGGTCCAGGCCCAGCACCCGGACGGTGCCGGCGTCCGGGCGCCGGTAGCCCTCGCAGGTCTCCACGGTGGTGGTCTTGCCGGCCCCGTTGGGCCCGAGCACGGCGGTCACGGTGCCCGCCCGGACGTCGAGGTCGAGGCCGTCCACCGCGGTCTTCGACCCGTACCGCTTGACCAGGCCCCGGACCTGGACGACGGACTCGTATCGCATGCCGGAAGTCTAAGGAGGTGGCAGGGGCGGCGAGGAGGGCGGGGCGGCACCCGGATGGCGGCCGAGGGGGCCGGCCGGCCCTGCCCCGGTTCATCCGACCGGGGCAAACCGGGCACCGCCTCCGGCCTGCGAGAATGCGCCCAGGTGATCGTTTCCGCAGGTCAGGTTAGGTTTCCCTTAGTGACGCACTCCACCGCACGATGATCGCTGTGCGGCTTGTCACGTCCCCGCGAATTACGCAACAATGGCGTTGTGAAAAACGTCGGTGAGGCTTCCGCGGCACCAGCGGAGGAGATCACGACCGGTGAGCGGTCCACCCGCAACCGCGTCGTGCGCTCCGTGCTGGACCACGGCCCGTCCACCGTGGCGGAGCTGGCCCAGCGGCTCGGACTCACCCAGGCCGCCGTCCGGCGCCATCTCGACGCGCTCGTCGCGGACGGCACCGTCGCCCCGCGCGAGCAGCGGGTCTACGGCGCCCGCACCCGCGGCCGGCCGGCCAAGGTGTTCGCGCTGACCGACTGCGGCCGGGACGCCTTCGACCAGTCCTATGACGCGCTCGCGGTGGACGCCCTGCGCTGGATCGAGCAGAACGCCGGCGGCGAGGCGGCCGTGGCCGCCTTCGCCCGGGACCGCATCGAGTCCCAGGCGGAGCGCTACCGGGAGGCCGTCGAGGCGGCCCCGCCCCAGGAGCGCGCCGCCGCGCTCGCCAAGGCGCTCACCGAGGACGGGTACGCTGCCACCGCGCGCAAGGCGCCGGTCGGACAGCAGCTGTGCCAGCACCACTGCCCGGTGGCCCATGTCGCCGGGGAGTACCCGCAGCTGTGCGAGGCGGAGACCGAGGTCTTCTCCCGCCTCCTCGGCACCCATGTCCAGCGGCTGGCCACCATCGCGCACGGCGACGGGGTGTGCACCACGTACATCCCGCACACCGCGCCGACCGCGGCCGAGGACGAGGCCGCCCCCAGAGCCGCACCATCCGCACCAAGCACCGCACCACGCACGACATCACGCATTGCATCCGCATCTGCCAGCACGGCCGGGAGGAACCCCGCATGACCACCGAGATCAGCCACCCCGAGCTTGAGGGCCTGGGTCGGTACGAGTACGGCTGGGCCGACTCGGACGCGGCCGGTGCCGCCGCCAAGCGCGGACTCTCCGAGGCTGTCGTCCGCGACATCTCCGGCAAGAAGAACGAGCCCGAGTGGATGCTGAAGCTGCGGCTGAAGGGTCTGCGCCTCTTCGACAAGAAGCCCATGCCGAGCTGGGGCTCCGACCTGTCGGGCATCGACTTCGACAACATCAAGTACTTCGTGCGGTCCACCGAGGCGCAGGCCGCCTCCTGGGAGGACCTGCCCGAGGACATCAAGAACACCTACGACAAGCTCGGCATCCCCGAGGCGGAGAAGCAGCGCCTGGTCGCCGGCGTCGCCGCCCAGTACGAGTCCGAGGTCGTCTACCACCAGATCCGCGAGGACCTGGAGGCCCAGGGCGTCATCTTCCTGGACACCGACACCGCGCTGAAGGAGCACCCGGAGCTCTTCCAGGAGTACTTCGGCACCGTCATCCCGGTCGGCGACAACAAGTTCGCCTCGCTGAACACCGCGGTGTGGTCCGGCGGCTCCTTCATCTACGTGCCGAAGGGCGTGCACGTGGACATCCCGCTCCAGGCCTACTTCCGGATCAACACCGAGAACATGGGCCAGTTCGAGCGGACGCTGATCATCGTCGACGAGGACGCCTACGTCCACTACGTCGAGGGCTGCACCGCCCCGATCTACTCCTCCGACTCGCTGCACAGCGCGGTCGTGGAGATCATCGTCAAGAAGGGCGGCCGCTGCCGCTACACGACCATCCAGAACTGGTCGAACAACGTCTACAACCTGGTCACCAAGCGCGCCGTCGCCTACGAGGGCGCCACCATGGAGTGGGTCGACGGCAACATCGGCTCCAAGGTGACCATGAAGTACCCGGCCGTCTACCTGATGGGCGAGCACGCCAAGGGCGAGACCCTGTCCATCGCCTTCGCGGGCGAGGGCCAGCACCAGGACGCCGGCGCCAAGATGGTCCACATGGCGCCGAACACCTCCTCCAACATCGTCTCCAAGTCGGTGGCCCGGGGCGGCGGCCGCACCTCCTACCGCGGCCTGATCGAGATCGGCGAGGGCGCCCCCGGCGCCAAGTCCAACGTGCTGTGCGACGCGCTGCTGGTGGACACCATCTCCCGCTCGGACACCTACCCCTACGTCGACGTCCGCGAGGACGACGTCTCCATGGGCCACGAGGCCACCGTCTCCAAGGTCTCCGAGGACCAGCTCTTCTACCTGATGAGCCGCGGCCTCTCCGAGTTCGAGGCGATGGCGATGATCGTGCGCGGCTTCGTCGAGCCGATCGCCAAGGAGCTGCCCATGGAGTACGCCCTGGAGCTCAACCGGCTGATCGAGCTGCAGATGGAGGGCTCGGTCGGCTGACCCGCCGGCCGCCGCGGCGGGCGGCGCCCATGCCGCCCGCCCGCCCCCGTCCCCGTACACCGCACGCGTCGCCCCGAGCAGTTCCGCGGCGACGCAGCTACGCAGGAAGAGAGCAACACGACAGCCATGGCTGAGGCTTCAATCCCGGTGGGCTCCACCACCGCCGGTTCGATCGCGGTGGCCGCCGAGTCCACCGTCGCCACGCGCATGAGCGCGCCCCCCTCCTTCGACGTCGCGGACTTCCCCGTCCCGCACGGCCGCGAGGAGGAGTGGCGGTTCACCCCGCTGGAGCGGCTGCGCGGACTGCACGACGGCACCGCCATCGCCACCGGCGACGGCGTCCGCGTCGAGGTGGAGGCCCCCGAGGGCGTCACCGTGGAGACCGTGGGGCGCGACGACGCCCGGCTCGGCACGGCCGGCACCCCGGTGGACCGGGTCGCCGCCCAGGCCTACTCCGCCTTCGAGAAGGCCTCCGTCATCACCGTGCCCAAGGAGACCGTGCTCACCGAGCCGGTCCGCATCTCCGTGCGCGGCGAGGGCGGCACCGCCTTCGGCCACCAGGTCGTCGAGCTGAAGCCGTTCGCCGAGGCCGTCGTCGTCATCGACCACACCGGTGACGGCGTGCTCGCCGCCAACGTCGACTACCTGATCGGCGACGGCGCCAAGCTCACCGTGGTCTCCATCCAGGACTGGGACGAGAAGGCCGTCCACGTCGGCCAGCACAACGCGCTGGTCGGCCGGGACGCCTCCTTCAAGTCCGTGGTGGTCACCTTCGGCGGCGACGTGGTCCGCATCCACCCCCGCGTGGCCTACGCGGCCACCGGCGGCGACGCCCAGCTGTTCGGCCTGTACTTCACCGACAAGGGCCAGCACCAGGAGCACCGCCTGCTGGTCGACCACAACAAGCCGCACAACACCTCCAACGTCGCCTACAAGGGCGCCCTGCAGGGCGAGGCGGCGCACGCGGTGTGGATCGGCGACGTGCTCATCCGGGCCGCCGCCGAGGGCACCGACACCTACGAGCTCAACCGCAACCTGGTCCTCACCGACGGTGCCCGCGTCGACTCCGTGCCCAACCTGGAGATCGAGACCGGCGAGATCGCCGGCGCCGGCCACGCCTCGGCCACCGGCCGCTTCGACGACGAGCAGCTGTTCTACCTGATGGCCCGCGGCATCCCGGCCGCCGAGGCCCGCCGCCTCGTGGTCCGCGGCTTCTTCGCCGAGCTGGTCCAGCAGATCGGCGTGCCCGACGTCCAGGAGCGCCTGATCGACAAGATCGAGGCCGAGCTGGAGGCGTCCCTCTGATGCCCTTCGTCCGGGCCTGCGGGCTGAGCGAACTGGAGGACGACACCCCCCGCCGGGTCGAGCTCGACGGCACCCCGGTCGCCGTCGTGCGCACCGACGGCGAGGTGTTCGCCATCAACGACATCTGCTCGCACGCCAACGTCTCCCTCTCCGAGGGGGAGGTCGAGGACTGCTCCATCGAGTGCTGGCTGCACGGCTCCAGCTTCGACCTGCGCACCGGCAAGCCGTCCGGCCTACCCGCGACGCGCCCCGTCCCCGTGTACCCCGTAAAGATCGAAGGGGACGATGTGCTCGTCTCCGTCACCCAGGAGTCCTGAGTCACCCATGGCAACGCTTGAAATCCGCGACCTGCACGTCTCCGTCGAGGCCGACAACGCCACCAAGGAGATCCTCAAGGGCGTCGACCTCACCGTGAAGCAGGGCGAGACCCACGCCATCATGGGCCCCAACGGCTCCGGCAAGTCGACCCTCGCCTACTCGCTGGCCGGCCACCCCAAGTACACGATCACCAGCGGCACCGTCACCCTCGACGGCGAGGACGTGCTGGAGATGTCCGTCGACGAGCGGGCCCGCGCCGGCGTCTTCCTCGCCATGCAGTACCCGGTCGAGGTCCCCGGCGTCTCCGTCTCCAACTTCCTGCGCACCTCCGCCACCGCCATCCGCGGCGAGGCCCCCAAGCTCCGCACCTGGGTCAAGGAGGTGAAGGAGTCCATGGAGCGCCTCAACATGGACCCCTCCTTCGCCGAGCGGAACGTCAACGAGGGCTTCTCCGGCGGTGAGAAGAAGCGCCACGAGATCCTCCAGCTGGAGCTGCTCAAGCCGAAGATCGCGATCCTGGACGAGACCGACTCCGGCCTCGACGTGGACGCCCTGCGGATCGTCTCCGAGGGCGTCAACCGGGTCCGCGAGTCCGGCGACACCGGCACCCTGCTGATCACGCACTACACCCGCATCCTGCGGTACATCAAGCCCGACCACGTCCATGTCTTCGCCGGCGGCCGGATCGCCGAGTCGGGCGGCCCCGAGCTGGCCGACAAGCTGGAGGCCGAGGGCTACGAGGCGTACACGAAGGGCGGCACCGCCCAGTGAGCCGAGTCCGCGAGGCCACCCGCCCGCACCACACGGCCCGCGTCCAGCGGGTGCGCCTCGCGGGCGCCCACCCGGGCGGCACCAGCGCCCGGACCATTGAAAGGGGAGCAGCGTGATCCAGCTGCCGGGACTCCTCGACACCGAGGCGATCCGCAAGGACTTTCCGATCCTCGACCGCGTCCTGCACGACGACCGCAAGCTCGTCTACCTGGACAACGCCGCGACCTCCCAGACCCCGCGCCAGGTCATCGACGTCCTCAGCGAGTACTACGAGCAGCACAACGCCAATGTGCACCGCGGCGTCCATGTGCTGGCCGAGGAGGCCACCGCGCTCTACGAGGGCGCCCGCGACAAGGTCGCCGCCTTCGTCAACGCGCCCAGCCGCGACGAGGTGATCTTCACCAAGAACGCCTCCGAGTCGCTGAACCTCGTGGCCAACATGCTCGGCTGGGCCGACGAGCCGTACCGGGTCGACCGGGACACCGAGATCGTCATCACCGAGATGGAGCACCACTCCAACATCGTCCCGTGGCAGCTGCTCTCGCAGCGCACCGGCGCGAAGCTGAAGTGGTTCGGCCTCACCGACGACGGCCGCCTCGACCTGTCGAACATCGAGGAGGTCATCACCGAGAAGACGAAGATCGTCTCCTTTGTGCTGGTCTCCAACATCCTCGGCACCCTCAACCCGGTCGAGGCCATCGTGCGCCGCGCCCAGGAGGTCGGCGCCCTGGTCCTGATCGACGCCTCCCAGGCCGCCCCGCACATGGTGCTGGACGTCCAGGCGCTCCAGGCCGACTTCGTGGCCTTCACCGGCCACAAGATGTGCGGCCCGACCGGCATCGGCGTGCTCTGGGGCCGCCAGGAGCTGCTGGAGGACCTGCCCCCGTTCCTCGGCGGCGGCGAGATGATCGAGACCGTCTCGATGTCCTCCTCCACCTACGCCCCCGCCCCGCACAAGTTCGAGGCCGGCACGCCCCCGATCGCCCAGGCCGTCGGCCTCGGCGCGGCCGTGGACTACCTCACCTCCATCGGCATGGACAACATCGCGCGCCATGAGCACGCGATCACCGAGTACGCGATCAAGCGGTTCGCCGAGGTGCCGGACCTGCGCATCATCGGCCCGGCCACCGCGGAGGACCGCGGCGCGGCGATCTCCTTCACCCTCGGCGACATCCACCCGCACGACGTGGGCCAGGTCCTCGACGAGCAGGGCATCGCCGTCCGGGTCGGCCACCACTGCGCCCGCCCGGTCTGCCTGCGGTACGGAATTCCCGCGACCACGCGAGCGTCGTTCTATCTGTACTCCACGCCCGCCGAGGTGGACGCCCTGGTCGAGGGCCTGGAGCACGTCCGCAACTTCTTCGGATGACCGGATATCCGGATGACGACTTCTTCAGATGAGGGACTGAGGTACGCGTGAAGCTGGACTCCATGTACCAGGACGTCATCCTGGACCACTACAAGAACCCGCACGGGCGGGGCTTGCGGGACGGCGACGCCGAGGTGCACCACGTGAACCCCACGTGCGGCGACGAGATCACGCTGCGGGTGAAGTACGACGGCTCCCGCATCGCGGACGTCTCGTACGAGGGGCACGGCTGCTCCATCAGCCAGGCCTCGGCCTCCGTGCTGAACGAACTGCTGGTCGGCAAGGAGCTGACCGAGGCGGAGAAGATCCAGGGCGTCTTCCTGGAGCTGATGCAGTCCAAGGGCCGCATCGAACCGGACGACGCCATGGAGGAGGTGCTGGAGGACGCGGTGGCGTTCGCCGGCGTCTCCAAGTACCCCGCCCGGGTCAAGTGCGCCCTGCTGAGCTGGATGGCCTGGAAGGACGCGACCGCCCAGGCACTGGGCCAGGACGCGGAGAGGAAGACCGTATGACCGAGAACACCGCCCCCGAGACCGCCGCCGCCTCCGTGGCCATGAAGCCGGCCTCCGAGGAGGAGGTCCGCGAGGCCCTGTACGACGTGGTCGACCCCGAGCTGGGCATCGACGTCGTCAACCTCGGCCTGATCTACGGCATCCACATCGACGACGCCAACATCGCCACCCTCGACATGACGCTCACCTCGGCGGCCTGCCCGCTGACCGACGTCATCGAGGACCAGGCGAAGTCCGCCACCGACGGCATCGTCAACGAGCTGAAGATCAACTGGGTCTGGATGCCGCCGTGGGGCCCGGACAAGATCACCGACGACGGCCGCGAGCAGCTGCGCGCGCTGGGCTTCAACGTCTGAGAACGTCTGAGGTCCGAGACCTGCGACGAACGCGCCCGGCCCCGCCCCCGGACCACCTCCGGGGGCGGGGCCGTCGCCGTTTCCGGGCGGTACGCGGGGTTTCCGGGTGTACGTGGGGGGGCTCGGGTGTACGCGGAGGGCGCCGGGCCGCTTCCGGGTGCCGGGCTGCTTCCGGGGGGCGGGCCCCGCCCCGTACCGCTCCCGCCCCCCCGGCCCGTCCCCTGAGACCGGTTCGCCTGGCACCCGGCCCGCCGGTTAGGTTTCACACATGACTTCTGCACCTCGTAGCACCGGCGCGGTCGCCGCCGGCCTCGCCACCATCGCCGGTGACGGCACCGTCCTCGACACCTGGTTCCCGGCGCCCGAGCTGAGCGACCAGCCGGGCCCGGCCGGGACCGAGCGGCTCACCCCCGACGAGGCCGCCAACCTCGTGGGCGAGGGCGCGGCCAAGGCGATCGGCGTGGATGCCCGGCGCGGCGTCGAGGTCGTCGCGGTCCGCACGGTCATCGGCTCCCTGGACGACAAGCCGCTGGACACCCATGACGTCTGGCTGCGCCTGCACCTGCTCAGCCACCGCCTGGTCCGGCCGCACGGCCAGAACCTGGACGGCATCTTCGCCCTCCTCGCCAACGTGGCCTGGACCAGCCTCGGCCCGGTCGCCGTGGACGACGTCGAGAAGGTCCGGCTCAACGCCCGCGCGGAGGGCCTGCACCTCCAGGTCACCGGCATCGACAAGTTCCCGCGGATGACGGACTACGTGGCCCCCAAGGGCGTCCGGATCGCCGACGCCGACCGGATCCGCCTCGGCGCCCATCTGGCCGCCGGGACCACCGTGATGCACGAGGGCTTCGTCAACTTCAACGCCGGCACCCTGGGCACCTCCATGGTCGAGGGCCGTATCTCCGCGGGCGTCGTCATCGGCGACGGCTCCGACATCGGCGGCGGCGCCTCCACCATGGGCACCCTCTCCGGCGGCGGCAACGTCCGCATCTCCGTCGGCGAGCGCTGCCTGATCGGCGCCGAGGCGGGCGTCGGCATCGCGCTGGGCGACGAGTGCGTGGTCGAGGCCGGCCTCTACGTCACCGCCGGCACCCGGGTCACCATGCCCGACGGCCAGGTCGTCAAGGCCCGCGAGCTGTCCGGCGCCTCCCACATCCTCTTCCGCCGCAACTCGGTCACCGGCACCGTGGAGGCCCGCCCCAACAACGCGGTCTGGGGCGGCCTCAACGACATCCTGCACAGCCACAACTGAGCCCGGTCGCCGGGCGGCCGCGACCTGCGGCCGCCCGACGGACCCGTCCCATGGGTGGGCCGCGTCCGCAGCCAGTACGAGCGGGCCGCGACCGTGAGGGCGATGCCGTAGCCGGCGAAGGCGGCCATCCCGATCCAGCCGACCAGCAGCGCGTCGCCCGCGGAGGGGAAGTCGCCGCGCCGCATCGGCACCGCGCCGGAGGTGGCCAGGGCCGGATAGCCGGCCCCTAGGACGTCGTACGGGGCGAGGGCGGCGGCGCCGAGCAGCGCCGGGGCGAGCGGCAGCCAGCGCGACACCCGGCGGCCGCGTAGGAACGGCGTCCGGCTAGGGAAGACCTGCCCCCACGGGCGCGCCAGGCCCGAGAGCCGGCGAGGCGGACCGGTCGAGGAGCGGCGGACGGCGCCGGCGCGTCAACGCCGGCGGTCGGACCGGGCCGTCGCCGCGAGCCAAGTGACGGACCAGCCGATCCAGCTCATGGTGCGTGGGACCGAGGGCGGCCCCTACGCCACCTCGCCGCAACTGCCCGGCTTCCTGTATGGCGGCGCGACGCTCGCGGAGCTGCGTGCGGGTCTTCCTGAGGTTCTGGCCTTCCACCTCGAACACCCCGGGCCGTACCGGGTGACGGAGCATCACGAGCGTCACCTCGACGTCGCGGGTGGAGAACTCGTCACCCGAGTGGCCAACGACGAGTACGCGCCCTTCGCTCAAGGCGAGCGCTACGAGGGCTTGTCGGGGACCTGCCATGCGGGCACCCGGGGCCATAGCGCCGATACCCGGCTGAGCGAGATCCATCCGCTCCACCCCCATGGTGACGCCCGCCCAGCCTGCTGTAGGGGCCGCCTGAAGGCGACTTCGGTCAGCTCAGGGTCGGCGCCGCCCCCCGGCTCTGCGGCAGCGCGGTGAGTGCCGCCCGCAGGGCGCGGGTCGTGGCCGGGGCGGCGGGTTGGAGGGGGGCGCGGACGGGGCCGGTGTCGAGGAGGGCCTTGGCGGTGACCGTGCCCGGGAGGCCGGAGGCCATCATCAGCTCGGCCAGCGGCAGGAGTTCGCCGTGCAGGCGGGCCGCTCCGGCGGTGTCGCCGGCGTCGAAGGCGTCCAGCACGGCGCGTACCGCGGCGGGGGCCACGTTGGCCACGGTGGAGACACAGCCGGCGCCGCCCAGCGCGTACAGCGGGAGGTTCAGCTCCTCGCAGCCGGAGTAGTAGGCGAGCGAGGTGCGGGTGATCACCTTGGCGGAGCCGAGCAGGTCGTAGGCGCAGTCCTTGACGGCGGCGATCCGGGGGTGCGAGGAGAGGCGGAGCACGGTCTCCGGCTCGATGCGCACGCCGGTGCGGCCGGGGATGTCGTACAGCATCAGAGGGAGGTCGGTGGCGTCCGCGAGGGTGCGGAAGTGGGCTTCCAGGGCGGGTTGGGGCGGGCGGCTGTAGTACGGGGGGACGACCAGGAGCCCGGTCGCGCCGGCCCGCTCGGCCTGGCGGGCCAGTTCGAGGGTGTGGGCGGTGTCGGGGGTGCCGACCCCCGCGATCAGGGGGACGGAGGGGCCCACTGCCTCGCGTACCGCTGCCAGGAGGAGGGCCTTCTCGGCGTCGGTGGTGGTGGGGGACTCGCCGGTGGTCCCGGACAGGACGAGGCCGTCGCAGCCGGCCGCCAGGAGCTCGGTGGCGAGGGACTGGGCGCGGGCGGGGTCCAGGGCGCCGGTGGCGGTGAAGGGGGTGACCACGGCGCACAGGGCCTTGCCGAAGACGGCGCGGGGAGGAAGCATGCGGTGCAGTCTCGGCTCCGGCAAGCCGGGAGGTCCACTTAGATCTGCTCGCACCACACTCAAGCGTTGCTGAACGGTCGTCGGCCCCACCCGAAGTATGGGAGCCGGGCGGCGGGGTACCCGGAGCCTCCCCGTACGAGATGGGAGGCGACCCGATGGCCGGAGAACCGTCGGTCGGCGAGCTGGTCAAGCAGGCCTCGGAACAGCTCTCCGACCTGGTCAGGACCGAGATGCGCACGGCGCAGGCGGAACTGGCACTCAAGGGCAAACGCGCCGGCAAGGGCGGCGGGATGCTGGGGGCCGCGGCGGCCGTCGGCTATGTCGGTCTCATCGGGGTGTGGGCCACCCTCGCCGCGGTGCTGGCGATCCCGCTGGACGTCTGGCTGGCGGTGCTGATCGCGACCGTGGTGTTCCTGGTGGTGGCGGGGATTCTCGCCCTGCTCGGCCGCAAGGAGCTCAAGCAGGCCGTACCGCCCAAGCCCGAGCGGGCCATCGACGGGGTGCGGTCGGACGTCCACGAGCTCAAGGAGAGGGTCCACCGATGAGCGACAGCGCGAAGAGCCCGGGCCCCGATCAGCTGCGGCTGGAGGCGGCCCAGAAGCGGGCCGAGCTGGGCGAGACCATCGACCAGCTGATGGCGAAGACCGATGTGAAGGCGCGCGCCGCCCATCTGGTCCATGAGAAGGCGCCGCAGCCGGTGCGCGAGCACCCGCGGCAGGTCCTGGCGGCGGCCGCGGCCGCGGTGGCCGTGGCCACCGGACTGGTGATCTGGGGGCTGAAGCGCCGAGGAAGCGGCGGCGGTGGGCAGGTGAAGCCCCAGCAGCTGAAGCCGAAGCACCTGAAGGTGGAGCACCTGAGGGCGGAGCAGCTGAAGGCCGAGCTGCACAAGGCGGAGCTGGTCAAGGCCGAGCTGCTGAAGCAGGCGAAGGCGGCGCAGGCCAAGGCCGCGCAGGTGAAGGCCGTGCGGGTGAAGCGGAAGCCGAAGTCGACGTTCGTGAAGCAGCTCAAGCAGTTGAAGAAGTGGAAGCGGAAGACGCAGCGCAGGTGCGGTGCGCACGGGAAGTGGGGATGAGCTCAGTGGCCGGTTCGAAGGCGCCCAAGCCTCCGAAGTCGAAGAAGAAGAAAAAGCAGAAGCTGCTGTACCGCCCGGTCGGCCTCGCGCTGGGTATGGCGGGCGGCGCCATCGCCAGCACGGTGTTCAACCGCACCTGGGCGGTCGTCGGTGACGGGGACGCTCCGGACGCGATGGACGAGGAGCGCACCTGGAGGGAGATCCTGCTGGCGGCCGCCATCCAGGGCGCGATCTTCGCGGTGGTCAAGGCCGCGGTGGACCGCAGCGGCGCGGTCGGCGTCCGCCGGGTGACCGGCAACTGGCCGGGCTGACGCCGCCGAGGGCCGTGTGAGAGCGCGGCGCGCTCGCCGCGCTGAGGGGCCGTCTGCTCCCCGTCCGCTGACGCGGAGGTAGTCCCCGGAGACGACGTACCCGACGCCGAGACCGGTCAGCAGCAGCCAGCCCGCGCTGCCCC
>NZ_JBEYXH010000013.1:0-170409 GCF_040644755.1 Streptomyces sp. NPDC046887
GGCCCGGATCCGGGAGCAGGAGGCCGAGCTGGAGGCCGCCCTGGAGGCGGCCCGGTCGGCGCTGGAGGACATCCCGGCGGACGACACGGTCCGCCGGGAGCCCGTCGATGCCGTCCCTGCCGGGTCCGTAGGGGACCGGGTCAGGCCTTGTGCTGCATGCTGCTGCGCGCGGGGTTGCCCTGCTCGTCGCGCTTGGGGTCCTTCTCGTCGGCCTTGTCCCGTACGCCCTGCCGGATCCGCTCGCCGATCTTGGGGTCGATGTTGGACCAGTAGGTGAAGGCCCGCTCCAGGACCGGCTCGGTGACGCCGTTGAGCAGATGGCCCACCACGTTGTCCACCAGCCGGTCGCGCGCCTCGTCGTCCAGGACCTCGCGGACCATGGTGCCCGCCTGGCCCCAGTCGTCGTCCTCGGCGTGGGAGACGTAGGCGGCCCGGGTGATCTCGCCGTCGGCGTACCAGGAGGGCGGGGAGCCGTAGCGCTCGGTGTCGGCGGCCGGGCCGCCCTTGGAGTTGGGCGCGTAGACCGGGTCGGTGGTCTTCCGGTACGCCATCGCCCCGTCCTTGGAGTAGGTGTTGACCTCCACCACGGGGGCGTTGACCGGGAGCTGCTGGTAGTTGCCGCCGATGCGGTAGCGGTGCGCGTCGGCGTACGAGAACAGGCGGGCCAGCAGCATCCGGTCCGGGCTGGGGCCGATACCCGGCACGAAGTTGTTCGGCTGGAAGGCGGCCTGCTCGATCTCGGCGTGGTTGTCGGTCGGGTTGCGGTCCAGGGTCATCCGGCCGACCTCGATCAGCGGATAGTCGCCGTGCGGCCAGACCTTGGTCAGGTCGAACGGGTTGAACCGGTAGCCGGCGGCCTCCTCGTACGGCATGACCTGCACATACAGCGTCCAGCTGGGGTACTCCCCGTCGCGGATGTGCTCGAACAGGTCCCGGGTGTGGTAGTCGGTGTCCGCCGCGGCCATCTGGTCGGCCTCATGCTGGGTGAAGAACTCGATGCCCTGGTCGGTCTTGAAGTGGTACTTCACCCAGAACCGCTCACCGGAGGCGTTGATCCACATGTAGGTGTGGGAGGTGTAGCCGTTCATATGGCGCCAGGTGCGCGGAATGCCGCGGTCACCCATCAGCCAGGTCACCTGGTGGGCGGACTCGGGCGAGAGGGTCCAGAAGTCCCACTGCATGTCGTGGTCGCGCAGGTTGTTGTCGGCGCGGCGCTTCTGGGACCGGATGAAGTGCTGGAACTTCATCGGGTCCTTCACGAAGAAGACCGGCGTGTTGTTGCCGACCATGTCGTAGTTGCCCTCGCTGGTGTAGAACTTCACCGCGAAGCCGCGCGGGTCGCGCCAGGTGTCCGGGCTCCCGCGCTCCCCGGCCACGGTGGAGAAGCGGATCACCAGGTCGGTGGTGGTGCCGGGCTGGAACAGCGCGGCCTTCGTGTACGCGCTGACATCGGAGGTGACCTCGAAGTGACCGAAGGCACCGCTGCCCTTGGCGTGGGGCTGACGCTCGGGGATGCGCTCCCGGTTGAACTGCGCCATCTGCTCGATCAGGTAGGCGTCCTGGAGCAGGATCGGCCCGCCCGGTCCGACGGTGAGCGAGTGCTCGTCGCTCTCCACCGGTGCACCGGAATCCATGGTTGTCGGCTTGCGAACGTCTTCCGTCATAACCGTTTCCTCCGCTGTCCCATGCCCTGTCACTGTGATGCGGTGGGGGCCCGGGCGAGGCCCCTAGGCACCAGTGACCCTCTTTGGACGTCGTCAAACGAATAACGAACCGAACTGTCAGGAAATGCCCCTTCGGGCGGGCAGCAGGCCGCGTGTCGGCTCGGCGCCGATCCGTCTCGGGACCCTTACGCAGCGTGATCGTGCCGGGTGTCCCGGCGGGCGGCGGCGGAGTGCAGGGTGCGCAGGGCGAGCAGCAGCACCCCCATGTCGTCCAGGTAGACCGGGTCGGGCACCAGATCCACCGGGGAGACGGTGTAGACCACGGCTGCCCAGAACAGCGCCTTGTCCCGCAGCGGCACCCCGGCGTCCAGCAGCAGCCGGCGCGCCCGGAGCAGCCGGATGAGCAGCCAGAGGGCGCCGACCGCCGTGGCGACGGCCAGCACGGCCGCGCCGATGAGCCACCAGGAAGTACCGTCCATGAGGGGCGTCTACCCGCCGCGGCGGCGGTGATGAGCCGTCAGCGGCGGACGGCGTAGGGCCGCCGGTGAGGGGGCGGGCCCGGTGGGCCGCCCGAGGGGACATCGCCCGTTCAGTCGCGGTCCTCGGCGGGGAGGAGCAGCCGGGGGTCTATGCCGGTCACGGCATCCGCGTAGGACAGCCGGGCCGCGGCTGACATGAGCCGGTCGTACTCGTCCTGCCGCACGGTGAGCCGGAACCAGTTGACCGTGCTGACGAGATAGTCGACGGCCAGCTCCGCCTCGTCGTTCGCGACGAGGTCGCGGACCGAGTCGAGGGCGCCCACGGCGTCTCCCCGACCGGGGGCCCGCCGCTGCACGGCGTCGGCCACCGCGCGGATGATGCCGTCCTCGGGCGTGTTCACAGGCTTCGGCTCCTTGGGTCGCCGGGTCCGGGAGACGGTGGTCGACGGAGAGTGGTCAACCCCTTGACCGCCCCCGGACGCAGCCACTACTTTGCGGTAGACGTCGACCCATCATGACCGAAAGGAGGCGGCCCGCGGATGTACACCTGCTCCGATCTGAGTCGCCTCGCTCATCGCACGGTCTGGATTCCGGGTCGCATCGCCCACGGCTCTTGAACGCGCCGTGGTGACGGGCCCGTCCACGGGGTGCTCCCGGGGCCCTGTCACCTCCTCCCGGCACGGCTGCTGAGCTCGCCGCCGTCTCGACGCGCCTCCCGTCCGTGGCACGTTCCGGGTTCTGCTGTCACCCTCTCTCGGTATCCCTCGGCCATCGCTGACGCGTGCCGTGGCGCGGCCGCCTTCTGATCACAGGGGGCGTGGCCGGAACACAGAAAGCTGCCCGAAATTGGCGAACATGATGCATCGACCCGTCGCGCACCGAAACGGAGGCCCGTCATGGTAGGAGCGCGGATCACGGTCAACGGGAAAGAAACGCCGATTTCACCGGCTGCTCCCCACACCACGGTGCTGGACTTCCTGCGCGACCAGGGCTTCACCGGTACGAAGGAGGGCTGCGCCGAGGGTGAGTGCGGCGCCTGCTCGGTCCTGGTGGCCCGTCCCGGGGTGGACAAGCCCACCGACTGGGTGGCGGTCAACGCCTGCCTGGTCCCGGCTGCGGCGCTGGACGGCCAGGAGGTCATCACCTCCGAGGGGCTGGCCACCGCCGGGAAGCCCGGCACGCCGCCCACCCTGCACCCGGTGCAGGAGGAGATGGCGGTCCGCGGCGGCTCGCAGTGCGGGTACTGCACTCCGGGCTTCGTGTGCAGCATGGCCGCCGAGTACTACCGGCCCGGCCGCTGCGCGCACGCGGAGCCGGCGGAGGGAGCGGAGAGCGCGGACGACGCCGAGCACGGGCCGAACGGTTTTGACCTGCACGCGCTGAGCGGGAACCTGTGCCGCTGCACCGGCTACCGCCCGATCCGCGACGCCGCGTTCGCCGTGGGCGCGCCCGCCGACGAGGACCCGCTGGCCCGGCGCCGTGAGCAGTCGCCGCCCGCGGCCGTGGCCACCTCGTACATCCAGGAGAACAGCGCGTTCCTGCGGAAGGACACCCTGGCCGAGACGCTCCAGGTGCTGCGCGAGCGGCCCGACGCGGTGGTGGTCGCCGGCTCCACCGACTGGGGCGTGGAGGTCAACATCCGCTCCCGCCGGGCGGACTGCGTGGTCGCCATCGACCGGCTGCCCGAGCTGCGGGAGCTGAAGGCGGGGGCCGACTCGGTGGAGATCGGGGCGGCGCTGACGCTCACCGAGATCGAGCGCCGGCTGGACGGGAGCGTCCCGCTGCTGGCGGAGCTGTTCCCGCAGTTCGCCTCCCGGCTGATCCGCAACGGCGCCACCCTCGGCGGCAATCTGGGGACCGGCTCCCCCATCGGCGACAGCCCGCCGGTGCTGCTGGCCCTGGAGGCCTCGCTGGTGCTCGCGGGCGCCGACGGCGAGCGCGAGGTGCCGCTGGCGGAGTACTTCACCGGGTACCGCCAGAGCGTGCGGCGCCCCGGTGAGCTGATCCGCGCGGTGCGCGTCCCGCTGCCGCTGGCGCCGGTCACGGCCTTCCACAAGATCGCCAAGCGGCGCTTCGACGACATCTCCAGCGTGGCGGTCGCCTTCGCGCTGGAGATCGAGGACGGCGCCGTGCGCAAGGCCAGGATCGGCCTGGGCGGTGTGGCCGCCACCCCGATCCGCGCCCTCGCCACCGAGGCGGCCCTGGAGGGCCGGGAGTGGACGGCCGAGACCGTCGAGGCCGCGGCCCGGGTGCTCCGGGCCCAGGGCACCCCGATGAGTGATCACCGCGCCAGTGCCGAGTACCGCGCCGCGATGCTCGGTCAGAGCCTGCTGAAGCTGTACGCCCAGACCAAGGAGGCGGTGTCGTCATGAGCCATCTGTCCGAGCGTCCCGAGAAGCCGGTCGTCGGCGTCTCCATGCCGCACGAGAGCGCGAGCCTGCACGTCACGGGCACCGCGCTGTACACCGACGACCTGGTGCACCGCACCAAGGACGTGCTGCACGCCTACCCGGTCCAGGTGATGAAGGCCCACGGCCGGATCACCGCGCTGCGCACCGGGCCCGCGCTCCGGGTGCCCGGGGTGGTCCGGGTGCTGACCCTCGAGGATGTGCCCGGGGTCAACGACGCCGGGATGAAGCACGACGAGCCGCTCTTCCCCGAAGAGGTCATGTTCCACGGCCACGCGGTCGCCTGGGTGCTCGGCGAGACCCTGGAGGCGGCCCGGTTGGGCGCCGCGGCGGTGGAGGTGGAGCTGGAGGAGCTGCCCTCGGTCCTGACGTTGAAGGACGCGATCGCGACCGCCAGCTTCCACGGCATCAACCCGGTGATGGTGGCCGGCGACACCGAGGCCGGATTCGCCGACTCCGCCCATGTGTTCACCGGTGAGTTCGAGTTCGCCGGCCAGGAGCACTTCTATCTGGAGACCCACGCGGCGCTGGCGCTCGTCGACGAGAACGAGCAGGTGTTCATCCAGAGCAGCACCCAGCACCCCTCGGAGACCCAGGAGATCGTGGCGCACGTCCTGGGCCTCAGCAGCAACGAGGTGACCGTGCAGTGCCTGCGGATGGGCGGCGGCTTCGGCGGCAAGGAGATGCAGCCGCACGGGTTCGCGGCCATCGCCGCGCTGGGCGCCAAGCTCACCGGCCGGCCGGTCCGGCTGAGGCTCAACCGCACCCAGGACATGACCATGTCCGGCAAGCGCCACGGCTTCCACGCCCGTTGGAAGATCGGTTTCGACGCCGAGGGCCGCATCCAGGCCCTGGACGCCACCCTGACCGCGGACGGCGGCTGGAGCCTGGACCTGTCCGAGCCGGTGGTGGCCCGCGCGCTGTGCCACATCGACAACACCTACTGGATCCCCCACGCCCGCGTCGAGGGCCGGATCGCCAAGACCAACTCGGTGTCCAACACCGCCTTCCGCGGCTTCGGCGGACCGCAGGGCATGATCGTCATCGAGGACATCCTCGGCCGGGTCGCGCCGCTGCTCGGGCTGGACCCGATGGAGCTGCGGGAGCGCAACTTCTACCAGCAGGGCCAGACCACCCCGTACGGTCAGCCGGTCACCCACCCCGAGCGGATCTCCGCCGTGTGGGAGCAGGTGCGGGCCAACGGCGGCCTGGCCGACCGCAAGCGGGAGATCGCGGCCTTCAACGCCGCGCACCCGCACACCAAGCGGGCGCTGGCGGTCACCGGGGTGAAGTTCGGCATCTCGTTCAACCTCACCGCCTTCAACCAGGCTGGCGCGCTGGTGCTGATCTACAAGGACGGCTCGGTCCTGATCAACCACGGCGGCACCGAGATGGGCCAGGGCCTGCACACCAAGATGCTCCAGGTGGCCGCGACCACGCTGGGCATCCCGCTGCACCGGGTGCGGCTGGCCCCGACCCGTACCGACAAGGTGCCCAACACCTCGGCGACCGCCGCCAGTTCCGGCGCCGACCTGAACGGAGCGGCGGTCAAGAACGCCTGCGAGCAGCTGCGGACGCGGCTGTTGCAGGTGGCCGCCACCCAGTTGGGCGCGGGCGCCGCGGACGTACGCATCGTCGAGGGCATCGCGCGCGCCCTCGGCAGCGACCAGGAGGTGGCCTGGGACGATCTGATCCGCACCGCGTACATCCAGCGCGTCCAGCTGTCCGCGGCCGGCTTCTACCGCACCGAGGGACTGCACTGGGACATCAAGAAGTTCCAGGGCTCGCCGTTCAAGTACTTCTCCTACGGCGCCGCGGCGACCGAGGTGGAGGTGGACGGCTTCACCGGCAAGTACCGCATCCGGCGGGTGGACATCGTGCACGACGTCGGCGACAGCCTCTCCCCGATGATCGACATCGGTCAGGTGGAAGGCGGTTTCGTGCAGGGCGCGGGCTGGCTGACCCTGGAGGACCTGCGCTGGGACACCGGTGACGGTCCGCACCGGGGCCGGCTGCTGACCCAGGCCGCCAGCACCTACAAGCTGCCGAGCTTCTCGGAGATGCCCGAGGAGTTCCACGTCCAGCTTATGGAGAACGCCACGGAGGAAGGCGCCGTGTTCGGGTCCAAGGCGGTGGGTGAGCCTCCGCTGATGCTGGCCTTCTCGGTACGCGAGGCGCTGCGGCAGGCCGCGGCGGCGTTCGGGCCGGCCGGGGTCAGCGTGGACCTCGCGTCCCCGGCGACCCCGGAGGCGGTGTTCTGGGCGGTCCAGGCGGCCCGCGGTGGCGAGGTGCGGCGCGACGGCCGCACGCTCGACACCGGCGGGGAGCCGGTCCGCACCATCGCCCTGAGCCATGCCTGACATGACCTGGGTGGCCGCGGTCGCGCGGTTGCGGGCACGCCGGGAGCCCGGTGTGCTGGTGACCGTCGCGACCGTGCGCGGCCACGCCCCGCGGGACGCCGGTGCCAAGCTCGTGGTGGGGCGGACCGAGGCCTGGGGCTCGATCGGCGGCGGCAATGTCGAAGCGGTCGCGATCGACCGGGCCCGGGAGATGATCGCCGTGTCCAAACCGGAGCCGGAGCTGATCGACTTCGCGCTGAACGACAAGGTGACCAACCAGCACGGGGTGCAGTGCTGCGGCGGCACGGTCGCGGTGCTGCTCGAACCGCTGCCGGTGGTAAGGGCGGTGGCGATCTTCGGCGTCGGCCATGTCGGCCTGGAGCTGGCGCGCATCCTGGCGCGTCAGGACCTGGACCTCCATTTGGTCGACTCCCGGGCCGACATGCTCACCGAGCGGCGGCTCGCCGTCCTCGGGGACGCGGTGGCGCAGGTGCACACCCACCACACGCCGCTGCTGCCCGAGGAGGTGCTGGCGACGGTGCCGCACGGGACCCATGTCCTGATCATGACCCATGACCACGCCGAGGACGCCGCGCTCTGCGACGCCGCCCTGCGCACCGACCACCTCGGCTCCGTCGGGCTGATCGGGTCGGCGGCCAAGTGGACGCGGTTCCGCAAGCGGCTGGCCACCGAGGGCGGTCATGACGAGGCCGTCATCGACCGGATCAAGACCCCGATCGGGCTGGCCGACATCACCGGCAAGGAGCCCGCGACCATCGCGGTGAGCGTGGCCGCCGATCTGCTGCGCACCTTCGAGACCGAGGGGGACTGACTCCTCGGCGGGCCGCGGGGTGCCCCGTACGGGTTCGCTTCCGTACGGGGCACCTGTGCGGCGGCTCGTCATCGTGCCGGTGGCGGCGGCTCCGCCACCGGCAGGGTGAGGACCATGGTGAGGCCGCCGCCGGGGGTGTCCTCCGCGGTCAGGGTGGCGCCGAAGGCCTCGGTGAAGCCGCGGGCCACCGCGAGGCCCAGGCCGACGCCGGCGCCGCGCGGGGCGTCGCCGTGGCGCTGGAAGGGTTCGAAGATCCGGTCCTTCGCCTCGTCGGGGACGCCGGGGCCGCGGTCGGTGACGCGCAGTTCCACCCGGTGGGCCAGGGCGCTGGCCGAGACATGGACGGGCCGGCCGGCGGGGCTGTGCTGGACGGCGTTCTCCACGATGTTGGCCACGGCCCGCTCCAGCAGGCCCCGGTCGACGGCGATCATCGGCAGGGTCTCGGGGATGTCCAGGACCACGGAGTCCTCGGGGACGCCGCCGAGCGCCATCGGGACGACCTCGTCCAGGTCGGTCTCCCGGACCAGCGGGACGACGGTGCCGGTGCTGAGGCGGGACATGTCCAGCAGGTTGCCGATCAGGGCGGCGAGCCGGTCGGCGCCGTCCTCGATGCCTTCGAGGAGCTCGGCCCGGTCGGTCTCGGACCAGGCGACGTCCTCGGAGCGGAGCGAGGTGACCGAGGCCTTGATGCCGGCGAGCGGGGTGCGCAGATCGTGGCTGACGGCGGCCAGCAGGGCGGTGCGGATGCGGTTGCCCTCGGCCAGTTCGCGCGCCTGGCCCGCCTGGTGCAGCAGGCGCTGGCGGTCGAGGACCACGGCGGCCTGGGCGGCGAAGGCGGTGAGGACCCTGCGGTCCTCGGCCGGCAGCACCCGGCCGGAGAGGGCCAGGGCCAGGTGGTCGCCGATGGGCAGGTCGACGTCGGCGTCCTCGGGCCGGTCGGCGGGGGCGGCGCCGACGGAGGCCACCGTCGACCAGGCGCCGGTCTCGCCGGCGCGCTCCAACAGGGCGACGGAGTCCATGGTGAAGGTCTCACGGAGCCGGGAGAGCAGGGCGTCCACGGTGTCCTCGCCGCGCAGGATGCTGCCGGCGAGCAGGGAGAGGACTTCGGACTCGGCGCGCAGGCGGGCGGCCTGGTGGGTGCGCCGGGCGGCGAGGTCGACCACCGAGGCGACGGAGACGGCCACCCCGGCGAAGATCGCGATGGCGACGATGTTCTTCGGGTCGGAGACGGTGAACCGGTGGAGCGGCGGAGTGAAGTAGTAGTTCAGCAGCAGGGAGCCGAAGGCCGCCGAGGCCAGTGCGGGCAGTACGCCGCCCAGCAGGGCGGCCGCGACGGTGCAGGTGAGGAAGAGCAGCATGTCGTTGGCGAGCCCGAGCTCCGGCACCGCCTGCCGGAGCAGCAGGGTGAGCAGGGCCGGGCCGAGCAGGCCGGTCAGCCAGCCCCGGATGACCCGGCCCCGGCCGAGCCGGGCTCCCCGCACCACGGCCGGCAGGCTTCGGCGGCCCTTGGCGGCCTCGTCGTGGGTGACGATGTGGATGTCCAGGTCCGGGCCGGACTCGCGGGCGACGGTGGCGCTGGCCCCGGGGCTGAAGAGGTACTGCCAGGATCTGCGGCGGCTGACGCCGAGGACGATCTGGGTGGCGTTGACCCCGCGGGCGAACTCCAGCAGCGCGTCGGAGACCTTCTCCCCGATGACATGGTGGAAGGTGCCGCCCAGGTCCTCCACCAAGGTGCGCTGGGCGGCGAGTTCGCCGGGTGAGGCGGAGGCCAGTCCGTCGCCGGCCGCGATGTGGACGGCCAGCACCTCGCCGCCCGCGCCCTTCTCGGCCAGCCGCGCGGCCCGGCGGATGAGGGTGCGTCCCTCGGGGCCGCCGGTGATGCCGACGACGATGCGCTCCCGGGCCTGCCAGGTGGAGCGGATGCCGTGCTCGCCGCGGTACGCGTTGAGGTAGGCGTCGACCCGGTCGGCGGTCCACAGCAGGGCCAGCTCCCGCAGGGCGGTGAGGTTGCCGGGGCGGAAGTAGTGGGAGAGGGCTGCGTCGACCTTGTCGGGCTGGTAGATGTTGCCGTGGGCCATGCGGCGGCGCAGCGCCTGCGGGTCCATGTCGACCAGCTCGATCTGGTCGGCGCGCCGCACCACCTCGTCGGGGACCGTCTCGCGCTGGCGGACGCCGGTGATCGTCTCGACCACGTCCCCGAGGGATTCCAGGTGCTGGATGTTGACGGTGGAGACGACGTCGATGCCGGCCCGGAGGAGTTCCTCGACGTCCTGCCAGCGCTTGGTGTGGCGCGAGCCGGGGACGTTGGTGTGGGCGAGCTCGTCCACCAGGGCGACGGCGGGGCGCCGGGCGAGGACGGCGTCGACGTCCATCTCGGTGAAGACGCCGTCCCGGTAGGCGATCTCGCGCCGCCCGACCAGTTCCAGGCCGTGCAGCATCACCTCGGTCCGCGGCCGGCCGTGGTGCTCCACGAAGCCGACCACGCAGTCGGTGCCCCGTTCGAGCCGGCGGTGCGCCTCGGAGAGCATGGCGTAGGTCTTGCCGACGCCCGGTGCCGCGCCGAGGTAGATCCGAAGCTTGCCGCGTCCCATACCGCCGTCTTCTCGTGTGTGCTGGTGCGATGGTTCGACAGTGCCGTCAGCTCTGGATGAGTGAGGTGAGCGCGGTGTTGAGCTCCAGGACGTTGACCCGGGGCTCGCCGATGAAGCCCAGCGTGCGGCCCTCGGTGTGGTCCCGTACCAACTGCTCGACCCGCTGGACGTCGAGCGTGTTCCGCTCGGCGACCCGGTGGACCTGGAGTGCGGCGTAGGCGGGCGAGATGTGCGGGTCCAGGCCGGAGCCGGAGGAGGTGACCGCGTCGGCGGGTACGGCCTCGGGCCGCACGCGGTAGGTCGCGGTGGAGTTGTCGGCGACGACGGCCCGCTGGGCGGCGGTGACCTGGGCGCAGAGGGTGCCCCCCTCGGCGTCCTTCGGGCAGCCGCCGTCGACCGCGCCGTTGTCGGCGGAGCGGTTGGTGGCGCCGGACAGGAGCAGCGTGTAGCGGGTGTTCACGCTGTTGGCGCCGAGCCCGTGGGAGGGCCGCGGCTGGAACCAGCGCAGGTCGGGCCTGGCCGCCTCCTCCGGGCCGCCGCCGGGGAGGGTGTACGTCTGCCCGATGAGGGAGGAGCCGACGACCCGGCCGCCCTGGTCCTCGATCTCGGAGCCGTCGGCCTTGCCGGGGAAGAGGGTCTGGGCGGCGCCGGTGAGGGCCAGCGGGTAGAGCACGCCGCAGATCGCGGTGAGGACGAGGAGGGCGCGCAGACCGGCGCCGAGGAGCCGTGCGGTCGCGGTGACGGAGGTGTTCATGTCGTCTCAGCCGATTCCGGGGATGAGGGAGAGGAGCAGGTCGATGAGCTTGATGCCGAGGAACGGGGCGATCAGGCCGCCGAGGCCGTAGAGGCCGAGGTTGCGGCGGAGCATCCGGTCGGCGCTGGTGGGCCGGTAGCGCACGCCCTTGAGGGCGAGCGGCACCAGGGCCACGATGATCAGCGCGTTGAAGACCACGGCGGAGAGGATCGCGGACTCGGGCGAGGCCAGGCGCATGATGTTGAGGGTGTCCAGGCCGGGATAGACCACCGCGAACATGGCCGGGATGATCGCGAAGTACTTCGCCACGTCGTTGGCGATGGAGAAGGTGGTGAGGGCTCCCCGGGTGATCAGGAGCTGCTTGCCGATCTCCACGATCTCGATCAGCTTGGTGGGGTCGGAGTCCAGGTCCACCATGTTCCCGGCCTCCTTGGCGGCCGAGGTACCGGTGTTCATCGCCACGCCGACGTCGGCCTGGGCGAGGGCGGGGGCGTCGTTGGTGCCGTCGCCGGTCATCGCCACCAGCTTGCCGCCGGCCTGCTCCCGCTTGATGAGGGCCATCTTGTCCTCGGGGGTGGCCTCCGCGAGGAAGTCGTCCACCCCGGCCTCGTCGGCGATGGCCTTGGCGGTGAGCGGGTTGTCACCGGTGATCATGACGGTCTTGATGCCCATCCGGCGCAGCTCGTCGAACCGCTCGCGCATCCCGTCCTTGACCACGTCCTTGAGGTGGACGACCCCCAGCACGCGGGCGCCGTCACTGTCCTCCACCGCGACCAGCAGCGGGGTGCCGCCGGCCTGGGAGATGCGGTCGGCGAGTTCGCCCGCGGCCTCACCGACCTGCCCGCCCCGCTCCCGTACCCAGGCGATGACGGAGCCGGCGGCGCCCTTGCGGACCGTGCGGCCGTCCACGTCCACGCCGGACATCCGGGTCTGGGCGGTGAAGGCGATCCACTCGGCGTGCGCCAACTCGCCCTGGTGGCGCTCGCGCAGCCCGTAGCGCTCCTTGGCCAGCACCACCACGGAGCGGCCCTCGGGGGTCTCGTCGGCCAGCGAGGAGAGCTGGGCGGCGTCCGCCAGTTCGTCCTCGGTGGTGCCGGGGACCGGCAGGAGCTCGGCGGCCTGGCGGTTGCCGAAGGTGATGGTGCCGGTCTTGTCCAGCAGCAGGGTCGAGACGTCGCCGGCGGCCTCGACCGCCCGGCCGGACATGGCCAGGACGTTGCGCTGGACCAGGCGGTCCATACCGGCGATACCGATGGCGGAGAGCAGCGCGCCGATGGTGGTGGGGATGAGGCAGACCAGCAGGGCGACCAGGACGATCATCGACTGCTCGGCGCCGGCGTAGACGGCGAACGGCTGGAGGGTCACCACCGCCAGCAGGAAGACGATGGTCAGCGAGGCGAGCAGGATGTTCAGCGCGATCTCGTTGGGCGTCTTCTGCCGGGCGGCGCCCTCCACCAGGTTGATCATCCGGTCGATGAAGGTCTCGCCCGGCTTGGTGGTGATCTTGATGGTGATCCGGTCGGAGAGGACCTTGGTGCCGCCGGTGACGGCCGAGCGGTCGCCGCCGGACTCGCGGATGACGGGGGCCGACTCGCCGGTGATGGCGGACTCGTCCACCGAGGCCACGCCCTGGACCACGTCCCCGTCGCCGGGGATGATGTCGCCGGCCTCGCAGACGACCCGGTCGCCGATGCGCAGCTGGGAGCCCGGTATCCGCTCCTCGCTGGTGCCGTCCTCGCCCAGGCGGCGGGCGACGGAGTCGGTCGTGGCCTTGCGCAGGGTGTCGGCTTGGGCCTTGCCGCGGCCCTCGGCGACCGCTTCGGCCAGGTTGGCGAAGACGGTGGTCAGCCAGAGCCAGGCGGTGATCGCCCAGCCGAACCAGTCCGTGGGATCGGCGCAGGCCAGCACGGTGGTGATCACCGAGCCGATCAGCACCACGAACATCACCGGGGATTTGATCATGACGCGCGGGTCGAGCTTGCGGACCGCGTCCGGGAGGGAGATGAGCAGCTGCCGGGGGTCGAACAGGCCGCCGCCGACCCGCCCGCCGCCGGGCTGCTCGCCGGCGGGTGTGTCGTGCTGCGGAGCCTTGGTGGGCGTGGCGGTGCTCATGCGGCGAGTCCTTCGGCGAGCGGCCCCAGTGCCAGGGCCGGGAAGTAGGTCAGACCGGTGATGATGACGATCGTGCCGACGAGCAGGCCCGCGTAGAGCGGCTTGTCGGTGCGCAGGGTGCCCGCGGTCTCCGGGACCGGCCTCTGCCGGGCCAGCGAGCCGGCCAGCGCCAGCACGAACACCATCGGCAGGAAGCGGCCCAGCAGCATGGCGATGCCGATGGTCGAGTTGAACCACGGGGTGTCGGCGTTCAGGCCGGCGAAGGCGGAGCCGTTGTTGTTGGCGCCGGAGGTGTAGGCGTAGAGGATCTCCGAGAAGCCGTGGGCACCGCTGTTGGTCATGGAGTCGGCCGGGGTGGGCAGCGCCATGGCGGCCGCGGTGAAGCAGAGCACCAGGGCCGGGGTGACCAGGAGGTAGCAGGCGGCGAGCTTGATCTCGCGGGTGCCGATCTTCTTGCCCAGGTACTCGGGGGTGCGGCCCACCATCAGCCCGGCGAGGAACACCGCGATGACGGCCATGATCAGCATGCCGTAGAGGCCGGAGCCGACGCCGCCGGGGGCGATCTCGCCGAGCTGCATGCCGAGCATGGTGATGCCGCCGCCGAAGCCGGTGTACGAGGAGTGGAAGGAGTTGACCGCGCCGGTGGAGGTGAGGGTGGTGGCCACCGCGAAGATCGAGGAGCCGGCGATGCCGAACCGGGTCTCCTTGCCCTCCATGGCGCCGCCGGCCAGCTCCAGGGCGGGCCCTCGGCCGGCGAACTCGGTCGCGAACATCAGGGCGGTGAAGGCGATCCAGATGACGCCCATGGTGGTGAGGATCGCGTAGCCCTGGCGCAGGTTGCCGACCATCCGGCCGAAGGTCCGGGTGAGGGAGAACGGGATGAGCAGGATCAGGAAGACCTCGAAGAGGTTGGAGAGCGGGGTGGGGTTCTCGAAGGGGTGGGCGGAGTTGGCGTTGAAGTAGCCGCCGCCGTTGGTGCCCAGCTCCTTGATGACCTCCTGGGAGGCGACCGCGCCGCCGTTCCACTGCTGGGTGCCACCGCTGAACTGCCCCACCTCGTGGATGCCGGCGAAGTTCTGGATGACCCCGCAGGCGACCAGCACCAGCGCGCCGATCACCGAGAGCGGCAGCAGGATGCGCACGGTGCCGCGTACCAGGTCCGACCAGAAGTTGCCGAGCTCGCCGGTGCGACTCCGGGCGAAGCCGCGGACCAGGGCGACCGCGACGGCCATGCCGACGGCGGCCGAGACGAAGTTCTGCACCGCCAGGCCGCCGGTCTGCACCACATGGCCCATGGCCTGCTCGCCGTAGTAGGACTGCCAGTTGGTGTTGGCCACGAAGGAGGCGGCGGTGTTGAACGCCTGGTCCGGGTCGATGGAGACGAAGCCGAGCGAGCCGGGCAGGCCGCCCTGAAGCCGCTGAAGCCCGTACAGGAAGAGGACGCTCACCGCGGAGAAGGCGAGCACTCCGCGCAGATAGGCGGGCCAGCGCATCTCCACCGCGGGGTCGGCGCCGATGGCCCGGTAGATCCACCGCTCCGGCGCGTAGTGCTTCTCGGAGGAGTACACCCGGGCCATGTAGTCGCCGAGCGGGCGGTACGCCAGCGCGAGGGCGCCGATCAGGGCGAGCAGCTGGAGCAGGCCGGCTGTCTGGGAACTCATACCGGCGCTCAGAACCTCTCCGGGAACACAAGGGCGAGGACGAGGTAGCCGAGCAGGGAGGCGGCCACGATGAGGCCGACGGTGTTCTCGACGGTCACAGCTTGGTCACCCCCCGGGCGATGAGCGCCACCAGCGCGAAGACCGCGATCGTGGCGGCGACGAAGGCCAGATCGGCCATCGTGAGCTCCTGGGTCGTAGGGACGTGTTTCGGCCGGTGTGGCCGAGGAAGAGCAAACCTCGGCGGCGGGCGGGGGGTAAGCGGCTTTGACGGGCCTCTTACGGCCGGAGCCCCAGCTTTGATGCCGCCCATACGCCGACGGCCTCGGCGTTGACGCGGCCTTGACGCCGGCGGCGCGGGGGCGGCCGCCCGACCAGGAGGGACAGCGTCACCGCCTGGAGGTACCGGCGACATGGCCGTTCACATCGCCGCATTTCCGGACGGCGGCGGTGCGTACGCGGTCGCCCGCCGGCACCTGGGGCGGCGGGCGAGCCTGGTCGCCGCCGGCTCGCTGGTCCTGGACTACGTGCTGAACGGCTTCGGCGCCGAGGGCGGCCGCGATCGGGAGAGGAACGCCTTGGCCGCGTAGAGGACTTCGGTGTCCGGGAAGACATCCCGGTAGGTGCGGCAGCGGCGGCGCACCTCGCCCTCGTCCAGCAGATGGACCGGGGTGGAGAACCGCTCGGCGGCCTCGGTGAGGGACAACCCGCCGACGGCCAGGTCCCCTTGGGGGAGCCGGGTGGTGGACGCCGGCCAGACGGACAGGACGCCGGTGTCGGTGGCGGCCTCGGGCAGCGCGGTGACGGTCATGGCGCTCCCCTCAGACGGTCCGGGTCAGGGATCCGGGGCGCTGGGCGCCGGGGTCCGCGCCGGGGCCGGACACCGGTACGCCGGTGGCGGCCGGGGCGGTCAGCGTCGGGTCGACGGTCACCAGCGAGGCCCCGACCGGTTCCGCCAGCGAGCGGAGTACGGGCACGGAGAGCCGGATCCAGGGCTGCCCGGCGCCGAGCGTGGCGGCCAGCCGTTCGGCGCTGGTGAAGCCGACGGCGGTACGGGCACCCAGCGGGGTGCGGAACAGCCGTACGCCCAGCCGCGCGTGTCCCGGCCGCACCGGCACAAACAGCGGGCCGGCCGGGTCCGGTTCCTCGGGTTCGGGGTCGTCGTCGTAGCGGAACAGGCACATCGGGCCCTCCCAGGGGAACGGCGGAAGATCGTGGGGCCCCGGACGCGGGGAGGCGACCCGGGGCGCGCCTTCGAAGGTATCTCCCGCCGCGGCGCCATGGGCCGTGCGGTGACGGGACCTTGACGGCGGGCGGCCGTATCCATACGGTCCGCCGACGGCGGTGGCGCCGCCCGGTCCGGGGGCCGACGTGCGTCGACGCCCTCAGGCCGGGGCGATGCGGACGAAGCGCTCCGCGGTGTGCAGTTCGTCCTCGATCCGCCGGGCCGTCTCCCGCAGGCGCGGCAGGATGTCCTCGCGGCACTGGTCGAGGGTGCGGCTGCTGCTGTGCAGGGCGACGTTGCAGGCGGCGACGGCGCGGCCGACGCGGTCGCGGACGGGCACGGCGAGGGAGCGCAGCCCGGCCTCCAACTCCCCGTCGACCAGGGCGTAGCCGTCCTCGGCCGCCCGGTCGAGGACGGCTACGAGGTCGGCGCGGGCGGTGCGGGTACGCGGGGTCAGCGCGTCCGGCTCGGTGCGCCGCAGCCGGGCGGTGCGTTCGGCCGGGGGGAGATCGGCCAGCAGGACGCGGCCGAGGGAGGTGGCGTAGGCGGGCAGCCGGGTGCCCACGGTGAGGTTGACGGTCATGACGCGCCGGGTCGCCGCGCGGGCGGTGTACTGGACCATGGTGTCGTCCAGGACCGCGAGGGAGGCGGACTCCCCCACCTGGGTGGAGAGTTCGCGCAAGTGCGGTTCGGCGAGCCGGGCCAGGGTGGTGCCGGCGAGCAGGGGGTAGCCCAGGTCCAGCACCCTCGGGGTGAGCCGGTGTGTGCGGCCCTCGGCGGTGACCTGGCCGAGGTGCGCCAGGGTGATCAGCGCCCGGCGGGCGGTGGCCCGGGGCAGTCCGGTGAGCTCGGCGACGGCGCTGAGGGTGAGCGGGCCCCGGCCGTCGAAGGCGGTGATCACGGTCAGCCCGCGGGCCAGGGATTCGATGAACGCCGGGCCCAGGTCCTGCTTGGAGGCGGCCGTCCAGGAGGCGAGCGGTGCGGTGCTCCGCGGCGGACGGTCGGCGGCGGTGGCGACCCGCCGGCCCATCTCGCCGGCGGCGGCCCGCAACCGGGGCAGCAGCCGGGCGCGGAGCGCGTCGGCGCTGTGCCGGCTGGTGTGGCTGACCACGCTCAGCGCGCAGGGCGTGGAGCCCGCGGGCAGCGGAAGGGGGACGGCCAGGGCCACCAGGCCCGATTCGATCTGCTGGTCGTCCACCGCCCAGCCGTCGGCGCGGGCGGTCGCGGCCCGGCGGCGGAACTCCTGCTCGGACGGGCCGGGCCGGGGCGGCAGGAAGGGGAAGGCCTCGCCGTGCGGGTCCTCGGCGCCCCGCGCGCCCCAGGCCGTCCACCGCGCGGCGTCCCAGTCGGCGGCGAACAGCGGCCCGGGGGCGGTGCGTTCGGCGGGCAGCCGGTCGCCGATACGGAAGCTCAGGGACATGGCGCGGCGCCGGGTGGCCTGGTGGACGAAGCGGATGGCGTCGCCGTCGGGGACGGCGAGGGAGACCGACTCGTCCAGCTCGTCGGCGAGCCGGTCGGCCGCCTCGCTCAGCAGCTCGGGCAGGCGCAGCGCGGCGAGATAGGCGTTGCCCAGCTCCATCAGCCGGGGGGTGAGGGTGGCCTGGCGGTCCTCCAGGCGTACGTATCCCATCGCCGCGAGGGTGCCGACGGAGCGGTCCACGCTGGAACGGGCCAGCGCGGTGGCGTGCTGGAGACGGCTCAGGCTCAGCGTGCCGCCCGCCTCGCTCAGGGCGCGGAGCACGGCGATCCCGCGTACGAGGGGGGCGACGGTCTCGGCCGGCGCCGTCTCCGGGGCGGTCGCTGGGGACGGCATCTCGGTTCTCCAGACGGGTGGGGATTTCCGGACGGGTGGTGCTTTCCGACGGGTGGTGCTTTCCGGACGGAGATGGCCGGATCGCCCGCACCCTTTCGGGGCCATTGACAGCGTCGCAAGCCGATGGGCAGACTCACCGGCAGCATAGCGAACGAACTTTCACCAGGCGAACAAGTGGGGGGCTTCCATGGACAAGGTGGTCGCTTCGGCGGCGCTCGCCGTGGCCGATGTGCCCGACGGCGCGTCGATCGCGGTCGGCGGCTTCGGCCTCAGCGGTGTGCCGAACGTGCTGATCGGGGCGGTGTACGAGCGGGGCACCACCGGGCTCGGCGTGGTCTCCAACAACTGCGGCGCCATGGACACCGGGCTGGCCGTGCTGCTCGCCGCGGGACGGATCGCCCGGGTCACCGGCTCCTACATCGGCGCCAACAAGGAGTTCGCCCGCCAGTACCTCGGCGGGGAGCTGGAGGTCGAGCTGATCCCCCAGGGCACCCTGGCCGAGCGGCTGCGCGCCGGGGGCGCGGGCATCCCCGCGTTCTACACCCCGGCCGGGGTCGGCACCCAGGTCGCCGAGGGCGGGCTGCCCTGGCGCTACGACGGTTCGGGCGGCGTCGCCCTGGCCTCGCCGCCCAAGGAGGTGCGCACCTTCGACGGCACCGACTACGTCCTGGAGCACGGCATCCGCACCGACTTCGCCCTGGTCCGGGCGGCCAAGGGCGACCGCCACGGCAACCTGGTCTTCAACAAGTCCGCCCGCAACTTCAACCCGCTGGCGGCCATGGCGGGGCGGATCACCATCGCCGAGGTCGAGGAGCTGGTCGAGCCGGGCGCGATCGACCCCGACCAGGTCCATCTGCCGGGCATCTTCGTCCAGCGCGTGGTGGCCCTGACGCCCGAGCAGGCCGCGGACAAGAAGATCGAGCAGATCACCGTCAGTGACCGGAAGGAGCAGGGCTGATGGCCTGGACCCGGCAGGAGATGGCCGCGCGGGCGGCCGCCGAGCTGCACGACGGCGAGTACGTCAACCTCGGCATCGGGCTGCCCACCCTCATCCCCAACCACCTGCCCGAGGGCGTCCACGTCATCCTGGAGTCCGAGAACGGCATCCTGGGCACCGGCTCCTACCCGTACGCCGAGGACGTCGACCCGGACCTGATCAACGCGGGCAAGGAGACCGTCACCGTCCTGCCCGGCGCCTCCTTCTTCGACTCCGCGCTCTCCTTCTCCATGATCCGCGGCGGGCACATCGACACGGCCGTGCTGGGCGCCATGCAGGTCTCGGCCCGGGGCGACCTCGCCAACTGGGCGGTGCCCGGCAAGCTGATCACCGGCATCGGCGGGGCCATGGACCTGGTGCACGGCGCCCGCCGGGTCATCGTGATCATGACCCACACCGCCAAGGACGGCAGCCCCAAGCTCGTCCAGGAGTGCACCCTGCCGCTGACCGGCCGGGCCTGCGTGGACCGGATCATCACCGACCTGGCCGTCCTGGACGTCACCGACAGCGGGCTGCTGCTCGTGGAGTGCGCCCCCGGCGTCACCCCGGGCGAGGTGCGCGCCCGTACCGACGCGCCCGTCTGGGAGCGGAGCACCGTGTGAGCCCCCACGCCGTCTACGTCGTGGACGCCGTCCGCACCCCCATCGGCCGGTACAACGGGGCGCTGGCCGCCGTACGCCCGGACGACCTGGCCGCACACACCCTGCGCGCCCTGCTGGAGCGCACCCCGGAGCTCGATCCGGCCCGGATCGGGGACGTGGTGCTCGGCAACGCCAACGGCGCCGGTTATGTGCTGCCCAAGAGCGAGCGCCCCTTCCCCGCCGGGCACACCGAGCTGTACTCGACCACCCTGGGCTGGCGCATGGTCAACCCCCGGATGGATCCGCAGTGGACGGTCCCGCTCGGGGAGAGCGCCGAACTGATCGCCGAGAAGCACGCCATCGGCCGCGAGCGGCAGGACGCCTTCGCGCTCGCCTCGCACCTCAAGGCCGCCGGGGCACGGGACGCGGGGCTGTTCGACGGGGAGATCGCCCCGGTGACCGTCCCCGCCCGCCGGGGCGAGCCCACCGTGGTGGACCGGGACGAGAGCATCCGGGCGAACACCTCCCCGGAGGCGCTGGCCGCGCTGAAGCCCGCGTTCCGCACCGAGGGCGGCACGGTCACCGCGGGCAACTCCTCCCCGCTCAACGACGGGGCGGCGGCCCTGCTGCTGGCCGACGAGGACGGGCTGCGCGCCACCGGCCGCGAACCGTTGGCCAGGATCACCGCCCACGCGGTCTCCGCCTGCGAACCGCACTACTTCGGGCTCGCCCCCGTGCAGGCCGTCCACCGGGCGCTGGAGCGGGCCGGCCGGGCCTTCGCCGACCTCGCCACGCTGGAGCTCAACGAGGCCTTCGCCGCCCAGGTGCTGGGCTGCCTCGCCGAATGGCCCGAGCTCGACCCGGCCGTGCTCAACCCGCGCGGCGGCGCCATCGCGCTGGGCCACCCGCTCGGCGCCTCGGGCGCCCGGCTGGCCGGCGCGGTCGCCCACCAGCTCGCCGCCCGCGGCTCCGGCACCGGCGTGGCCGCGCTGTGCATCGGCGTCGGCCAGGGCTCCGCCCTCGTCCTGGAGAGGTAGCTCCCGCGCCATGTCCCTCCCACCCACCCAGGAGCTGATCAGCGCCGAGATCGCCGACGTCCGCGAGCGGTACGCGCGCCACCTCACCGACGGTGGCGACCCGCGCCCCCACCCCGAGCGGTCCTACCCGCCGTACCGCAGCAGCGCGCTGCGCCACCCCCGGCAGCCCCTGGTGGCCGTGGACGACCCGGAGATGGTCGAGCTGTCCGGCCCCGCCTTCGGGGTCACCGACGTCACCGAGCTGGACCACGATCTGACCCGGCAGCACCCCGGTGAACCGCTGGGCGAGCGGATCACCGTCACCGGCCGGGTGCTGGACCGCGAGGGCCGACCGGTACGCGGACAGCTGGTCGAGATCTGGCAGGCCAACGCCTCGGGCCGCTACGCCCACCAGCGCGACCAGCACCCCGCCCCGCTGGACCCGAACTTCACCGGCGTGGGCCGCTGCCTCACCGACGAGCAGGGCGGCTACCGCTTCACCACCGTCAAGCCCGGCGCCTACCCCTGGCGCAACCACCACAACGCCTGGCGCCCGGCCCATATCCATTTCTCGCTCTTCGGCTCCGCCTTCACCCAACGGCTGGTCACCCAGATGTACTTCCCCGGCGACCCGCTCTTCGCCTACGACCCGATCCTCCAGTCCGTCACCGACGACGACGCCCGCCGGCGCCTGGTCGCCGACTACGACCACAGCCTGTCCGTGCCGGAGTGGTCGCTCGGCTACCGCTGGGACATCGTCCTGGACGGGCCGGCCGCCACCTGGATCGAGGAGGGACGCCGATGACGGCCACACCGCCCACGCCCTCCCAGACCGTCGGCCCCTTCTACGGATACGCCCTGCCCTTCACCGGCGGCGGCGACCTCGCACCACCGGGCCACCCCGACACCCTCACCCTGCACGGCCGGGTGCTCGACGGAGCCGGCCAGGGCGTGCCCGACGCCATCGTGGAGGCCTGGCAGCCCGCCCCCGACGGCTCCCGCACCGGGGCGCCCGGCTCGCTGCGCCGCGACCCGGTGACCGGCGCGATCATCGGCCGCGACACCGTGGCCTTCACCGGCTTCGGCCGCGTCGCCACCGACGCCGACGGCCACTTCACCCTGCGCACCCTGCCCCCGGGCGGCGTGCCGTACATATCCCTGGTCGTCTTCGCCCGTGGGCTGCTGCACCATCTGTACACCCGCGCCTATCTGCATGACGCGGCCGGAGTCGAGGACGACTCCCTCCTCGTCCGGATCCCGGCACCCCGCCGCGCCACCCTGGTCACCACCCCGGACGGCCCACGGGTGCACCGCTTCGACATCCGTCTGCAGAGCGGCGACGAGCACGAGGAGACGGTCTTCCTTGACTTCGGCTGATCCCGGGCACCCCGCCCCTGCTCCCGACACCGGTCTGCTCGCCCCGGTCCGGGCCGGGACCGCCGTGGAGGCGCTGACCGATGACCCGGCCCTGGTACGCGCGATGCTGGACGCCGAGGTGGCCCTGGTCCGCGCCCAGGCCTCGCTGGGCCTGGTCCCGCCCGGGGCCGCCGAGGCCATCGCGGCCGCGGCCGCCGCCCCCGGCCGGTTCGACCCCCGCGAGCTGGCCCTGCGGGCCCGGTCCGGCGCCAACCCGGTGATCGCGCTGGTCGCCGAACTCACCGCGGCCGTGGAGGAGTCCGACCCCGAGGCCGCCGCCCGGGTGCACCTCGGGGCCACCAGCCAGGACATCCTGGACACCGCCCTGATGGCGGTCTCCGTCCGCGCCGTGGACCAGGTGCTGGCCGATCTCGCTCGGGTGGCCCGGGACCTCGGGCGGCTGGCCGCCGCCCACCGGGACACCACCATGCCCGGCCGCACCCTCACCCAGCACGCGGTGCCGACCACCTTCGGGCTGAAAGCGGCCGGCTGGCGCTCGCTGGTCCTGGACGCCTACGACCGGCTGAAGGCCGTACGGGACGGGCTGCCCGCGCAGTTGGGCGGCGCGGCGGGCACCCAGGCCGCGTTCATCGCCTACGCCGAGGCCGCCACCGACGTAGCCGGCCCCGACCTCGGGCTGCGGTTGTCCGCCGCCTTTGCCGAGCAGTGCGGGCTGGCCGAGCCCGCACTCCCCTGGCACGTCCTGCGCACCCCGGTGGCGGAACTCGGCGGCGCGTTGGCCCTCGCCTCGGGCGCGCTCGGCAAGCTCGCCGCCGATGTGCTGGTCCTCTCCCGTACGGAGATCGGCGAGGTGAGCGAGGGCACCGGTGGAGGGTCCTCCGCCATGCCGCACAAGGCCAACCCTGCCCGGGCGACCCTGATCGCGGGCGCCGCCCGGCGGGTGCCCGCCCTCGCCTCGGTGCTGTACGCCTCCCTGGTGGCCGAGGACGAACGCCCCCCGGGTGCCTGGCACGCCGAATGGCCGACCGTGCGGGACGCCCTGCGCACGGTCGGCGGAATGGCGGCCACGGCGGTCGAGCTGGTCACCGGACTCCGCGTCCACCCCGACCGGATGCGCACCAACGGCGATGCCACCGAAGGGCAGTTGACGGCCGAGCGCCTGGTGGCCGCGCTCACCCCGCTGACCGGGCGCGCCGAGGCCCGCGCCGCCGTCACCCGCGCGGGCCGGGCGTCCACCGACCTGGCGAGCGCCCTCGGCGACGACCCGGCCCTCAGGGGGCTGGTGACCGGGGAGCGGCTGCGGGCCCTCACCGACCCGGCCGGCTACCACGGCTCGGCCGGAACGCTCGTCGACCGGGCGCTACGGCGGCCCGACCCCGAGCCTCCGCACACGGTCCAGGGAGCACCATGACCACCCGTCCCACCTCGGCCCCGCACCACCGGGTGGACGGCCCGTCGTCCGGGCCGCCGCTGATCCTCGGCCCCTCGCTCGGCACCCCGCTGTCCGTCTGGGACCCGCAGACCGCCGCGCTCGCCCGGACCCACCGGGTGATCCGCTGGGACCTGCCCGGGCACGGACGCTCACCGGCCGCCCTCCTCCCCCACGGCGGCGGCATCCCCGAACTGGCCGCCTCTGTAGTGGCGTTGGCCGACTCGCTGGGCATCGACCGCTTCGGCTACGCGGGCATCTCCCTGGGCGGGGCCGTCGGGATCCATCTCGCCGCCCACCACCCCGACCGGGTCTCCCGGCTGGCGGTGGTCTGCTCCTCCGCGCACTTCGGCGAGCCCCACGGCTGGCGGGAGCGGGCCCGCGCCGTACGAGCCTCCGGCACCGCTCCCCTGGCCCCGGGCGCGGCCGAGCGCTGGTTCACCCCCGCCTTCGCCCAGGCACCGGCCGCCACCGCCCTGCTCGGTGCCCTGCGCTCGGCCACCGACCCCGAGGCGTACGCCCGGCTCTGCGAAGCCCTCGCCTCCTATGACGCCCGCGGCGCACTCCACCGCATCACCGCCCCCACCCTGGTGGTGGCGGGCCGGGACGATCCGGCCACCCCGGTGGCGCACGCCCGGGAGATCGCCGACGCCATCCCCGGCGCCGGGCTGGTGGAGATCCCCCGGGCCGCCCATCTGGCCCATGTCGAGCGGCCCGAGGAGGTCACCTCCGCGCTGCTCGCCCACTTCGCCACCGGCGGCGATGACGACGGCAGCCGGCATACCGCCGGGCTCGCGGTGCGCCGGGCGGTCCTGGGCGACGCCCAGGTGGACCGGGCCATCGCCCGCACCACCCCCCTGACGGCCGAGACCGCCGCCGCACCCGAGGAGTGACCATGGACCACACCACCGTCGCCATCGTGGGCGGCGGCCCGGCCGGGCTGCTGCTCTCCCGGCTGCTGCACCGGGCCGGTACCGACTGCACCGTCCTGGAGCGCCGGGACAGGGCCTATGTCGAGCGGCGCCAGCGCGCGGGCATCCTGGAGCAGTCCACCGTGGACGCCCTGCGGGAGGCCGGGGCCGCCGAGCGGCTGGACGCCGAAGGCCTGGTCCACGACGGGGTGGAGCTGCGCTGGAGCGGCCGCTCCCACCGTATCGACTTCCCCGCCCTCACCGGCGGCCGCCGGGTCTGGGTGTACGCCCAGACCGAGGTGGTCAAGGACCTGATCGCCCTGCACCAGGCGGCCGGCACGGCCCCGCGCTTCGAGGCGGAGGTGCACGCCGTCGAGGGGATCGACACCGGGCGCCCGATCGTCCGCTACACCCACCAGGGCCGGGAGCGGGCCCTCTCCTGCGACTACGTGGTGGGCTGCGACGGCTCCCACGGTGTCGCGCTCAAGGCCGTCCCGGTGGGCGCGCGGCGGACCTATGAGCGGGTCTACCCATACTCCTGGCTCGGCATCACGGCCGATGTCCCGCCCTCCTGTGAGGAGTTGGTCTACGCCCACTCCCCGCACGGCTTCGCCCTGCACAGCATGCGCTCGCCGCGGGTGAGCAGGCTCTACCTCCAGGTGCCCAACGGCACCGACCCGGAGGCCTGGACCGACGAGCGGATCTGGGACGAGCTGGACGCCCGGTTCACCCTGGACGGCTGGACACTGGACCGGGGCCCGATCACCGCCAAGGCGGTGCTGCCGATGCGCAGTTCGGTGACCGAGCCGATGCGGTTCGGCCGGCTGCTGCTGGCCGGGGACGCGGCGCATATCGTGCCGCCCACCGGGGCCAAGGGCCTCAATCTGGCCGTCTCCGACGTGGTGGTCCTCGCCCGGGCGCTCACCCACCGGCAGCGCACCGGCGGGACCGAGCTGCTGGACGCCTACTCCGGTACCTGTCTGCGCCGGGTCTGGCGGGCCGAGCACTTCTCGTACACCATGACCACCACCCTGCACACCGACCCCGGGCAGAGCGCGTTCGACACCCGGCTGCAGATCGCGCAGCTCGACCGCGTCGCCGACTCCCCGCACGCCGCGGCCGAACTCGCCCTGAACTACGCCGGGATACCCGTGTTCTCGACCTGATCGCGCGGGGTCAGGCGTCCGGGGCGTGGTGGACCCGGCGGCCCCCGACGAAGGTCTGCTCCACCCGCGCCTGGGCGATCTCCTCGGCGGGGCGGGCGAAGATGTCGCGGTCCAGCACGGCGAGGTCGGCCAGCTTGCCCGGGGCGATGGTGCCGGTGCCGTCCAGGTGGTTCACATAGGCGCTGCCCGCCGTGTAGGCGGTCAGGGCCGCACCGAGGGTGATGCGTTGCTCCGGCAGGAAGACCGGGCGATCGGATCCGGGCTGGTGGCGGTTGACGGCGGTGTGCAGCCCGGCGATCGGGTCGGGGCTGGACACCGGCCAGTCGCTGCCGGCCGCCAGCGGCGCCCCGCTGTGGACGAGGTCGGCGAACGGGTACTGCCGGGCGGCCCGTTGCGGGCCGAGGAACGGGATGGTCAGCTCGTCCATCTGCGGCTCGTGCGCGGCCCAGAGGGGCTGGATGTTGGCGGTGGCGCCCAGGGCCCGGAAGCGCGGGATGTCGGCGGCGTCCACCACCTGGAGGTGGGCGAGGTGGTGCCGGTTGCCGCGCCGGCCGTTGGCGCGCTGCGCGGTCTCGACGGCGTCCAGGGCCTCGCGTACCGCGCGGTCGCCCAGGGCGTGGAAGTGCACCTGGAAGCCCTCGCGGTCCAGCCGGGTGACGATCTCGCCGAGTGCGGTGGGGTCGACGAAGGAGATCCCGGCGTTGCCGGAGGCGCAGCCGCAGGCGGTGAGGTAGGGGGCGAGCATCGCGGCCGTGTGGTTCTCCGCGATGCCGTCCTGCATGATCTTGACGCTGTGGGCCTTGAGGGTGCCGACGGTGAACTCGGAGCGCCGGTACAGCAGTTCGGGGAGCTGTTCGAGGCCGCGGGTGCGGTCCCACCAGAGCGCTCCGCGTACCCGTGCGGTCAGCAGGCCCTCGGTGGCGGCGCGCCGGTAGGCGGGGGCCGGGTCGGCCATGGAGGCGTGCTCGCCGAGCAGGGCGTCCTGCCAGGCGGTGATCCCGTAGGAGTGCAGCAGCGCCTGGGCGCGCAGCAGTCCGGCGAGCTGTTCATCGGGGGTGACCGGGGGCGCGTGGTCGGCGACCAGGAGCATGGCCCCTTCCTGGAGCATGCCGCTGGGATGGCCGTCGGCCTCCCGTTCGATCCTCCCGTCGGCGGGGTCGGCGGTGTCGCGGGTGACTCCGGCGGCCTCCAGGGCGCGGCTGTTGGTCCAGGCGCCGTGGTGGTCGCGGTTGACCAGGTAGACGGGGCGGTCGGGGACGAGGGTGTCCAGCAGATGGCGGTCGGGGGTTCCGCCGGGGAAGGCCTCCAGGGACCAGCCGCCGCCGGTGATCCAGGGGCGGTCGGGGTGGGCCTCGGCGTAGGCGCGGATCAGGGCGGCGCAGTCGTCCGCGCCGGTGGCGCCGGACAGGTCGCACTGGCCCATCTCCACGCCCCCGCCGACCGGGTGGACATGGGCGTCCTGGAAGCCCGGGACGAGCAGGCGGCCGCGCAGGTCCACCACCTCGGTGGCGGGTCCGATCAGGTCGTGGACCTCGTCGTGGCCGACCGCGACGACCCGGTCGCCGCGCACGGCCACCGAGGTGGCGTAGGGGTGGACCGGGTCGACGGTGTGGACGGGGCCGCCGGTGAGGACGAGGTCGGCGGTGGGGGTGGCAGACATGGACGGCTCCGGTGCGGGGGGGTGGACGGGGGGAGGGAGGGCCCGGGTCAGGCGGGCCGGTGGTCCATCGGCAGGGCGACGGTGTCGGCGTCCGTGCCGCGGCCGGTGGTGAAGTACGGGGAGCGGCGGCGCCACTTGGCGACGGCGGCGGCCACCAGACCGGTGAGCACGAACAGGGCCGGGATCAGCAGCAGGAACCAGCCGTTGTCCGGGGTGGCCTGGAAGTGGTCGCTCATGGTGGCATACCGGTAGGCCAGATAGGCGCCGAGGCCGAACAGCGCCAGCGCGCTGAGGCCGGGGACGAGCACGCAGCGCAGTGCCGCGAGCGGGCCTTGGCGCAGCGCACCGCGGAACCGCACCGCGCAGGCCAGCGCGGTGAGGCCGTAGTAGAGGGAGACGATCAGGCCGATGGAGTTGACGGCCGTGAGGATCATCAGGTTGAGCTGGGGGATGCCGACCGCCAGCACCGCGACCGCCGCCGATACGGCCATGATCATCACCGTACCCGCGGCGGGCGACCCGTAGCGCGGGTGGATCCTCGTCCATCTCCGGCCGAGGGTCTGGTCCCGGCCCATCGCGAGCGCGCCGCGCGCGGTGGGGATGACGGTGGACTGGAGCGAGGCGAAGGCCGAGCACATCAGCGCGGCGAGCGGCAGCGACGCCCAGGGCTCCGGGGCCAGTCGGGCACCCAGGTAGGTCAGGGCCTGCGGCCCCTGGGCCACCAGCTCCTCGTCGCCCATCGCCCGCTGGAAGGCGATCGCCGCGAAGACCAGCAGCCCGAGCATGGCCAGCAGGGCGATGAGTCCGCCCCGGGCGGCGTCGGAGGCGTTCTTCGTCTCCTCGTTCACCGTGAACGCCGCGTCCCAGCCCCAGAAGACGAACACCGCCAGCACCAAGCCCTGGGCCAGGGACTGCACCGAGCCGATCGCGAAGGGGTCGAGCCAGTCCCAGGAGAACGGCTGGTCGCCCGAGACGATCGCCCAGGTGCAGAAGACCAGCAGCACGGCGTACTCGAAGACCAGCAGCACCCACTGGAGCCGGGTCGCCGAGCGGACCCCGGTCACGGCGGTCACGGTCACCACCACCAGCGCCACCAGCCCGACCACCGTGCTCACCCCGGTGGACCCCGGGTCGAGCGCGACGCCGAGCAGGCTGTGCAGCCCCAGCTTGCCGGCGAACTGCAGGATCACCGAGCCGGTGACGGCGCTGGTGTACGCCATGAACACCACGTTGGCCACCAGCACCACCCAGCCGGTGAGGAACCCCGGCCAGGCGCCGAGGGAGCGCCCGACCCAGGTGTAGCCGCTGCCGCAGTTGGGCTCGGTGCGGTTCAGCCGGGCGTAGGAGAGCGCGATGCCCAGGATCGGCAGGAAGGCGACGATGAGCAGCGCCGGGGTCTGCCGGCCCGCGTACAGCGCGAGCACCCCCATCCCGATGCCGATGCTGGTGGTCGCGGCCGTGCTGGAGGCCGCGATCGCCACGCCGTCCCGTACACCCAGCGTGCGGCGCATCGCCGTCGCCGGTGGTTCCGTCTCCGGTATGACTGCGGCCATGTGCGCGCTCCTTCGGCGGTGAACGAGGGGGTGCGCCGATGAAACAACCGCGCCATACTTACGTCAATAAGTTGTCGTAAGCGGCCGTCTCCCCGTGGGACCGTGGGCCGCGGAGACCAGGAGGCCGGTATGCCGGATCCCCAGCGCATCCCGGTGGGGCGCAAACGCAGGCGCCCCACCGGCTCCGGGACGGTGCTGAGCGAGGAGGCGATCGTCCGGGCGGCGCTGGAGCTCATCGAGGCGCCCGGGGGCAACGCGCTCACCGTGCGCCGGCTCGGTGCCGCGCTGGGCTGCGACCCCTCGGCGGTCTACCGCTACTTCGCCAACACCGACGCCCTGCTGCTGGCGGTGGCCGACCGGCTGATCGGCGAGTCGATCGACGGCTTCGCCCCGGGTGAGGACTGGATCGCCGCATTGAGGGAGCTCGCCGTGCGGGTGCACCGCTCGGTGCTGCGCCACCCCCGGCTGGCCCCGGTCAGCGCCTCCCGGGTCACCGCGGGGCCCGCCGAGTGCCGGGCGGTGGACACCGGCATCGGCATCCTGCTGCGGGCCGGCTTCCCGCCCGCCGAGGCGGTGCGCCTGTACCGCACCTTCATCGACACCGTCCTCGCCCATGCCGCCCTGGACGCGGAGGTGCTGGGCCTGACCGAGCAGCAGCGCCGTCAGGAGAGCCAGGCGTGGCAGGACGTCTACGGCACCCTGCCACCCGGCGACTACCCGCATCTGCACACCGTCCGCGCCCATCTGGCCGCCATGGCCGAATCGGCCTTCCCGGACGCCCTGGAACTGCTGCTGGCCCAGTTGGCGGCCCGGCCGCGGTAGGGGCCGGCCTCAGCCGCGCTGGTCCAGCACCGCCTTGCGGTGGCTGAAGGTCTCCAGCGAGTAGTGGCCGTGGTAGTGGCCCATACCGCTCTCGCCGACACCGCCGAAGGGCAGGTCGGAGACGGTGAGATGGGCCACCGGCAGTCCGAAGGTGAGCCCGCCCGAGGAGGTCTCACGGGTGAGGCGCTCCCGGGTGGTGTCGGAGCCGGTGAAGGCGTACAGGGCCAGCGGCTTGTCGCGCCCCCGGATGAAGTCGATGGCCTCGTCCAGGCCGGCCACCGCCACCAGCGGCAGGATCGGCCCGAAGATCTCCTCGCGCATCACCGGGGAGTCGGTCGGGACCTCCGCGAGCACGGTCGGGGCGATATAGCGCCGGTCGCGCTCGTGCCGGCCGCCGACGACCGTACGGCCCGAGTCGAGCAGCCCCACCAGCCGGTCGAAGTGCCGCTCGTTGACGATCCGGCCGTAGGCCTCCGCCGCCGAGGGGTCGTCGCCGTACCGCTCGCGCACCGCCGAGGCCAGCTCCTTCTCCAGCGCGCGGGCCGTCTCCGGGTCGGCCAGCACGTAGTCGGGGGCCACACAGGTCTGCCCGGCGTTCATGAACTTGGTCGCCACCAGCCGGGCCGCGACCGTCGGCAGATCGGCGTCCCGGTCCACGAACACCGGGGACTTCCCGCCCAGTTCCAGGGTGACCGGGGTGAGGTGCTCGGCGGCCGCGCGCATCACGATCCGGCCGACGGTCCCGTTGCCGGTGTAGAAGACATGGTCGAACCGCTGCGCCAGCAGGGCGGTGGTCTCCGGCACGGCCCCCTCCACCACGGCCACCGCGTCGGTGTCCAGATGGCGGGGCAGCAGCCGGGCCAGCGCCGCGGAGGTGGCCGGCGCCAGCTCGCTGGGCTTGGCCACCACGCAGTTGCCCGCGGCGAGCGCCCCCACCACCGGGGCCAGCAGCAGCTGCACCGGGTAGTTCCAGGGCGCGATGACCAGGACCACGCCGAGCGGGTCGAACACGGTGTGGGCGGTGGCCGGGCTCAGCCGCTCCGGGACGGGCGCCGGCTCCGGCTTCAGCCAGTCGGCCAGGTGCTCCAGGGTGTGGTCGATCTCGCGGACGGTGAAGTCGATCTCGGTGCGGTACGCCTCCTCGCGCCCCTTGCCGAGGTCCGCGCGGAGCGCGGCGGCCAGGGCCTCGCCCTCCTCGGTCAGCAGGGTGCGCAGCGCCCGGAGCTGGGCGGTCCGCCAGGCGAGCGGCTTGGTACGCCCGGTGCGGAAGGTGGCGCGCAGCCGGGCGACGGTCTCGGCGGGGCGTTCGGCGGCCGCGGGGACGGTGCCGGGCGTGTGCTGCTGTTCCTGGGTCATGGGGGTCCTTCGGTAGGGGGAGGTACGGGTAGTGGGGGGAGGCTACGAGCGGTGGTCCGGCAGCCACTCCGGCCGGCCCGAGCCGCGCGGGACGAGCAGGGACGAGGGGCGGTACGCGCCCGGGGTGGCGGACATCGCGATCTGCTCCGTGACGCCCTGGTAGCGGCCGAGCGGGGTGTCGGCGGTGAAGGTCTCCGGGTCCAGGTAGGCGTGGCGCGTCCCGGTGCCCGCCGTCTCCCGGGCGTAGGCCTTGTCGAAGGTGCCGAGGGAGAGGATCCACAGGGCGACCCGGGTCAGCGAGACATGGACCCGGTAGCTGCCGCCCTCCCGGGCGCGGCGGCGCAGCGCGGCGATGATCCCGGCGGTGGCGAGCCAGGGCACCAGATAGTCGTTGACCACCTTGATGTACGGCAGACGGGGGTGGTCGGCGGTGCCCTCCAGGGTCATCATCCCGGTGACGCAGCCGGCGGTCTGGTCGAAGCCGACCCGCTGGGCCCAGGGTCCCCGCTCGCCGTGCAGGGTGACGGTGGTGTGGATGACACCGGGCCGGATCTCGGCCGCCTCCTGCGCGGTGAGGCCGAAGCGGGCCAGATAGCCGGGGCGGCGGTTGGCGTAGAAGACGTCGGCGCCGCGCAGCAGCGCCCGTACCGTCGCCGCGCCCTCGGGGACGGCCGGCTCGACGGTGGCGGAGCGGACGCCGGTGTTGGCGGTGACATAGACGACGTCGTGCTCCCACTCCCCCGGGCGCCAGAGGTTGAGGGCGTCGGCCCCGTGCAGGGCGAGCGCGCGGCCGATGCCGGCGCCGGCGATCACATGGCCCATGCCCAGGGCCCGTACGCCGGCCAGCGGGGCGCCGGCGCCTTCGGGGAGGGGTTCGGGTGCGCTGTCGCCGATCTTCTCCACCTCGACGAGCGGGAGATCGGCCAGGACCTCGCGGTACTGGCGCTCGGCCAGGAACTCGCCGGTGGAGCGCACCATCGGCATGACGACCCCGGCCTCGGCGCCGGCGGCCTCCAGGTCGGCACCGTTCCAGCGGGCCACCGCCTCGGCGATCGCCGGCCGGTCGTCGTGGGTGCGCAGCAGCTTGAGGGTGCGCGACTTCAGGCCCGGGTACATCTCCAGCGGCATCACCCAGCGGCCGTCGCCGGCGCGGTAGAAGTCCAGCGCCATCGGGTTGTCCGGGTCGGCTGGGCGGCCGGGCGGGAAGCCGTTGACCAGCTCCCAGCGGCGGTCGTAGAAGGGGCAGAGCCGGTGCGGGGCTCGCCGCAGGTCCATGCTGATCGACTGGCCTTCGCCGCCCCGGTCGCGCCAGAGCGCGGCGACGGCCACCGACTTCGCGGTCAGCGCCAGCGCGGTCGCCGAGGCGAGCCGCAGGGTGCTGGGCACGATGGGGTCCGCGCCGGTGAAGGTGATCTCCCCGCCCGCCTCCGCGGCGCTGAGGCCGACCCCGGCCAGCACCTCGTCCAGCCGCGCGTGCAGGTCGTAGCCATCATCGGTGGCGGGCTCCCGTACGGCGGTGGCCACCCGGTCGGTCAGGGTGCCGCCGTCCGTGGGGCGGGCGGAGCCGGTGCGGGGCATGGGTGCGCTTCCTTCCAGGGGGCTGGCGAGGTCGGGGGCCGGGGCTTTCAGCGGTGGGCGGTCGGGGTCGGGGGCAGGCGGGACTATCTGTATGTATATAGCAACTAATATGGCCGACCTATTCCCGGGCAAACCTCACGGTCTCACCTCAGGGACGCGGCCCCGGCGCCTCCCGGAAGCGGGCTCCGGCGATGAGTTTCGCGACCGCCACCGGTCACCCCTCCTGAAGACCTTCAGCATCCCGCGCACCGGAGGACACCATGACCGCCGCCTACACGTTCGACGTCTTCTCCAGCCTCGACGGCTTCGGCGCCGCCGGTGGCGACTGGACCGGCTACTGGGGCAAGCAGGGCCCCGAGCTGCTGGCCCACCGCCTCGCCCAGTACGGCGAGGAGCAGCGGATGGTCTTCGGCGCCGGCACCTATCGGCTGTTCGCCTCGATGCTGGCCGCGAGCACCGAGGACTCCGACGTACGCGACCCCTGGGTGACCCGGATGCGGAGCATGCCGGCCACGGTGGTGTCCACCACACTGGACGGGCCCCTCGACTGGCCGGACGCGCGGATCGCGTACGGCGACGCCGTGGATGTGGTCGCCCGGATGAAGAAGGAGTCGGACGTGCCGCTGCGCTCGCACGGCAGCCTCTCGATGAACCGGGCGCTGATGGCGGCCGGTCTGGTCGACCGCGTCCAGGTGACGGTCTTCCCCGTGATCACCGGGCGGACCGGGCTGGACCCGATCTTCGCGGGCGCGGCCGACTTCGACCTCGAACTGCTCGGCAGCCGGACCCTGGACGGCCACATCCAGGAACTCGTCTACCGGCCTGTTCTGCACTCCTGAGCCGGAGCGCACGAAGCCGGGCCCGGCGGAGGTTCCCCCCGCCGGGCCCGGCTCGCCGCTGTGCGTCAGTCGGCCTGGTGTGCCCGGCGACGCCTGCGGAGGACGGCGGTCAGCCCGATCAGGGCCGCGGCCGAGGCTCCGAGGGTGGTGGTGGCGGCGACGGTGCGGTCGCCGGTGGAGCTGTCCGCGACCGGGTCGGCGGAGTACCCGCCGGCCATGCCCTCGCGGTCGTAGGCGGAGCCCGGCAGCTTGTCGCCGTACCGCTGCTGGACCAGCTTCTGGTACGCCACGATGGAGGTGCCGGCCTTGCCCACCGAGCTGCGCGCCTCGGCGTTGAGCGGGATCACCCTGTCCCCGCGCTGGACGTACCAGGCGCGGATCTGCGGCTCCTGGAAGACCGTGCCGCCGGTGCCGCTCTCGGCGGCCTTGGCGACGGCGTCGTTCTCGTAGCTGCCGGAGGCTATGTTGACCACCTGCCAGGCGCCGCCCTGACGGGCGGACCACACCGAGGCGGTCTTGCCGTCGGCCGAGACCGCCTTGGTGGCCAGCACGTCCAGGTCGGCCACCGGGGCGCCCGACGTGCCCCGTACGAAGTCCGGGGAGAGGGCGTAGACGGCCACCGTCGGCCCGGTGAGCTTCGGGTCGGCCTTGGCCGCGGCCTGCGCCTCGGCCTGCTTCGACATGCCCGAGTCCAGGGTCGGGGGCTTGCCGTCGCGGGCGAAGAACCGGGCCAGGGTGTCCAGCGTCTGGGGCGCTTCGGCGGCCGTACGGGCCTGCTTGATCTGCTGCGCGCCGAGAGGCGTGGGCTCGGCGGCGGCGGCCGCGCCCGCCAGCGGACCAAGGCAGAGAAGGGAGGTCGCGGCGACGGCGGTGAGGAGCCGGCGGTGGTTGCGGATGTCAGTCATGACGGCCCTCACTGTCCGATCTTGTAGAGGGTGTGGGTCCAGGAGAACTTGTCGTTGCCGGAGCCGGAGCCGCCGACGTAGTACGTGTAGGTGCCCCAGTTGTAGCGCTGGTTGCTCTTCCACGGGTCGCCCCAGTAGACCTTGTCCACGGTTCCGTTGGACGCGGTCTCGTAGCCGGCGACCACATGCATATGGCCGCCGCCCGACGACCAGAGGATGCGGGTCTCGATCGGGCGGTCGTTGTCGATCTCGGTCTTGATGACCGAGGCCTTCAGGTAGTTGCTGATGTAGCTGCCGTCCCCGACCTCGGCCCAGCGCAGCGCGGTCTGGACATTGCCCAGGTTGGCCTGGTTGTTGGGGCAGGTGGTGCCCTGGGTGCGGCCGAAGGCGGCGTTGCAGACCTCGTTCTGGGTGTAGTCGTGGCCCAGGAAGTCGAGGATGGTGTTGGCGGAAGCGGCCCAGCACCAGTTGGTCTTCTCCTGCACCTGCATGGTGATGCCCAGCGACTCGGTGGCGGCGGACGCGGCCGTGGCGCCGGTGAGGGAGCACAGGGCGGTCGCCGCGGCGACGATCGCGGCTCCGCGAAGGGTTCGCCCGCGCGCTCGGCGGGCGGTGGGGGTGGTCATGGCGGCATCCTCCCGATGGGGATGACGGTGGGATGGGTGAGGCGCGTCCGGACGCACAGCCAGAGCATTGATTCTTGTCGGGAGCAAGTCAACGAAGGCCGCGCGGCCCCCGGGCGGTTACGTGAACGCGGCGTTCCGGATCTGTGAACAGCGGGGCGTTCGCGCAGATCAGAGGCGCCCACCCGGCTCCGCGGCGGTCGGGAAGCGTGAACATGAGGTATTCACTCGGCGGCCCGTTCCGTGGTCCCCGAGGCTGGTTCGGGCACCGGGGTCCCCGAGGGCGGTTCCGTGGTCCCCGAGGCTGGTTCGGGCGCCCGGGTCCCCGAGGGCGGTGGGGCGCCCGGCAGCCGAACGCGCCCCCCGGCCGGAGGGCCGAGGGGCGCGTGTCACCGGTGGACGGGGAGGGGGCCGCCCGCCGGGTTCAGCTCCAGTCCCAGACGATGCCCACCGTCCCGGGCCGGATGCGGGTGTCGACGATATGGACGGTGCCGTGCTGGCGGTTCAGGGTGAGCTGTTCCAGGCATCTGCGGGTGGTGCCCAGCGGGCCCTGGGTGAAGCGGTGGCAGCGCACGGGGAGGGCGGCCGGGTCGAACCGCACCTGGAGGACGTACTGCCCTCCGGTCTCCGGGAAGCACTGGAACCACTCGTTGCTCTCCTCCCCGGTGCCGTCCCGTACGGCGAAGCCGAAGACATGGGTGTCCCCGACACACAGCCGGGTGTCGAAGAGCAGCTCGGTGACCAGGACCCCGGAATCCGCGTCCCAGCGGGACCTGCCCACCCGGCAGTTGTCCCCGGCCCGGGGGGTCATCCGGTCCGGCTCGCAGCCGTTCTCGCCCTGGTGGATCATCACGAACCGGTCCACGCCGTTGCGCTCGGCCCGGACGACGTACTGCGACTCGCGGGAGTGCAGCTCCCGCCGGGCGCCGATCCGGACGCGTTCGAGCTGGCTCACCGTCCGCAGTGCGCCGTAGGAGGGTGAGTCGATGTCGGCGAGCAGCTGGGACACCGATGCCGACTTCTCCAGCAGGGTGCGGTAGGAACGGGCCACGGGGCGGGCGGCCTTGGGGACCGGGCCCCCGAGGTGCCGGGTGAGGCCGCCCGGGGCGAGGCCTAGGATGTCCTCCAGGGCCACCACCGCGCGCAGCGAGGTGGTGCGGCTCGGCACCCGCGCGCCCTGCTGCCAGTAGCTCAGGGTGGCGACGCCGACCCGGATGTTCCGCTGCCGCAGTCGCTGCTGTACGCGGTGCAGGGTCAGTCCGCTGGCGGCGAGCGCCGCGCGCAGGGCGACATGGAAGGGCCCGGTGAGGATCGCCCGGGCCGTCTCGGGGTCGGTGGTCGGTGCGGGTGGGACGTTGGGGCGCATGGGGCATCTCCCTGTGGTGCGGCAGGCCGGGGGGAACGGCTGGGGCGGCCTGGTCGGTGCGGGCCCGCGCGAGCGCCGGGCCGGTCGAGCGGGGCGCCCGGCAGTCAGCGGCGGCGGAGGTAGAACGGGAGCAGGGCGACCTCGGCGCGGGTGGGTACGCCGTTGATGTCGACCAGCACCTTGGTGCCCGGTTCGCTCTGCTCGGGTGCGGCGTAGGCCAGCGCCAGCGGATGGCCGAGGGTGGGTGAGAGCCCGGCCGAGGTGATCTCGCCGACGCGGGCTCCGGTGAGCGGGTCGCGCAGGGCGACTCCGGTGAGGGGTGCCCAGGGGCCGGTGAAGGCCAGGCCCGTGAGGACGCGGCTGCTCCCGGTCTCCCGCTGGGCCGCGAGGGCGGTGGCGCCGACGAATCCGCCCGGTTTGGCGAGGTCCACCAGATGGTGCAGCCGGGCGTCGAACGGCGTGGTACGGGAGGTGAGTTCCCGCCCGCACAGGGGGGTGCCCGCTTCGAGCCGCAGGGACTCCCGGCAGGCCAGCCCGCAGGGGCGCAGACCCAGTTCGCTCCCCGCCGCGCGCAGCGCCTGCCAGAGCCGCGGGGCGTCCGGCGGGCGGCAGAAGACCTCGAACCCGTCCTCACCGCCGGTGGTGGTGGTCCGCGCCAGGAGTACGTCCCGCCCCGCCAGCCGCAGCCCGCGGAGGGTGCCGGGGGCCGGGCGCAGCGTCGCGGCCTCGGTCAGCGCCGACACGGCCGCCGCCGCCATCGGCCCCTGGACGGCGAGCAGGGCCCAGTCCTCGGTGGCGTCGCGGACCTCGGCGAGATGGCCGTCGGCGCGCTCACGCAGGCAGGAGAGCAGGATCGGTGTCCGGCCGGAGTCGCTCACCAGCAGGAACACATCACCGGGCAGCCGGTGGACGGTCGGGGCGTCCAGTATTCCGCCGGTGTCGTGCAGCAGCAGGGCTCTGGTCGAGGTGCCCACGGGCATCGAGGCGAGGTCGCCCGCGAGGGCGTGGTTCAGCGCCCGGCCGGCCTCGGGTCCGGAAACCTCGATCTTGCCCTGGTGGCTGAGGTCGAACAGTCCGGCCGCGCTCCGTACGGCGTGGTGCTCCGCCGTCTCACCGGCGTACCGCATCGGCATGGACCAGCCGACGGAGTCGCCGAACGAGGCGCCGAGTGCCGTATGGGCACGGTGCAGGGGGGTGGTGTTCTTCGGCATCGCGGCCTTCCTCGGACAGTGGTCCGCACCCGGGGCGTGGACCACTCGGTGGGGGGACGGTGGGGACACGGGCGCCGCGGACGGCGGGGACGCCCGGTGACGCCCGCCTGTGTCCGAATGCACATGCCGGCGGGCCGTTTCGGACCGCAGCCCCGCGGCGGTCACTCCTGACCGCGCACGGCACCCGCCGACCGGGGCGGGACGCCGATCATTGGGCCAGACATCGGCCCAATGGACGTCATCGTAGAGGGCGCGAGGAGGCAGTCAACCCCGGCGCACCGACCACGCGCGACACCCTCGCAAACCCCAACACATGCGGTTTACAAGCTTTTTGCCACTCCGGCCGTCCCACCAGGCATTAATGAAAGTTCCCTTGACAACCCTGCCGCCCGGCGCCAACAGTACGGGGCTGAGAGCCAAAAGGACTTCTCTCCGGCCCTTTTGGGAAGCTCCATCCCCCCACCCCTCCGCCGCAGACGGAGGGGGACTCACCCATCAAGGGAGTTTGCTCATGCGCAGGAACGTCACACTGACCGCGATGCTCGCGGGTGTGGTGGCCGCCACCTCGCTGGGGCTGGCCGGGTCGGCGTCGGGCCAGAGCCCCTCGCCGCAGCCGCTCGCCCCGCTGGTCGCCGACTCGGGAGCCGCCTCCCAGGTGCCGGACCGGTACATCGTGGTCACCCAGGGGGCCGCCCCGGAGGTGGCCGAGGCCGCGCGGGCGGCGGGCGGCACCATCGGGCTCACGTACAGCACGACGTTGAGCGGCTTCTCGGCGGAGCTGCCGGAGGCCGCCGTCACGGCGCTGCGGGCCCATCCTCGGGTGAAGTACGTGGAGGCGGTGCACCGCCGGCAGGCCCCCGAGGTGGACGTACGGAACGAGGGCCCGGCGAAGGGGCAGACCTCCGCGCCGGCCAGGACGGCGGCGGCCGCGCCCTGGGCACTGGACCGCATCGACCAGCGCACACTGCCACTGGACAGCAGGTTCGCCGTCGCCAACACCGGCAAGGGCGTGAACGCCTATGTGATCGACTCCGGGATCCGCGCCACGCACCAGGAGTTCGGCGGCCGGGTCAAGAGCGGCTTCAGCGCGATCAAGGACGGCCGCGGCACCAATGATTGTCATGGGCATGGCACCTTTGTGGCCAGTGAGGTCGGCGGGAAGACCTACGGGGTGGCCAAGGACGTGACCCTGCACGCCGTGCGCATCCTGAACTGCAGCAACAGCGGCACCACGGAGCAGATCGTGGCCGGCATGGACTGGACGGCGAAGAACCACGTCGCACCGGCCGTGGCGAACATGAGCATCCAGAGCGACAAGGGCGAGACCTCCCAGGCCATGGACGAGGCCGCCGCGGGGCTCATCGACTCCGGTGTCGTCCTGGTGCTGATCGCCGGCAACTGGGGCGACAACCGCTGCACCAACTCCCCCAAGGACCCGCGCGCCATCATCACCGCGGCCAGCACCCGTACCGACAAGCGCAACAGCGGACGCAATCCCTCCAGCTACGGCAGCTGTGTGACGCTGTTCGCCCCGGGCGCGGACGTCTCCGGCGCCGCGATCAAGAACGACACCGCCGTGGCGACCGGCTGGAACGGCACCTCCATGGCGGCTCCCCTGGTCACCGGCACCATAGCCAACGCCCAGCAGAGCAACCCCGGCCTCACCATGGGGCAGGCGAAGGACCTGGTGGTGGCGAACTCCACCAAGGACGTGCTCACCGACATCGGCACCGGCTCACCCAACCGCCTGCTGTACGCGGGCGCGACGGGTTCCTGACCCCGTCACCTCAGGGAGCCCTGACCCTGAGGTGACGGATCCGCACACCGGCGCCCCGTCCGGCTCTTCGAGCCGGGCGGGGCGCTCGGGCGCTTCCCGGAAAAGACGGCTCTCCCGCCCGCGTAGGACCGGCCCGCCACCCTCTATCCTGGGCGAAGCCGCCCTCAAGCGCTCCCCGTTGGTGCCGTCGACCGCGGCACCGCGGAAGGCGGCCCCACCGCATCGGCAGCGACGGGGAACGGTACGCCACCGCGCCGCCACGCGTGATCCCGGACCGACTGGAAGCGAGAGGTGTGCCGTGCCCGGCAGCGACGAGACGTCGTCCATGCTCCATCTGGCTCCGGAGGCATCGCGCCGGGTAGGCGGCCTGGACGGACCGCTGGAGGCGAAGACGACCGCCGAACAGCTCGTCGACCGCCTGGTCACGGCCATCGCGCTGGGCAGCCTCCAGGTCGGGCAGAAGCTCCCGCCGCAGCGGGAACTCGCCGCCCAGCTGCGGGTCAGCCGCACCACCCTGCGCGAGGCCACCCATCTGCTCCAGGACATGGGCTACTTGTCGATCAGCCGTGGCCGGGGCGGCGGGGTGACGGTCCGCCGGGCCGAGGACCAGCGGCTCGGACCGCATATCGAGCGGGTGCTGGTCCCCCGCTGGCAGGAGTTCCAGCACCTCTTCGACATCGCGCACGCCATCCATCCGCTGATCGCGCGGCTGGCCGCGGAGCGGCGCACCGGGGAGGACATCGACCGGATCCTCATCGCGGTGACCGACTACGAGCACGCCCGCGACCGCGACGAGCTCCGGATCGCCGACCACGCGGTCCACTGCACCATCGCGGCCGCCACCCACAACCCGCACTACGTCGGGCTGGAGGAGCAGATCCGCAACCAGATGTCGCTGGGCACCGACGCGCTCCCCTACAACGACGACATCCGCCGGCGCGCCCTGACCGACCACAAGGCGCTCTTCCACGCCATCCAGGCCCAGGACGCGGACCAGGCCGCCCGCCTCGCCCGCGAACACTTCACCGACCTGGTGGAGAAGCCCCTCAAGGCGCTGCACCTGGACAGCACCCGCGCCTGAGCGGGCCGGGCGGTGAGGCCGGGTGCACGGCCCCGCGACCTCCCCGGCCCGGTCGGGCTCAGCCCGCCGCCTCCCAGGCGGCGGTCAGTCCGTCCAGCCAGGCCGGCGGCAGTTCCCCGGCGTCCCACTCCCCGCGCAGCTCCTCCGGCGTCACGGTCAGCCGCTCCAGCACCGCGACGCAGGTGGGAGAGTGCAGCAGGGTGTAGCGGCCGTGGATCGCGATCGGGCTGCCCGGCCCGTACCGGGCGAACATCCGCTCCAGCCGGGCGCGGTGCAGGTCCGTGAACCGGGTCAGCCGGCCCGGGTATCCGGCCCGGTTCCGCGCCCCCATGGTGCGCAGCACGGCGACCAGGACCTGCTCGGAGACCTCCGGGTCCAGCTCCGAGTCATCGGCGAACGACAGATGAAGGCGCGTCACCGCCACCTTCACCCGCTCCACGTCCATCCGCCCGACGCGGTACCGCTCCTCCGGTTCCTCGGGCTCCCGCGGCCCGTGGTCGCCGACCGCCTCCCGCAGCACCCGCTCGGCGATCTCGTCGAGCCCGTGGACCACGGCCCGGGCGCCGTCGCCCCACCCCGCCGCGTACAGCTCGCCCTTCCCCGGCGGCGCGCCCTCCGGCACCGGCGCCGTCTTCCGCCGCGCCTCGGCCAGCGCGCCCGCCTCGACCAGCGCGATCAGCTCCTCCGCGTCGCCGGAGTAGACCCCCGCCCGCCCGAGCAGCTGGACCAGCGTGGTCTTCGCGTTGAGGACGCTCACCGGGTCCAGCTGCCGCAGGTCTCTGTCGGCGGCGTTCATAAGTCCTCCTCGTCCCTGGGTCGCCGGGTCGAGCCTACGTCGGCCGCGCCGCGTCCCGGCCGCGGAATCCCGTGCCGGGGGCCCGGGCCGCGAGGACCGCCTCGGCGGCGTCCCCGGTGCGTACCGGGCGGTCCCGGCTCGGCATGCCCATGCGCTCCTGGCGGGCGACAATGGGAAGGGCCGGCATAGGCAAGGGGCTCAACGGCGGAAGGGCCCGGAAACAGAGGAGGGCACCGTCGGCGCGCCCGCCGCCCGGGCGGCGGGCTCCGCCGCGACACGGCTCGCTCCCGACACGGAGGACCGGTGATCCACGATGTGCCGCTGGATCGCGTACTCGGGCACACCCGTCGCTCTCAGCCGGGTCCTGTTCCAACCGCAGCACTCCCTGATCGACCAGAGCCTGCACTCCCGGCTGGGGGTGGAGACGACCAACGGCGACGGCTTCGGGGTCGGCTGGTACACGCCGGACACCGCGAGCCCGGCGACCCTGCGGGAGATCGGACCGGCCTGGAACGACCGCAATCTGCGGGACGTCGCCCACCATGTCCGCTCGAACCTGTTCTTCGCCCATATCAGGGCCTCGACCGGGACCGCCGTGCAGCAGACCAACTGCCACCCCTTCCGCAGCGGTCGCTGGCTGTGGATGCACAACGGGGCGATCAACGGCTACCGGGAGCTCCGGCGCGACCTCGCCCTGGCCGTCGATCCGGCCCTGTACCCCGAGATCGAGGGTTCCACCGACTCGGAGGTGATGTTCTTCCTCGCCCTGACCTTCGGGCTGGCCGAGGACCCCCCCGGCGCCGTGGCGCGGATGGCCGGTCTGGTCGAGAGCACCGGGCAGGCGCACGGAGTGCCCCACCCGCTGCAGATGACGGTCGCCGTGACCGACGGCGAACGCGTGTGGGCCTTCCGCTACTCGACCGAGGGCCGGTCCCGGTCGCTGTACTACAGCACCAAGGTCAGCGCCCTGCGCGCGCTCCACCCGGACGCCGCGCTGCTGCGGGACATCTCCGACGAGACCCGCCTGGTCGTGTCGGAACCGCTGGGTGACCTCTCCGGCGCCTGGAACGAGGTGCCCGAGGGCAGTTACGGCGTCGTCCAGCCCGGTGAGCACATACTCCGCGAGTTCCAGCCCGTACCGCCCACGGTCGCGGCCCCGGGCTGAGGAGGCCGTGCCCCGCGCGGTGACCGGATGTCAGGAGGAGGCGGTGGCAGCGATGGTGCCGGCCGTTCCGGGCGCCGACCCGCTGGGCGACCCGTTTCTGCGCACCCGTCTCGCTCCTCCCGCGAGGCCGGCCCTGTTCCTGCCGCGCCGGCGGCTCGTCCGCCACCTGGACCAGGCCTCGCGTACCCCGCTGACCCTGCTCAACGGACCGGCCGGGGCCGGCAAGACCCTGCTGGCCGCCGACTGGGCCGACGGGCGGCGGGAGCAGGTCGCCTGGCTCACCGTCGAAGCGGGGGACCGGCGGCCCGGGATGTTCTGGGCCTATGTGCGGGAGGCACTGCGCGCCGGCGGTGCGCCGGCGCCGGACACGGCCGGGCTCCCGGCGGACCCGGGCCGGGCGGACCGCCGACTGCTGGTCGCCCTCGCCGCCGCACTGCACCAGCACGACCGGCCGGTGGTCCTGGTGCTCGACGAGTACGACCGCATGGGCGCTTCGGAGGTGGCGGAGCAGCTGGAGTTCGTTCTGCGCCACGCCGGCCGGGGGCTGCGTCTGGTGCTGGTCACCCGCACCGAGCCGCCGCTGCCGCTGCACCGCTACCGTACGGCCGGCGAGCTGACGGAGATCCGCGCCGCCGAACTGGCCTTCACCCCGGAGGAGGCCGCCGCGCTGCTGGAACTGCACGGACTGGGTGGTCTTCCGCCGTACGCGGTGCGTGACTTGGTGGACCGTACCCGGGGCTGGGCGGCCGGGCTGCGGCTGTGCGCCCTGGCCGCCCGGGAGAGCGCCGACCCGGAGCGGTATCTGAAGGAGTTCGAGGCGGACCGCGGCGCCATCGCGGACTTCCTGCTGGCCGAGGTGCTCCGGGGCCGGCCGGAGGAGACGCAGGACCTGCTGCTGCGCGTCAGCGTCCTGGACCGCTTCCGTCCGGATCTGGCGGACACGCTGACCGGCCGGAGCGACGCGGAGCCGATCCTCGTCGGGCTGCACCGGGCGAACGCCTTCGTCGAGCGGCTGGAGCACTCGTGGTACCGGCTCCACCCCTTGTTCGGGGAGATCCTCCGGGCCCATCTGCGGGTGCGTCTGCCCGGCCTTGAGCCGGTACTCCACCGCCGCGCCGCGCGGTGGTGGCGGTGTCAGGGGGTGCTGCCGGAGACGCTCGCCCATGCCGCCGCCGCGGGTGACGGGGATCTCGCGGCGGGCGCCCTGGTCGACGACCTGGCGATCGGCCGGCTCCTCACCGGCCCGGACGCGGACGAGCTGGCGCGGACGACCGCCCCGGTGGGAACCGGGACCAGCAGCCCCGCGGCGGATCTGGTGCGGGCGGCGCGCGATCTGGCCCGGTGCGATGTCGAACGCGGTCTGGCGGGACTGCGGCACGCCGAGGAGCGGCCGGCCGGTGGCAGGGCGCCGGGCGAGGCCGCCGACCAGGCCGTGGACCCGGCGGCCGCCCGGCTGAGCCGCGCGCTGCTGGAGGTACTGGCCGCCCGGCTGACCGGCTGCCCCCGGGCGGCCGAGCGGGCGGCCGCGACGGCCGACGGGTTGCTCCGGGAGGTTCCGGCCCGCCTGCTGGAGCGGCATCCGGAAGTCCCCGCGCTGCTGCTGACCCATCTGGGATCGGTACGGCTGTGGGCCGGGCGCTTCGAGGAGGCACGCGCCGCCCTGACCACCGCGGCCGGTGCTCCGGTGGCGGCCTGTACCGCCCTGCCTCGCGCGGAGTCGATGGGGCATCTGGCCCTGCTCGACTATCTGCACGGCTGGCTCGGGCGGGCGGAGCGCAGGGCCCTGGCGGCGGTGTCCGAGACGGAGCGGCTCGACGGCTCCCGGCCCCCGGGCTGCGGCCTGGCGGCGCTGGTGCTGGCCGCGGTGGCCGTCGACCGCGATGAGCTGGACCGGGCCCGGGCCCTCCTGGGCGCGGCGCCCCGCCCGCCGGAAGGGCGTGATCCGGTGCCGGCGGCCGGCCGGGCCCTGGCCACCACCCGTCTGCTGCTGGCCGGTGGAAACACCCGGGCCGCGGTCGAGGCCGCGGATCCGGCCGTCCCCACCGCCGTGGCCTCGCCCTGGGCGGCCGGCCACACGGCGCTGGTCACCTCCGCCGCCCGGCTGGCGCGGGGGCGGCCGGACGAGGCCGCCGAGGCGCTCCGGGGCGTACCCGGGGACCAGCCCCTGTGCGCCGTGGAGGCCGCGGCCCTCTCCCTGGCCGCGGGGCGCCGGGAGGCGGCGGTCGACCTGCTCGACGCCCTCCGCGCCCGGGGCGGAACGGGACCGGTGGTGAGCGTACGGGCGGCACTGGTACGGGCCCGGATCGCGGAGCGGGCCGGGGACACCCAGGCCGCCCGCGAGCTGGTGGCACGGGCGCTGCTCGACGCCCGGCGCGAGCGGCTGCGGCGCCCGTTCCTGGACGCCGGCACCTGGATCCGCCCCCTGCTGGACGCGGCCCCCGCGCGCGAACTGGCGGCGGGCTGGCTCGTACCGGGGCCCCCGGGGCACGGCACACCGCCCGGCCCGGAGGCCCGGCCCGCGCCGCTGGTCGCGGTGGAGCTGAGCGCACGCGAGCACGATGTCCTGGAGCGGCTGGCCGGGATGATGTCGACGGAGGAGATCGCCGACGACCTCCAGGTGTCGGTGAACACGGTGAAGACGCATCTGAAGGCCGTGTACCGGAAGCTGGCGGTGAACCGGCGGGGCGACGCGGTGCGGCGCGCCCACGGCCTCGGGCTGCTGTGAACGTCCCGCCGGCGGGACGCGGCCGCGTGGGGGACCGACCGCGAAGGGAGCCCCCATGACCGGGACCGGTGGAGCCGGGACCGGTGGCGCCCCGGCCACGGCCCGCGAGGCGCGCCGCGCGCGCCGTGCCGAGCGCCGGGCCCGGGCGGACTACACGGGTGGCGTCTACGGCTCCGTGCTCGCTGCCTCGGTGGTGATCGGCGCCGGCTCGCTGGGCTCGTATCCCCGTACCGAGCTGGTCCTGCTGCTGTTGCTCACCGGCGCGGTGTTCTGGATCGCGCATGTGCACGCCCGGCTGTTCGGGGCGCATCTGGCGCAGTGGAGCCCGGACCGCCGGGTGGTGCTGGAGGTGTGCCATGACGAGTGGCCGATCGTCAAGGCCGCCGTCCCGCCGGCGGTCGCGGTGGCCGCCAGCCCGCTGCTGGGTCTGGACGTCCGGGGTGCCCTCTGGCTGGCCCTCTCCGTCGCCGTGGCCGGCCAGGTGGGCTGGTCGGTGGCCGCGGCCCGCCGCGCCGGTGCCCCACTGCGGCTGATGGCCGCCACCGCGGCCGTGAATCTGCTGCTCGGCCTGCTGATCATCGGTTTCAAGCTGGTGCTGAAGCACTGACCGGCGGGCGTTCGCACGGTGCGCATGGCGCCCCTCACCCGTACGGGGTGAGGCAGGCGGGGGGCGGGGAGGCGGACGATCGCGGTGGAGGCGCCTGCCCGCCCGTCCTGGACCGTCCGGGAAAGGACCGCCCGTGCGCAACGAGATCCGGGTCGAGATCCGTGTCGAGGGACAGCTGTCGGAAGCGCTGGTCGCGGCCTTCCCGGAGCTGGGCCATGTGGTGATGGCCGGGCAGACCGTCCTGTTCGGGCCCGTCGTGGACGAGGCCCAGCTGTACGGGCTGCTGGCGCGCTGCCAGTCGCTGGGGCTGCGGGTCCTGGGAGATGCGCCAGTTGCCGGGGTGACCCTCAGAGCTGTTCGGCGGTGATCCGGCCGGTGCGGCGGGCGTCCTCCAGCGCCGCGAAGTCCCGCTCGTTCCGGTCGGCGTAGGACTGGGCGAACTCGGCGAGCGCGCGGTCGAAGCGGTCGCTGCCGCCCAGGTACGCGGCGAGGGCGATGGGATCGCCCGAGCGGGCGTGGGCCCGGGCCAGGGACGCCCCGCAGAGCCGGCCGAAGAGGGCGAGCAGGCCCGGCCCCATGGTCTCCGGCCGGGCGATGCCCTTCCAGTCCCACAGCTGGCGTACGTAGAAGTCGCGGCCCTGCCCGTCCAGGCCCGTCACATGGGTCCAGCCCAGGAAGATGTCGCCGGCCGTCTGCATCAGGCGCTGCCCGGCCACCACTCGGTGGCCCTGGTTGTCGTAGCGTGCGCCGTCGGTGTGGGCGGCGAGCACCGACTCCTGCGCCTCCTTGGCCTGGAGGAGCAGCGGGTCGTCGTCGTCCCTGCCGAGCAGGAGCAGTACCCAGCAGCGGGTGCCGACACTGCCGACGCCCACCACCTTCCGGGCCATGTCGACCAGCCGGTAGTGGCGCAGCAGATGCCGGCGCTCGGCGGGCAGCGTCCGGGCGTACGCGCCCACGAGGGTGCGCAGCTCCTTCTCCCGCCCGGCCTCGGACGGGTCGGCCGCCAGCTGGGCGAGCGGAGTGATCAGCGGCGGGTCGGGGGTGAGGCGCCGGCCGTCGGCGGTGACCCGGGTGAGCTTGGCGAACGCCTGGAGGTGGGTGCGGGTACGGGCCCGCGCGGTGGCTCTGGCGGTGCGTTCCACCGCCTCCCCGCCGATCGAGGAGGCCAGCTCCGCGATCCGGTCGGCGTCGTCCAGGGCGTACCAGACGTCGAGGGTCCGCATGCCCGCGAACGCCCGCATCCGCTCCCGGTACGCCTGTACGCACCCCCGTGCGATCCGGTTCTGCTCCTTCACCGGGAAGCCGTTCGCCCGGCCCGCGATCACCAGGCCGGCCGCCAGCCGCTTGACATCCCATTCGAACGGCCCGGGCAGGGTCTCGTCGAAGTCGTTGATGTCGAAGATCAGCCGCCGCTCCGGTGAGGCGAGCAGCCGGAAGTTCAGCGGGTGGGCGTCTCCGCACAGCTGCACCCTCAGCCCGCTGCCGGGCAGGGGCGCCAGATCGCCCGCCATGATCGCGGCGGCGCCCCGGTAGAAGCGGAACGGCGACTCCAGCATGCGGCCGTAGCGGATCGGCACCAGCTCCGGCACCCGCTCGGCCGACTGGCGTTCGATCACCTCGACCGGGTCGGGCCGGTCCGGTTCCGGCTCGTACCAGCCGTGCGAGGACCGCGGCGCCCGTCTGCGCGCCTGCCTGCCGTGGGCCGCCCGCTCGGCCGGTGACGGATGCCCGTGGGCCGCACTGGGCACGATCATGGTCGGACCTCCTCGTCCGCGGACTCACCGCGCTGCCGGCGCAGGCCCGACTGGACCGCGCTCGCCAGCATCCGTGCGGCGACTCCCACCAGCAGCAGTCCTCCCACCATCTGCCAGATCGCCAGGATCCGCCCGGTCTGGGATCGGGCGGTGATGTCCCCGTAGCCGACGGTGCTGAAGGTGGTGAGGGTGAAGTACAGGGCGTCCGTCCTGGTCAGCGGCTCGGTGAAGGAGCCGGGCGCGGAGCGGTCCAGCAGGTAGTAGGCCGCGGCGAAGAGGACCAGGAACAGCACCAGGGTGGCGGCCAGGGCCTCGGCGGCCCTCAGCCTCGGGTGCGGTGAGCGCCCGATGGCCCGCGTCTCCCAGGCGAACACCGCCAGCACCGCGAGCAGGCCTCCCGCGAGCAGCGCCGCGGCCTGGGCGGTGTCGCGCTCGTCCAGGGGCAGCAGGTAGTAGGCGGTGACCAGGCCGGCGGCGATGGACAGGGCGCGGGCCGCCCCGACGGCCGCCGCCCACCGGCGGAGCCGGCGCGCGTCCGGCCCGGGCCGGCGGTGGTCCGTCCGGGCCGTGCTCGGATCACTCATCCCGTGTCTCTTCGTCCATCCGGCCGGTCCGCCCGGCCGTCCGGGATCCATGGCACCTCCGGGGCGGTGCCGAGGGATCACCCGTGGCGGGTGAGGCGGTCCGGGCACGGCCTTCGGCACGCTGGAACCGGCCCGGAACCGCTGCCGGCGCGGAAGCCGCCGCGGCCGGTGTCCCGGACGTCAGGAGGCAGGACATGACCGCACAGACCTATCTGGCCTACGACTTCCCGGTGCTGGGCGCCTTCTGGAGCATGCTCTGGTTCTTCCTGTGGATCCTGTGGATCATCCTGCTCTTCCGGGTGATCGCCGACATCTTCCGCGACGACGCCCTGAGCGGCTGGGCGAAGACCGGCTGGCTGGTGTTCTGCGTCTTCCTGCCGTTCCTGGGCGTGTTCGTGTACGTGATAGCCCGCGGCCGGAACATGGGGCGCCGGGAGGCGGCCCACGCGCGGGCCCAGCGGCAGGAGTTCGACGACTACATCAGGCAGACCGCCGGTGGCGGGCGGCCCAGCAGCAGCGAGGAGCTCGCCCGGCTGACCGAGATGCGCGACCGGCACGCCATCACGGACGAGGAGTTCCGCCGGGCGAAGGAGCTGGTGCTGACCGGCCACGGTCCGACCGGGCCCGCAGGACCCACCGCCCCCACCTCCGGACGATAGACGTCCGCACCATCCGAGACGAGGCGCGAGATGACCACGACACACAGCCGGCCGGCCCACCCGGCGAGCGCGGACTGGGCTTCCGGCCTGACGGCCTTCGCGGCCGTGATGCTGTTCCTGGTCGGCCTGCTCGACATCTTCCGGGGCGTCATGGGCATCGCCAACGACGACGTCTTCGTGACGACGCGCGACTATGTGTTCGCGTTCGACCTGACCGGCTGGGGGTGGATCCACCTGGTCCTGGGCGCGGTCGCCGTGATCATCGGCATCGGGCTGCTCCGGACCGCGACCTGGGCGCGGGTGGCGGGCGTGGCGGTCGCCGGGCTCGCCATCATCGCCAACTTCCTCTCCCTTCCCTACTACCCGGTCTGGTCGGTCGTGGTGATCGCCATGGCGGCCTTCGTCATCTGGGCCCTGTGCGTGGTCAGGCGCGACGGCCCGTCCGACCTGTTCGCGTAGCGCCGGGGCGGGCGGGGACGCCGAGGGCGAGCAGCGCGGTGTCGTCGTCGACGCCGTCGCCGAGACCGTCCAGCAGGGCGGTCAGGGCCTGGACCAGCCCTGAGGGCGGGGGGCCGTCGAGGCGGGTGGCGAAGGCGTGCAGGGCCTCGTCCCCGTAGAGGTCGGTGCGGTCGGGTCCGGTGCGGGCCTCGGTCAGGCCGTCGGTGTAGAGCAGCAGGGTGTCGCCGGGGGCGAGGACGGTGGTGGCCGCGACGAAGTGCGGGTCGGGCAGGACGCCGACGAGGAGTCCGCCGGGGGTGGGCAGGAAGTGGGCGGTGCCGTCGGCGCGGGTGACGAGGGCGGGCGGGTGGCCGCCGGAGGCCAGGCGGACGGTCACCTCACCGGTGTCCCGGTCGGGTTCCAGGACGCCGAAGATCGCGGTGCAGTAGCGGGGGTCGTCGCCGGTGTAGCGCTCGTGGAGCACGGTGTTCAGAGTCCCCAGCGCCCCGGCGGGGTCGGGGTCGTGCAGGGCGGCGGTGCGCAGGGTGTAGCGGGTCAGCGAGGTGACGGCGGCGGCCCGGGGGCCCTTGCCGGACACGTCGCCGAGGAAGAACGCCCAGCGCTTCCCGTCCAGGGGGAACAGGTCGTAGAAGTCGCCGCCGAGCCGGTCGGGGGAGGCCGTGTGGTAGTGCACGGCCGTCTCCAGCCCGGGCACGGCCGGCAGCTCGGCGGGGAGCAGGGACCGCTGGAGCGCGGCGAGGGCTTCCGTCAGCCTGGCCCGGTCGGCCTCGGCCTGCCGGCGGGCCTCCTCGGCCTCCTGCTGCCGGCGCAGCAGCTCCTGCTCGTAGGAGCGGCGGGCGGAGGCGTCGAAGACGGTGGTGCGGATCAGCAGGGGCTCCCCGTCGCCGCTGTGCTTGACGACCGAGGAGACCAGGACCGGCAGCCGTCCGCCGTCGCCGGTCCGCATCTCCAGGGCGACGCCGGTGATCCTGCCCTGCATCCGCAGCAGCGGGGCGAAGTGGGTCTCGTGGTAGAGCCTGCCGCCGACGGTGAGCAGGTCGGCGAACCGCTTGCGGGCCACCACCGCCTCGCGGTCCGTCCCGAGCCATTCCAGCAGGGTGTTGTTGATCTTGGCGATGGTGCCGTCCATCAGCGTGGACAGATATCCGCAGGGTGCCGACTCGTACAGTTCCTCGGCGCTGTCCTCCAGCAGGGCGCTGAACGCCGCGTCCGTCGTCCGGTCGTCGCCGTCTCCCGCCCCGTTCGGTTCGCGCGGCTCCGGGTCCTCCGCTGTCCGGCACATCACCGCGGATGCTCCAGGAACCGGAGGATCGCGGCCGCGGTGGCCTGGGGCGCGGACAGCTGCGGGCAGTGCCCCGTGGCCTCCAGCGTCACCAGGACGGAGCCGGGGATCCGGTCATGGACATAGGTGCCGACCTCACGGGGCGCGATGGCGTCCTGGGCGCATTCGAGGACCAGCGTGGGAACACTCACCCCGTCCAGGTCTCCCCGGGAGTCGGAAAGAAACGTGGTGCGGGCGAAGACCCGGGCCATCTCGGGGTCGGTGGCGCAGAAGCTGCCGGTCAGCTCCTCCCCCAGCTCCGGCCGGTCCGGGTTGCCCATGATGACCGGGGCCATCGCCGCCGACCAGCCCAGGTAGTTGGACTCCAGCGACTCCAGCAGCTCGTCGATGTCCTCCGCGCTGAACCCGCCCCGGTAGCCGTCGGAGTCGATGTAGCACGGGGACGGCGCCACCATCACCAGCGCCCCGAAGCGCTCCGGCGCGGCCTGGGCGGCCAGCACACCGACCATCGCGCTGACCGAGTGCCCCACGAAGGCCACGTCCCGCAGGTCCAGCTCCTCGCAGATGTCCACGACGTCCCGGGCGTAGCCGGCGAGGGCGGAGTACCGCTCCTCGCTCCACGCGGACGGCTCCGACCGGCCCGAGCCGACGTAGTCGAACAGCACGACGCGGTGGCGCCGGGCCAGCGCGGGCAGGACCAGCCGCCACATGTTCTGGTCACAGCCGAAGCCGTGGGCCAGCACCAGCACCGGCCCGTCCTCCGGGCCGGTCACCACGACGTTGTTCCTGCGGCGTACATCCATGTCACTCATCCTGTCATCACCGTCGAGGGCCATCCGACCGCCGGCCGTCGCCCGGCGGTCGGATGGTCGGGCGGTCGGGTGGTCGGGGCCTTCAGGAGACCTGCTCCCGGGGCGGTCCGGGGAGCAGCCGGCCGAAGCCCAGGGCGGGGAACGCCTCGGCGGCCATGCGCAGCAGTCTCTCGGGCTGGGCGGCGAGGCCCGCGACGGCCACGATCCACCGCGAGTGGCCGTTCTCCGACAGGTGCTCGGTGAGCAGATGGAGGCCGGCGACATCCATGAAGACGGTGTCCCGCAGGTCCCAGGTGACCGCGGTGATCTCCGGTGGCAGGGCGGCGCGGCTGGCGCGCAGGCCGGGCAGGGTGTCGAAGTCGATCACGCCGTGCGGGGTGATCCGGGCGGTGGTGCCGTCGATGGTGGTGGTGCTGTGCATGGTGGGCGTGCCCCCTCTCAGGGGGTGGTGAGCCCAAAGGCGAAACGCCCCTCGCGGGGCGCGCCGACGATGGCGGTGCCGAATGCCCGGGAGGGGGGCGATGTCCAGCACCATGGCCGGCCTCGCGGGCCGGCCAGTCTCTTCGTCCGTCAAGCGTTGCACACCGGCAATGGTCCACGCCACAGCCCACCCGGGGTGTCGCCTGCCGCAGGCGGCGAAAGGCCAGCTCAGGGGCGGTCCTCGGGTACGGGCCGAGAGCGCCGCCGCCGGGTGGCGGCGACGGCGGCGAGGGCGGCAGCCAGGACCAGGACCAGTGATCCGCGGAGCCACACCCCGGCCTCGATCCGGGTGGCGAGCAGCACACAGGAGGCGGCGCCGAGGACGGGCAGGACGCTCGGGGCGCGGAAGTGGCCGGACTCACCCGGATCGCGGCGCAGCACCAGGACGGCGGTGTCGACGATCAGGAAGACCACCAGGAGCAGCAGCACCAGGGTGGACGCCAGGGTGGCCGTGCTGCCGGTCAGCGCCAGCAGCAGGGCCGGCACGGTGGTGGCGGCGATGGCCGCCCAGGGGGTGCGGCGGCCGGGCAGCACCCGGATCAGGTGCCGATACGGCCGCTGGCGCAGACCTGGCGGGCGACGTCCCGTAGTTTGATGTTGCGCTCCTGGGAGTAGCGGCGCAGTGCGGTGAACGCCTGGTCCGGGTCGAGGCGGTGGCGTTCGCGCAGGATGCCGATGGCCTCGCCGATGACGTCCCGGGTGGCCATGGCCTCTTCGAGCTGAGCGTGGGTGCGGGCGCTGGAGAGGGCGACCGCGGCGTGGGAGGCGAGCAGCCAGCCGGTGGTCTCACTGGCCTCGGTGAAGGAGGAGGGCCTGCGGGAGTAGAGGTTGAGGGCTCCCAGCTCCTCGTCCTCGGTGTAGAGCAGGAAGCCCATCATGCTGCCGATGCCCAGGCCGGCGGCCTCCGGTACGAAACGGGGCCACCGGTCGGGGTGCGCGGTGAGGTCGCGGACGCGGAAGACGCGTTCGGCGTCGTGCCGGATCACGTCCAGGCAGGGCCCCTCGCCCAGGTGCTCCTGGAGTTCGTCGGCCCGGGTCACCAGCTCGTCGGTGGGTGCGAGGGTGCGGACGGTGCGGCGGCGTACGAGGAGGATGCCGGCCGCGTCGCAGCCGTCCATCTGTTCCACGGCCGACTCGGTGATCCGCTTGAGGGTGGCGTCCACCGAGGGCTGCGCGAGCAGGTCGCGCGCCAGCGTCGCCATCCGCCGGGCGAACTCCGCCCAGTCGCCGTCGTCCATCGTCGCCTCCAGGCTCCGGCCCGCCGGCCCGGGTGTGCGTCGCGGCCACCGGGGCGGCGGGAGCGTCTGCGTCCGCGTCGTCCCCCTACCCTGCCAGGTCGCGCCGATCACCAGCGGCAGGCCGCCGCGCCGTGGAGCGCCCGCGGCCCGCGCCCGCGGGGGCCTGCCGGCGGCGGCTCAGAGGTCGAACTCGTGCGGCGGCAGGTCGAGCGCGTAGCACGCCTCGCGCACCACGGACTGCTCGGTCTTGTCGAAGTCGCCGTCCGCTCCGCCGATGACGATGCCGATCTGGACGACCGCGCGGGCCTCGGCCGGCTTCTTCTTCGTCTTGGCGATCTCCTGGAGCACGCTGACCTTGCCGAAGTCGAAGTCGGCCGTGAGCTTGGCCAGGTTGTCCTCGAAGCGCCGGCGCAGATCCTCCGCGTCGAAGGCCCCCAGCACCTCGTTGGAGGCGATGAGCTGGGCGACCCGGCGCCGCTCGGCGGCGTCGATGGTGCCGTCCGCCGCGGCGACCAGCGCGCACATCGCCATGGAGGCGTCGCGGAAGGCTCCGGACTTCAGGTCGTGCTTCTTGGCGATCAGCTGGGTCTGCATCTGCGATGCCGACTCCCTGATCCGGTCCCACAGGGCCACGCCGTCTCCTCATGGATGGGAAGGGATGGGAAGGGATGGGAAAGGGGGTGAGGAAGGGGATGGTCCGGGCCGGGTCAGCCACCGGCCCGGACCACCCGTCGAGCACTTCTACAGTGATGTAGAAGTTACCAGATCGGCGCGGCCCCGGAGAGCCCCTCAGCCCTCCTCCGCCTCGCCACCCTCGTCGTCCCCTTCGAAGAAGTCGCCCACCTCGTCGACGACTTCCGCGGCGACCAGGCCGCCGGCCACCCCCACCGCGAGCCCGGCGGCGCCGGCCGCGACCGCCGTGCCCGCACCGGGCCCGGAGCGCCGGCCCGGGCCGTGCTCGTCATGGTGGCCGTGGGCGGTGTGGTCGGCGTACCCGGAGCCGAAGGCGCCGGGAGGGCGGCGGTCGGCCAACCGGTCGAGCCAGCTCTCGACTCGGGCGTTCCAGTCGGTGCGGGTGGCGTCAGCGTGGTCGACGGTGACGCGGGTGAGCGCGTCGCCCCCTTCGTGCGGGTACCCGCTCCGCTTGTCGGCCTCCAGGACGACCTCCACCCCGGCCGGGTTCGCCAGGAAGGTCACCTCGATCTCGTTGACCCGGTCTGCGTAGGCGGGCGCGGGGGTGAGTTCGATCTCCTGGTAGAAGGGCAGCCGCTGGCCGGTGCCGGAGATGCGCCCGGCCTCCAGGTCGGTGGAGGCGAAGCCGAAGCCGAGCTGTCCGAACGCCTCCAGGACCGCTTCCTGGACGGGCAGCGGGCGCACGGTCAGCGGGTCGAGGTCACCCTTGTCCCGGGCGCCGGCCACACCGAGCTCGGTCCGCACCCCCAGGGCGATCCCCAGCTGCTGGCCGTGCAGTTCGGTGATCGGCGTCTCCCACGGGAGGGTGATCGAGAACGGCACATCGCGCCGCTCGCCCGCTGCCAGGCGGAAGGGGCCGCCGACCACCTGCCGGTCGAAGGCCGCCGTACCCGCGGACTCACCGTCGCCGTGCTCGGCCTCCACCCGGGCCACGAGCTCCAGGGTGATGTGCTCGATGGTGAAGTCGGCGTCACCGCCCTCCAGATGGACCTGTCCGCCGAGCACGCCGCCCGGGGCCACCGCACCGGGATCGAGCACCGTGTCGACCTTCGGACCGCCGGCACCGAGCGAGCCGAGTAGCCGTTTGAACACCATCAGGGAGTCCACTCCTTCGTGTGATGCGGACATGCGATACGGATCGTTCACGGCACCGTCGGGCAACCGGAGACGTCTGCCATCCCTCGCTTTTTCTACACGCATGTAGAAGCATAGGGGGTGCGCGACCGCCCGGGATCCCGGCGACGCGGCCGGCTGTCTACCATGAGGGGATCGTCGGTGAGGGGTTCGCTCGGGGGATGCTGAGGGTGTTCTCGGTGGATGTCAGGCACGGGGCGCGGCACGTGGTGTTCGTGCTGCGCGGCGAGCTCGACTTCGACAGCGCGGTGCAGCTGCGGGAGGCCGGCGAGAGGGAGCTGGCCAGGGGTGCGGATGCGGTGGGCCCGGTGGTGGCCGACTGCGCCGCGCTGGAGTTCTGCGACTCCTCCGGCATCAGCGCGCTGGTACGGCTGCACCAGCGGCTGGCCGCGGCGGGCCGGGCGCTGCGGCTGGCGTCCGTACCGGGTTCGGTGGCCCGGCTGTTCTCGCTGACCGGCCTGGACCAGGTGTTCTCCGTGTACGCCGATGTGCCGGCGGCGCTGGCCGCAGGCGCCGGCCCCGATGATCCGGCCCGTTCGAGTGAGGGGCACCAGGCATGACGCGCGTACCGGAACAGCAGTCACCCCGGAGCACCACCGGCCCGTACGGGGTCGCGGGCGGCGGCGCGGAGGACGATCTGCGGGCGCTGTTCGGGCAGTCGACGGCCGTGTTCGCCTCGCTGGCCGGTCCGGCGCACATGCTGGAGACGGCCAACGACGCGTTCTTCGCCGCGATCGGCGGCAGCGAGCGCACCCGTACCGGCGTGCCGCTGGGGCAGTTGATGCCCGAACTGGCCGAGCAGGGGTTCACCGCGCTGCTGGACCGGGTCTACCGCACGGGCAAGCCCTTCACCGGACGCGATGCCCGGGTGGTGCTGGGGCAGGGGGACGCGGCGCGAGAGGCGTTCTTCGACTTCACCTACGAGCCCCGGCTGGACGTCGGCGGCAATGTCGTGGGCGTACGGGTCATCGGGGTGGAGACCACCCAGGTCAAGCACGCCCAGCGGCTGACCGCGGAGCACCGGGTGCTGCTGGAGCAGATCGCCCGCCAGGCTCCGCTGCCCGAGGTGCTGGAGGGGATGGCCCGGGCCATCGAGGAGCTGGCCCCGGAGGAGGTGCTGGTCTCGGTGCTGCTGGCCGACGCCGACGGCCGGCATCTGCGGCACGGCGCGGCACCCAGCCTGCCCGACTTCTACAACCAGGCCATCGACGGCATCGCCACCGGCGAGGGCGTGGGCTCCTGCGGCACCGCGGCCCACCGCCGCCGCCCGGTGATCGTCACCGACATCGCCACCGACCCGTTCTGGGACGACTTCCGCGAACTGGCCGGCCGGGCCGGGGTGGCCGCCTGCTGGTCCACCCCGATCCTGGCCCGGGACGGCTCGCTGCTGGGCACCTTCGCGATGTACCACCGCGTCCCGCGGGCGCCGCGCGCGGCCGACCTCGCCCTGGCCCGGGTCTTCGCCGACACCGCCGCCCTGGCCGTCGAACGCCACCGCGACGAACGGGCGCGGCGGGCGGCCGAGGACCGGGAGAAGGCCGCCCGCGACGACCTCGCCTTCCTGCTGGAGGCCAGCACCACCCTGTCCTCCGATCTGGACGCCGACCAGACCCTCCGGCGGCTGGCCGCCTCCTGCGTACCGAGGCTGGCGCCCCTGTGCGCGGTCGACGTGATCGAGGGCGGGCGGGTGCGCCGTATCGCCACCGCCGCCCCCACTCAGGGCCGGCGGGAGCTGCTGGCCTCCCATATCCCGGTCTACGACGCCGCCGACGACGCCGTGGCCCGGGTGCTGGCCTCCGGTATCAGCGAGGTCGCCCGCCGCACCCCCACCGGCCCGGGCCCCTGGCACGACCTGGGCGTCACCGGCTACCTCTGCGTCCCGCTCACCGACCGGGGCGCCACCTTCGGCACGGTGACCCTGCTGTCCACCGGTGAGCACACCTTCGACGGCCACGCGGTCGCCCTGGCCGAGGAGCTGGCCCGCCGCGCCGCCTCCGCCGCCCGCAACGCCCGCCAGTACACCCACCGCGTCACCCTCGCCCGCGACCTCCAGGCCGGGCTGCTCCTCCCCGAGCTGCCCGAGGTGCCGGGCGCCGACGTCGCCACCTCCTACCACCCGGCCGGCGAAGGGCTCGACATCGGCGGCGACTTCTACGACATCTTCCCCCTCGACGACGGCAGCTGGGCGTTCCTGCTGGGCGATGTATGCGGACGCGGCGCCATCGCGGCCACCACTACCGCGCTGGTCCGGCACACCGCCCGGGCCGTCGCGCCGCTGCTGCCCGGCCCGCAGGACGTCGTCCGGGCCGTCAACCGGGCCCTGACCAACCGGCCCGACAGCCATGGCACCGGCTTCGTCACCCTGGTCCACGGCCGGCTCACCCCCACCCCGGACGGCCTGGACATCGAACTCGTCCGCGCCGGCCACACCCTCCCGCTCCACCTCGACGCCCGGCACACCGCGCACCCCATCGACTCCCCCGGCACGCTGCTCGGCATCTCCGCCGACCCGCGGGTGACCTCCCACCGGCTGCGGCTGCGCCGGTACGAGAGCCTGCTGCTCTACACCGACGGCCTCACCGAGGCCCGGGACGCCCACGGCGAGCAGTTCGGCGACCAGCGCCTCGCCGACGCCCTGACCGCCGCCCCGCACCGCCCCACCGCCCAGCAGGTCATCGACACCCTCACCGGCGCGGTGCACACCTTCACCGGTGGCCGCGACATAGACGACGACCAGGCCGTCCTGGTGCTCACCGCCACCTGAGCGGGGGCGCCCGGAGCCGGGCAGCCGGCGGCAGTGTCAGTGCGCTGACGTAGTCTTCCCGCCGTCACATCGACCGGGAGGATCAAGAGAGTTGACCGGCTTGTCCGCATTTCCGCTGCCCTTTCACGCTTCGCGTTCCCTGGCGTTCGCGGCACCCCGCACGCTGCGGGAACTCCAGATGATGCGGTGCAGCGCCGCCATCCGGGAGAAGCCGGGGTGGTTCGAGAAGACGCACGACGCCGGGATCGTCGCCCGGTGGACTCAGGAGGCGGTCGCCCAGGGCCTCACCGAGGCGCAGGTGCGCTATGTCATCGCCGAACTCGCGCACTACGCGGCGATGCGGGACGAGCGAACCGGCATCGAGGTGTCGGCCGTGGACGGGGTGTGGCAGTCGGACACCCTGATGGACGACGGGCTGAGGTCCCGGCTGCGTGAGGCGGTCCGGGCGCTGGAAGAGGTCCCCGAAGCGGAACGGGACTGGCACCCCGGATCCGGCGGCCAGGTACTGGACCTGGTGCATCCCTCACTGTTCTGCCTGGTGAGAGGGGTGAGCGGGGCGCCCGAGCGGGCCTGGCGGAACCCGACGGACCACTACTCGGCGTACGAGTTCTCGGAGAAGTTCCAGTGGCTGCCCACGGACGTCGAGGTCGCCGCCGACGGTGAGGTCGCCTTCCGTTCGTATGTGAACAACGTCCACCCCGAGACCCACCGCGAACTCGCCGCCGTCCTGCCCGACCTGTTCGCGCGGCTGCGCCCGCTGCTGGAGAACGTACTCACCGATCTGCGCCATCCGCGCCCGCTGCGGATCGAGGCCGACCCCTACGGGTGGTACGACGCGGAGCCGGTGCGGCCGGAGAAGTCCTCCTACGGCGAGGACACGGCGGCCTACTGGGCGGCCCTGAGCGCCTGGAAGGCGGCCCAGAGCGACTGGTGGGAGAACCGCCGCCCCATCGTCCCGGACGCCCCGGCCTTCACCCCGCCCGAGCCGCCCGACGCGGCCGCCCGGGTCGATCTGCGCGGCCGCCGCCTCCAGGTCATCGTCAAGCTCGCCACCATCCACCTCACCCCGGAGCAGCCCGAGTACGCGGGCGGTTCCTGGCATGTCGAGGGGATGCTGAACGAGCGGATCGTCTCGACCGGCATCTACTACTGGGACAGCGAGAACATCACCGAGAGCCGGCTGGGCTTCCGGGCGGCACTCGACGACCCGGCCTATGAGCAGAACGACGAGAACGGTCTGCGCGAGGTCTACGGGCTGGAGGACGAGGACGCGCTGAACCAGCCGCTGGGCTCGGCATCGACCCCGGCCGGCCGCTGCCTGGCCTTCCCGAACGTCCTGCAGCACCGCGTCGGCTCCTTCCGCCTCGCCGACCCCACCCGCCCGGGACACCGCAAGATCCTGGTGTTCTTCCTGGTCGACCCGTCGGAGACCATCGTCTCGACCTCCGATGTGCCACCGCAGCAGCCCTGGTCCGACACGTCCACCATGACGCTGGAGCAGGCCCAGGACTTCCGCGAACAGCTGATGCGGGAGCGCACGTTCTTCGTGGACGAGCACAACGAGCAGCTCTACGAACGGGAGTTCTCGCTCTGCGAGCACTGAGCCATGTCGGCTGCGGAGGGGGGACGGTACGGGGCGGGTGGACCGGTCACGTGGACAAGACGGGTCCACTTCCGGTGGGGCGGGGCGCGAAGGGCCATGTCGGGCCGGGTGCCGCGGTGGACAGGGCGGACAAGTCCCGGTGCGGCCGTTGACCCCGGTTCGGTGCGGTCCCTAGGTTCTGCGTCAGCGCCGGGCCCGCGCGCCGCGCCCCGAGCGGGACACCTTCCGCCGTGCCGTTCGGGGCCCCGCCCTGTCCCCCCACGGCTGAAAGGCACGGCACTCGCATGAAGCGTCTCATACCCGACCTCCCCATCTTCCGCTCCCGCAGACGGCGTTCACGGTGTGCGGGCACCGCCCTCGGCGCGGCGGCGGCCGTGCTGGCGCTCGGGGCGGGGGCCCAGCCCTCAGCCCTGGCGGACACCTCCGGGGGTCCCACTCCCCGTACCGCCGCGCCCGCGGCGCCCGCCGCCTCCGAGGCGCCCGGTCCGGAAGCCGCGGGTACAGAGCGGGCGTTGGAGCGCAGGATCGCCTACGGCGCCTCGGGGCGCTCCTGGCGTACCGAGATCCGGTCCCCCGGCTCCTCGTATGTGAAGGTGCACTTCGCCTCGTTGAAGCTGGCCGGCGACGACTATGTCAGCGTCTCCTCCCCCGACGGGCGGGAGAAGCACACCTACTACGCGGACCCCCGGCGCGGCTCGGACCGCACCGAGCACGGCCACCGGGGCTTCGCCGCCCTGTCCATCGACGGGGACACCGCGGTCGTCACTCTGCACGCCACCGGCGCCCGCCAGGCCCAGCGGCTGGGCCGGGCGGGGTACGGGGTGGCCGTCGACCGGATCTACCGGGGCTTCGACGCCGCGGAGCAGCAGGCGCAGGACCGCAAGGCCAGGAGTGTGTGCGGTCGGGACGCCCGCCGCGACGTGGTGTGCTATCGCGGCAGCCACCCCACCGAGTACGCCCGGGGCGGCGCCGTCGCCCGGCAGCTGCTCAACGGCCGCGGCCACTGCACCGCCTGGCGGGTCGGCACCACCAACCGCATGGTGACCAACAACCACTGCCTGGGCAGCGCCGCCGATCTGCGCGCCAGTGAGTTCCAGTTCGACTACCAGTGCGCCACCTGCGGCGGGAACGACCCCAGGCCGGGCACCAAGGTGAGCGGCGCCGACTTCATCAGGACCAGCTCGTCGCTGGACTACACGCTGTTCAGCGTGAACAGCTTCGACAGCATCCGCTCGTTCGGCACCCTCTACCTCGACGCCCGCACCCCGCAGGCCGGTGAGCGCATCTACATCCCCGGCCACGGTGACGCCAAGGCGAAGCGCCTGTCCATCTACGAGGAGAACGACGGCGGCGCCACCTGCAAGATCGACGTCGCGGTGCGGGGCGAGGACACCGGCTACCGCTGCGACACCTCGGGCGGCAACTCGGGCTCGCCGGTGCTGGCGGCCTCCTCGCACAAGGTGATCGCCCTGCACTGGGGCGGGGGCTGCCCCAGCGGCACCAATATCGGCACCCGCATCCAGCTGGTCTACGACCAGATCAGGGGGGACATCGACAACAACGGCTGAGGCCGGCGAGCGTGGGGCGGGTACGGGCGCATGCTGCCCGTACCCGCCTCGCGCGTCAAACGGTGCGGTCCGGCGGCTCAGCCCTCGGAGTTCCGCGGTCGCTCCTGGTCGGCCTCGGGCCGGCGGCGGCTGGAGGCGCGCACGATCAGCCGGGTCGGGAGGACGAAGGTCTGCGGAGGCGTCCGGTCGCCGCGCAGTCGGGAGAACAGCTGCTGGGCCGCCTTCTGGCCGAGCGCCGCCGGGTCCTGGTGGACGACCGTCATGGACGGTTCGATCAGGTCGGCCAGCTCGATGTCGTCGTAGCCGACGAGGGAGAGCGGGCTGGTGAGGCCTCGCACTGCGTACAGCGCGAGCAGGGTGACCCGGTTGTCGCCCGCGATGACGGCGGTGACGGTGGCGGAAGCGGTGGGGCGGCTCCAGGTCCGGAGGGCGTGCAGCAGCGAGTCGCGGGTGTGCGGACCCATGGACACACGCGGGGTGCCGGGTAAGCCCAGGGCCTGGTGGGTGTGGACGAAGGCGTCACGGCGCTGCCGGGCCGTCCACCGGTGCGGGGCGCCGCCGAGGAACCCGATGTGCCGGTGGCCGTGCGCGACCAGGTGCTCGACCGCACCGCGTACCCCGCCCTGGTTGTCGCTGAGGACCGCGTCCACCGCGCCCCGGGCCGGGCGGCCCAGGTAGACGAGGGGGATACCACTCCCCGCCACCTGGGACTCCGTACGGGCCGCCTCGCCGGCCGGGACGACGATCAGTCCGTCGACGCAGCGGGAGGCCAGGTCGTGCAGCAGCCGGCGGTCCGGAGCGGTCGACCTCTCGGCGGAGACGGTGATCAGGTTGTACCCGTGCAATCGGGTCTCCCGTTCCACCGCGGCGGCGATCTGCGCGGAGAAGGGGCCGGCCAGGGTCTCGACCACCAGGCCGACGGTGTGGACCCGGCTGCGCGCGTCGGGGCCCGTGGCGCGGAACCCGAGCCGTTCGATGGCGGCCCGGACGCGGTCGGCGGTGTCCGGGCGCACCCCGGGGCCGCGGTTCACCACCCGGGACACCGTCTTGATGGAGACATGCGCCTCCGCCGCCACGTCGGCCATGGTCGGCCGGTGTAGGGGCCGGCGTACGGCTCGGAAGCCGGAGAGCGCTGTCATGTCCCGATCAGAACAGAAGCCGGGGGCGGGCACAACTCCCGTCCCGGGCATGGTCGTTCACCGTACCGGCTCACGGTGTTCCGCTCGGGTCGCTGCTCGGGGTGGCGTCGGCTGTCGGAGAGGGGGTGGGCGACGGAGAGAGGGTGGAGGTGGGAAGGGGGGTGCTCGGGGGTGTGGCGGTGGGGGTGCCCGGGTCCGGGGACGGGGTGGTGGAGTCGGTGGGGGACGGGGTGGGGGTGGGTGTGGGAGAGGGGGAGGACGGGGTGGGGGTGGGGGTGCCGGGGGTGGTCGGGGAGCCAGTGGGGCGGGGAGTGGGTGAGGGGGTGGGGCGGGGACTGGTGGTGGGGCGGGGGCTGGGAGCGGGGGTGGGGGTGGGGGAAGGTGCGGGGCGGGGGCCGGGGGGTGGGCCGATGATGATGTCCGGGTCGGTGGGGCGGGTGGCCGGGGTGGTGCCGCCGGCGCCGGGGCTGTGCGGGAGGGTGCCGCTGCCGTCGGGCACACCGTGGGCTCCGGTGCGGTAGAACGCCAGCCAGTAGCGGACGGTCCTGAGGTACGCGGTGGAGTGGTTGTAGCTGAGCACCGCCCGGTCCAGACCGGCCGGGAGGGCCAGGTCCCGGTCGCCGGCGCAGAGGTAGCGGCCGGCCGCGAGGGCGGCGTCGAAGACGTTGTCCGGGTCCGCGCGCCCGTCGCCGCTGCCGTCCGCGCCCCACCTGGCCCAGGTGGAGGGGATGAACTGCATCGGGCCGACGGCGCGGTCGTACTGCGGATGGCCGTCGTACGCCCCATGGTCGGTGTCCGCGATGACGGCGAAGCCGTTGCCGTTCAGGACCGGGCCGAGGATACGGCCCCGGGTGGTGCCGTCGGCCGCCACGGCCCCGCCGCGTGCGTGCCCGGACTCCACCTTGCCGATGGCGGCGAGCAGTTGCCAGGGCAGCCGGCAGCCGGGGTCGCCGCGGCGCACGGACTCCTCGGCCGCGCGGTAGGCGGCGAGCACCGTGGCGGGGATCCCGGACTCGGCCCGTACCAGCGCGGCGGCGGGCGGGGTGAGCGGGCCGGTGACGGCGGCCAGGGGCGGGAGTTCGGTGTGGTACGAGCCGTCGGTCTGGCCCGGGAGGAGGGGGCCGGGGACCGGCAACCCTCCGGGGGCCGCGATGCCCGGGGTGCCGTTGCCACCCGGGGCGGCGAGGGCGGTGGCCTGGTCCCCGCCGCCCTGGGCGCCCTCCTGGACCGGCGCCTGGGAGGCCGTGAGCACGGTGACGGCGGCGGCCGCCAGAGCGGCGCGGCGGATCCGGCGGCACGCCCTGCGGCGGAGCCTGAAGCGCCGGGGCGGGGCCGCGTGCCGGGGCGACCTGCGGGGCGGGGGCGCGGCGGCCGGGTCGGGGTGCGGGTCGTGGGTGGGGGTCACGGTGGCTCCTCGGGTCGGCCCCGGGGGGTGGGGAGCACGGGGCCGACGGTGGGGGTCGGGGGTCGATGGGAGGGCGGGGTACGGGGGGTCAGTCGCGGCGGGCGATGACGCGGTAGGCGTTGGAGAAGCGGCTGCGGCGCAGCAGAGGGCTGAGCAGCAGGTCGATGCCGTACGCGGCGAGCAGGAAGGGGGCCGCCGCCCAGACCAGGGCCCAGCGGGCGGCGTGGGCCGCCGGGGTAGGGCGGGTCGCCGCCCAGGGCACATCGTCGGGCGGCAGCACGCGGCCGAGCAGGAACCACACGGCGCAGACCAGGTCGACCGGGATATGGGCGTCGGTACGTTCGGCGGCCACCACGGTGAAGCCCAGGCCGGTGAGCCGGTCGCAGAGGTTGGCGAGCGGGATGAAGTTGAGGTGCTGAGGCTGGAACCAGGGCATCCAGAGGTCGCCCAGCAGCCGGCCGGTGCGGGACTCGGGGTCCGGCACCTCGATGAGGAGGTGGCCTCCGTGGTCCAACACGGTGCGAGCGGCGGCAAGTTCGGAGTGCGGGTCGAGGGTGTGCTCCAGGTAGTGGAACATGCTGACCGCGTCGTAGCGGCCCGCCATCCCTTCGGCCAGGTCGGTGAGTTGGCCCTGGTGGGCCTCGGCGATACGGCCCTGCCGCTGGGCGAGCAGCACGCTCTCGCCCATGTCCAGCCCGTCGAAGCGGGTGCGGGGCAGCAGCTTTCCAGCGCTGGCGGGGAAGTGGCCGTGCGCGGTGCCGACGTCGAGCCAGCGGCCGGGGCGGGTGTACCGCAGCAGGGCGCGCACACTGCGCTGGAACCGCTTCTCGCTGCCCCTGCCCTCGAACATCCGGGCGGTGGTCTCCGCGCCGAGGCCGTCGTAGAAGTCGCGGTAGTAGAAGTCCAGGCCCTCCTGGCTGAGCCGCGGGTTCTGGAAGATGTGGCCGCAGGAGAGGCACTCGTCCAGCACGAACCGGCCGGGCTTGCGCTGCACATGGTCGACGGTGCGCAGCTTGACCCTCAGATCGGGTCCCAGGCACCAGGGGCAGCCGGTGCGGCGGGGCAGGAAGAAGCGGTCGGTGCCGCCGGCCAGTTCGGCCTGGTAGGCGGTGCGGAGCTTGGCGATCTGCTCAGTAGTGGCTGCCATGGGGAGTTCCTTCCTCCTGGGCGGGTGGGGCCTGGCCCGGTGGGGCCGGGGCTGGTGCGGCCTGGCCGGGTGGGGCCTGGGCTGGTGAGGTGGCCTGGGCCGGGGGGTGCCGGGTGGGGTTCCGGGCGAGCTCTTCGAGGTGTTCGGCGGCGGCGCCGGCTCCTCCGGCGCGGTGGAAGGACGCCCTCAGCCGGCGGGCGGCCCCGTGGTGGCGCGGCTCGGTGAGGACGGTGTCGAGCGCGGCGCCGATCTGGGCCCGGCCGGCGCGGCCGAAGCGCAGCCGTACCCCAGCGCCCGCGTCCACGACCTGCCGGGCGACCACCGGCTGGTCGTCCCGGATGGGTGCGACGACCAGCGGGACCCCGTGCCACAGCGTCTCGGCGACGGTGTTGTGCCCGGCGTGGCAGATCACCGCGGAGACATGGCCGAGCAGGGCGCGCTGCGGGACGAAGGGGCGTACGAGGACGGTGGGGCCGGTGTCGGCGGCCGCCAGGGCGCCGCCCGGGTCGGCGACCACGGCCCGCAGCCGGTCGGAGCGTTCCCGCAGGGCGGCGGCTGTCTCGGTGAGGAAGCGGGCCCCGGCGTCCTGGTTGACGGTGCCGAGGGTCACCAGGACGAGGGCGGCATCGGGCTGCCGGTTCAGCCACTCCCAGGGGAAGTCACCGTAGCCGGGGCGGCCCGGCAGTGCGGGGCCCACGAACCGGAGGCCCTGGCGCGGCTGGTGCGCGGCGCCGAGGAACTCGGGGGTGGTGAAGGCCAGGGTGAGGTACGGGGAGAAGCGCGGGTCACCGGTGGCGGCGGGGTCGCCGAGCCGGGCGCGGGCACCGGCCAGCAGCTCGCTGAGCCAGGCGGCCACCGAGGGCATCTGGCCGAGGGTGTCGGTGAGTTCGGCGGAGGTGGTGGCCGAGGTGGCGTACGGGACGCCGAGCCGTTCGGCGACCAGGGCGCCGGCCAGGGCCTGCTGGTCGCTGACGACCACATCGGGGCGGAAGTGGTCGACGGCGGCGGTGACGCCCTCCGCCATGGCGTCGGCGAGCGGGACGAAGAAGTCCCGCCAGAGGAACTGGAGGGCGGCGACCCCGCGCAGCTCCGGGGGCCGCCCGTGCAGTCCGTCCGGGCCCGCGCAGACATAGACCTCCGCCTCCTCGCCGACCAGGCGGCCGATGATGCCGGGGCGGCCCGCCCAGGCCACGGTGTGGCCCCGGGCGGTGAGTTCGGCGGCGACCTCGGCGGCGGGGTTGATATGGCCGCTGAGCGGCGGCACCACGAAGAGGTAGCGGCTCACCGGGCGGTTCCCGTCACCGGGTGGACCGCGTCCGGGACGGTCGGCGCCGGGCGGGCCGCGTCCGGGGCGGTCGCCAGCGGGCGGGCCGCGTCCAGGGCGGTCACCGCCGGGTGGACCGCGTCCGGGGCGGTCGGCGCCGGGCGGGCACGGGTGTGCTCGTCCAGCCAGGCCAGGGTCAGGCCGGTGACCTCGGTCGGCGCCTCGACCAGTACGGAGTGCTTGTGGCCGGGGACGATGACCCGGCGGCAGCGCGGCAGTACGGCGGTGAGGTGCGCCGACTCGGTGGCCACCAACCCGTGTTCGCCGTTGACCAGCAGCACCGGGCAGCGCAGGGCGGCCAGTTGGTCGGGGGCGGGGCGGCGGCTGTGCGGGATGTCCCGGGTGATGGTGGTCGCCCGGATGAGCCGGCCGGCGTTCCGGCCCAGGCGGGCGATCCGGGCGTCATGGACCGGGTCGCCGGTGCGGGTGGAGGACACGGTGCCGTACTGCTCGGTGAACCAGGCCAGCGCCTGGTCCTCGGGAAGGGTCTCGGTGGCGCGGTGCAGCGCCCCGGCCATGGCCTCGGCCCAGCCGGAGCCGGCCGGGCAGCCCTCCACGGCCGTGAGGCTGGCCACCCGGTCCGGGTGGTGCAGGGCGAAGTCGAAGGCCAGGGTGGCGCCGAAGGAGTTGCCCACCAGATGGACGGGTTCGGTGAGGCCGAGGGCATCCAGCAGGGCGTCCAGGTCGGCGGTGAAGTCCTCCACGCGGTAGCCGGTGGGCGGGCGCTCACTGCGGCCGTGGCCGCGCAGGTCGTACATCACGGTGTCCCAGCCGTGCGCCGCGAACGCCGGGGCGAGGGTGAAGTAGAAGCTGGCCAGGGTGTCGATGAAGGCGCCGTGCAGGAAGACGGCGACGGGCGGGGCCCCGGAGGTGTCCTCGGAGGGGTCCTCGGGACCGAGGCGGGCCACATGGTGCAGCAGGCCGCCGGCGCGGACCATCACCATCGCTCACTCCCCCGCGGCGGGGGCGAGCCGGGCCACGATGTGGTCCACCAGGTCGCCCACGGTCAGGGCGATGATCGCGTCCGGGTCCAGCCCGGCCACGAACCGGGCCAGGTGGACGCTCTCGCCATACCACTCGGTGAGCAGCCCGGAGAGGGTGACCAGGTCGATGCTCTCCAGCTCCAGGTCGTCGCCGAGGCGGGTGTCCCAGGTGATCTCGGGCAGCCCGTCGGCGTACTCGTGCAGGATCAGCTCGATCATCGAGGCGACCTCGGCCAGGACGGCCTCCGGGGGCGGCGGGTAGGCCGCGTCCTTCCTGGCGGAATAGACGCGTACCGGGTCGGTGCTGGTCACAGGGGGTTCTCCTCGGGGGGTGTCACCGTCCAGGCCACGACATGGGCCCGGTCGGAGTCGGTGATGAGGGTGCAGCGCACCAGATGGCGTCGGCCGCCGACCATGACGGTGAGGGCTTCGGCGGCCGCTTCGGTCACCTCGAAGTCCCGGGGTCTGCCGCCGAGCCCGGTCCCCTCGGCCTTGGCGGCGGCCTCCTTGGCCGCCCAGAAGCGGGTGAACCACAGCGAGGGACCGCCCGCGCCGGCGCATCCGGCGAGCAGGGCCACCTCCCGTGCCCCCAGGGCCGCCCGCACGGTGGACAGGGAGCGGTCGGCGACCTCCTCGATGTCGATGCCGACAGCGGCGGCGCTCTCGGCGGGCCGCACCAGGGCGACGGCGGCACGGCCCCGGTGGGCCAGCGAGAGCCGTAGCGGCGGCAGTTCGCGGCCGTACACCCCCTCGGCCCGCGGCCGGCCCTGCTCGTCGTTGCGGATGCGCAGCTCGGCGGGGTAGACATCGCCCGCGCCCTGCCGCCACAGCCAGTGGCGGACCGCGTCCTTGGCGGCGATGCGCCCGAGCAGCCAGGGGCCTCGGGCGCGCGGGGAGCGGCGCTCATAGGCGGCCCGTTCGTCCTGGCCCAGATGGGTGCGCATGACCAGGTCGCGGGAGGCGAGGTCGGGCCAGGTGTCCCGCAGCAGGGTCCAGCCCTCGTCGGACTCCTCGGAGAGGGCGCGGCGCTCCGGGTAGCCGTGCTCGCGGCGGGTGTCGGGGGCGGCGAAGCGGCGGTCCCGCCAGCCGGTAATGTCGGCCCATACCGTGCCGTCGTCCAGGGTGAGTCGGGCGTCGCAGACGACGGTGTCCTCGGTGACGGCGGTGACCGAGATCCGGCAGTGGACCCGGGTGCCGGGTACGGGGTCGGGGCCGTACAGCCGCAGCTCGCGCAGGGCGACCGGGAAGAGCACGGTACGGGTGCGGTGGGTGGCCATCAGCCAGTAGCCGAGCAGCTGCCCCACGTTGTCCAGGAGCGCGCCGGGGGCGGTGGGCACGGTGATCGTGCCGCGCGCACTGACCGGGCCGAGCGCGGTCAGCTCGGTGATGCCCTGGAAGGCCGGGCCGTGGAACATCCAGCGGTCCGCGTACAGCCGGTGCGCGGGCAGGGTGCAGGGTTCCTCGGCGGCGGCTCCCTTGCTCGCCCAGGGGGGCGGTGGGGCCGGGAAGGCGGGGGCCGTCTCCACGACCGCGCGGGCGTACGGGCCGAAGGCGGTGTCGTACCGCCCGTCGGGGCGGAGCCGCGCGGTGAGGGCCACGTCCGCCGGGGGCAGGGCGGTCACCCACTTCTCCAGGCGCAGATCGCGTACGGCGACGGCGTGCCGCCCCGGTGCGGCACGCCGTGCGGCGGCGGTGAGGTGGTGCAGCACCGTGGTGGCGGGCACCACCGGGTGGCGGTCGGCGGGCTCGGGCCAGCCGGGACGCTGCGGGAAGAAGCAGTGGTCGAGGAGGTACGGCATGGTCTCGACGGAGACCCGGAGGAGGGTGCCGCCGACGGGCTCGGGGGGTGGAGTGGGGTCGCCGGGCCCGAGGGGCAGGGCGGAGGTGGCTCGCTTGGCCGGTGCGGCGGTGGCCGGGCTCCTCCCGGGTGCGGTTAGAGCGCCCGGTGCGGTGGCGGTCGGGCTCTTCCCGGGTGTCGGGCTCTTCCCGGGTGTGGCGACAGTGCCCGGTGCGGCGTGCAGGACGGCGGCTACGGCGTGGGCGGTGTCGCCGAGGAGGGCGTCGACCTCGGCCGCCAGCGGGTGGCTGCCGTGGAAGCGGGCGAGCGGGGCGGCGGTGACCGGTGGTGGGGCGGTGACGGCGGCCAGTTCGGCGCGGAGGGCGTCACGCCGGTCCGGGTCCAGGTCGAGCAGGGCGCCGCCCAGGTCGAGCCGGACCGACGCGTCACGGGTGGTGGCGCGGCGGCTCATCTCGTATCCCTCCACCCACAACGCGGCGCGCACCCGCAGCAGTTGGGCGAGCCCGCCGTGCCGGGGGCTGTCCGCGGCGATGGAGAGGTGGTCGCGGTCGCGCAGGGTGTCGCCGACCAGGGAGGTCAGCCCGCCCGCGCCGACCTGGACGAAGGCGCGGAACCCGGCCCCGTACAGCGACTCCGTCAGCTGCCGGAACCGTACGGGCTCCAGCAGATGCCGCAGGAACAGGGCGCGGACCTCGGCGGGCCCGGTCGGGAAGGGTGCGGCGGTGGTGCCCGACCAGACGGGGATACGGGCGGGGTGGACGGCGGTCGCCTGGACGCCCTCGGCCAGGGGGGCCAGATAGGGCGCCAGCATCGGGGTGTGGAAGCCCGAACGGAACGGCAGCACCTGGCAGATGACCCCGGCACCGCGCAGTTCGGCGAGCAGGGCGCGGACGTCCTCCTCGGGGCCGCAGACCATCGACTGACCGGGCGAGTTGTCGTGGGACAGGACGAGGCCGGGGTACGGGGCGATGGCCTGGCGGGCGCGTTCGGCGGAGGCGCCGAGCGCGGCGAAGACCACTCCGGGCACCCGGAAGGTGTCGGGGTCGAAGTCGGCCAGTACGGCGTCCGCCGCGTCGGCGGCGAAGATCCCGCCGGAGATCATGGCCGCCCACTCGCCGACGCTGTGCCCGGCCAGCCCCTCGGGGTGGACGCCCTCGGCCCGCAGGGCGGTGTCCAGTACCCGCCCGGTGCGGAGCACCGCCAGCCCGTGCCGGGCGACATCGCCGGTGCCGGAGTCCGCGCGGCCGGGCGGGCGCAGCCCGTAGTGGGCGGCGACCTCGTCGGCGCCGGAGGCCGTCTCGGCGTCGAGCCCGGGGAAGAGAAAGGCCAGCCGGCCGCCGCCGACCCGGCCGAGGAGCGGGCTCGGGGTGAACCACAGATCGCTCCGTCCGCGCCAGGGGCGCCCCTGGGGGACGATACGGCGGGCCAGCGCGAGGCGCCGCGCGTCGGGCGCGACGATCGCGAGCCGCACCGGACCCGCCTCCTTGGGGTCCCGTGCGTCGAGCGCCGCGGTGAGGAGGGTGCTGTCGTCGCTGTCGAGCAGCCTGGCCAGGGCGGCCGGGGTGGCGGCGGAGAGACGCAGGACCCGCTCCGGCTCGCGTACGGCCGCCGGGTGCGTGGTGAAATGGACCGGGCGGGGTGACGGTGCCTCTTCGAGGACCACATGGGCGTTGATGCCGCCGAAGCCGAAGGCGTTCACGGCGGCGCGGCGCAGTGGGGCGTCCCAGGGCGCGGACGCGGCGAGCGGGCCGAAGCGGGTGCGCTCCAGGGCGGGGTGCGGGGCGTCGCAGTGCAGGGTGGGCAGCAGGGTGGCGTGGTAGGTGGCCAGGGCCGCCTTGACCAGGGAGGCGATCCCGGCGGCGGGCATACAGTGGCCGATCATCGACTTGACGCTGCCGATGGCGGCACGGGCGGCGCTGTCTGACGGTGACCCGAACACCTCGGCCAGGGTGGCGAGTTCGGCCGTGTCACCAGCGGGGGTGGCGGTGCCATGGGCCTCCAGGAGGCCCAGCGAGCCGGGGGCACGCGGGTCGAGTCCGGCGGCCTGCCAGGCCTGGCGGACGGCGCGGGCCTGGCCGCCGGAGTCGGGGTGCATCAGCCCGGAGGAGCGGCCGTCGCTGGCGACACCGGTGCCCCGGATCACCGCGTACACCCTGTCCCCGTCGCGTTGGGCGTCCACGAGCCGTTTGAGGACCACCACACCGGTGCCCTCGCCGATGAGCAGCCCGTCGGCGCCCGCGTGGAAGGGGCGGATGCGGTCGGTGGGCGAGAGGGCGCGCAGCTGGGTGAAGACCGACCAGAGGGTGATGTCATGGCAGTGGTGCACTCCCCCGGCCAGCATCAGGTCGCAGCCGCCCCGGGCGAGTTGGGCCACCGCCTGGTCGACCGCGACCAGCGAGGAGGCGCAGGCGGCGTCCACGGTGTAGGCGGGGCCGCGCAGATCGAGCCGGTTGGCGATCCGGGAGGCGGCCAGGTTGGGGACCAGGCCGATGGCCGCCTCCGGCCGCTCGGGACCGAGCGTCGCGGTGAACGCCTCGCGGACCCGTGCCAGTTGCTCGGCGCCGAGGCCGGGCAGGATCTCCCCCAGGGTCCGGGTGAGCTGGTGCGCGGTGCGTACCCGCTGGTCGAGCCGGACCAGTCCGGGGGTGAGGTAGCCGCCCCGGCCCAGGACGACGCCGATCCGCTCGCGGGGCGGCAGCCGGTCCTCGCCGCCCGCGTCGGCCAGGGCGCGGGCGGCGGTGGTGAGGGAGATCAGCTGGTCCGGTTCGGTGTCCGGGACGGCCGCCGGCATGATGCCGAGACCGGCGGCGTCCACCTCGGCGAAGCCGTCCACGAACCCGCCGCGGCGGCAGTAGAGCCGGTCGGCGCCCGCCTCCTGTGGGGGCGGCCGGTAGTAGGACGCGTCCAGACGGCCCGGGGGGATCTCGGTGACGGCGTCCACGCCGTCCCGGAGATTGGTCCAGTAGGTGGCCAGGTCGGGGGCGCCGGGCAGCAGCACCGCCATCCCGGTGATGGCCACCGGAACCGCCGAAACGGTTGAGGGAGAGGCGGTCATCTCACCACTCCGAGGCGGTGAGGACGACGGTGGCGGCGTCCGGAGCGCCGTGGGCGATCTCGCCGAGCAGGGCCCGGGTGCCGCTCGCCCGGTCGATGAGGGCGATCCCGCGCCGGGCGTACTCCCGGGCGAGTTCCGGGGTGACCATGCCATGGTGGGCGCCCGAAGGCGCCCAGGGGCCCCAGTGGACCGTGAGCGCGCGCCGCCCGGTGCCGCCGCGCGCCCATCGCTCCCCCAGGGTGGCGAGGGCGTCGTTGGCGGCGGCGTAGTCGCCCTGGCCCTGGTTGCCGAGTACGGCGGCGATGCTGCCGAACAGCACGGCGAGGCGGGGTGCGGCCGGCAGTTGGGCGAGGGCGTCCAGCAGTGCGCGGGCGCCCTCCACCTTGGTGTCGTACACCCGGCGGAAGGACTCGGCGTCCTTCTCGGCGAGCCGCCGGTCCTCGATGACCCCGGCCGCGTGGAACACCGCGTCGATCCGGCCGTGTTCGGACTGGATCTCCTTGACGGCGCGGTTGACGGCGGTGGAGTCGCGCAGATCGAGGGAACGGTAGCCGACCCGGCTGCCGAGGCGCGTCAACTCCTGGATGGTGGCGTTGACTTCGCGTTCCGCCAGGATCGCCCTGGCCTCGGGGTCCACCTGGGCCAGCGGGGTGCCCCGCCGGGCGAGTACGGCCCGCAGTGCGGCCAGGTCTCCCGCGGCGGCGAGGTCGGCGGGTTCGGGGGCGGTGGACGGCCGGGTGCGGCCCAGCAGCTCGAACCGGCACCGGGTGGCGGCCGCGAGCGCCGTCGCGATATCGGCGGTGATCCCGCGCGCCCCGCCCGCCAGGACGACCACGGAGGCCTGGTCCAGCCCCAGGTCGGTGGGGTCGATGGCGAGCGCCCGGGTGTCGGTGCCGAGAGCGGCCTCGCTCAGCTCCAGCCCGTGCCGCCCGGCCGGACCGCGCAGCACCACCGGTACGCGGTCTCCGGCGCAGGCCTCCTCCAGCAGCGCGTCGGCCTGCTCCGCCACCGGCGCCGAGGGGTCGAGCTCGACCACCCGGGCGTCCAGGCCCGGGTACTCGCGGGCGATGGAGCGGAACAGCCCGCCCAGTCCGGCCCCGGGGTCCTCGGCGTTCCCGGGGGTGTGCTTGGCGCACAGCAGCCGGGCGGGGGCGAGGGCGAGCGCGGCCCGCAGCACCTCGAAGGCGGCCGGCAGCACGGGTATCCCGTCGGGGGCCAGCGCGCCGAGGTGGACCACCCCGTGGAACGGGCCGTCATCGGCCGCCAGCCGCCGCGCGGGGTCGAACACCACCGCCTCGGCGCCCGCCGCCATCAGCCGGTCGGCGAGCAGCGCGCCCACCTCGTGCGAGCCGAGCAGCGCGAACCGCCTGCCGCGCAGGGCACCGGGTCCGGGCCGCTCCACGGCGTCCAGCGGCTGCCGGCGCAGGACGAAGCGGCGGGGGGCGACGGCGGGGATGAGGTCGGGATCGGGGTCGTTCACCGGTACGGGGACGGGGGCCGGCTCCGGGTCATCCGCGGACTGGCCGCCGGTGAGCCAGGCGGTGATGCCGGCGACCGTGCGGGCCCGGGACAGCTGCTCCATCCAGTCGTCGTCCGCGGTCCGCTCGGCGGCCAGCCGGCGCGCCAGTTCACCGGCGATCTCGGTGCGCTTGATGGAGTCGATGCCGAGGTCGGCCTCCAGCTCCAGATCGGCGCCGATCATCTCGGCGGGGTAGCCGGTGCGCTCGCTGATCACGGTCAGGACGGTGTCCCGGATATCGGGGACGGTGTCCGTCGGCGGTACCGCGGTGGCTGCGGAGGCGCTGGCTTCGGGCTCCAGGGGCAGCGGCGGCGCGGCGGGGGTGGGGCTCGGCGGCGGGGCGGGGAGCGGCCCCGGCACCCCGCCGCCGAGGTAGGTGAGCAGGATGTCGCGCTGGGCGGCGACCAGTTCCCGGGTGGTCCGCAGGAACTCCCTGATCAGTTCATCATCGCGACCGGTGGACCGGCCCGGGTCGTCGACGGTGGGGAGCGCTGTCATGGCGGGGGCCTCCAGGCGGATACGTCGGGCGGGGCTGAGACCGCCGGGCAGGGGGTCGCCCGCGGCGGTGCGCACATGGCGGCCGTCCACCCGCCAGCCGGGTACAGCCTGGGGAGCGTTCGGAGTGTCGGGGACGCGGCCGTCGAAGAGCCGTCCGACCCGTACCGGGACGCCCGCGACGGCGAGCCGGGCCAGGGTCTCCAGAAAGCCGCGCAGCCCCTCGTCCGGGCGGGGCTCGCAGGCGACCGCCAGATGGGGGCGGTCGCCGAGGACGCGGCCGACCAGGGTGGTGAGCACCGTGCCGGGGCCGGCCTCCACAAAGACCCGCGCGCCCGCCTCGTACATCGCCTCGATCTGCTCGGCGAACCGCACCGGGGCCGCGAGCTGGGCGGCGAGTTCACCGCGCACGGTGTCCGGGTCGGGGGCGTGGACGGCGGCGGTGCGGTTGCTCCAGACGTCGAACTCGGGCGCCCGGAGCGCGTGGTGGGCGAGGGCGTCGGCGAAGCGGGGGGCAGCGTCGGCGACCACCGGGCTGTGGAAGGCGCAGGCGACCGGAAGGCTCTTGGCGGGGTGACCGCCCTCGGCCAGCCGGTCGACCGCCCGGGCGACCGGGGCGCTGGGCCCCGAGATCACCGACTGGCGGGGCGCGTTGTGGTTGGCGATGACCACCTGGCCGTCCAGTCCGGCCGCCGCGAGCACCGCCTCCACCTCCTCGGGGGCGGCGGTGACGGCGGCCATGGCACCGGGGTCCTCCCCGGTCACCGCGAGGATCGCCGCGGCCCGTTCGGCGCTGAGGTCGAGCAGGGTACGGGCGTCCAGGGCGCCCGCGGCGGCGAACGCCGCCAGCTCGCCGTAGGAGTGCCCGGCCGCCAGATCGGGCCGCACGCCGAACCGCTCCAGCAGCTGGGCGGAGGTCAACGCGGTGATGCCGAGCGCGGGTTGGGCGATCCGGGTGTCGGTGAGCGCGGCCCGCTGCCGGGCGGCCCCGGCCTGGTCGAAGGCGGCCGGCGGGTGGAGCAGGTGGGCGTAGGTGTGTCCGGTGGTGAGGGGGCCGTGTTCGGAGGGGAAGGCCGTCATCAGCGGGGCGAGCATCCCGGGGCGCTGGCTGCCCTGGCCGGGGAAGAGGAAGGCGGTCCGGCCGGGGGAAGAGAGGTCCGCCCCGGGCCGGGTGGCGAACACGCCCTGTGCGGGGGCGGATCCGCCCTCCAGCGCTCGCCGTAGCTGTGCGGGGAGGCTCCCGGGGTCTGTCGCCACCACGGCGACCCGGATGGGGGTACGCCGGTTCCCGGCCCGTCGCCAGACTGCGGCGGCCGTCTCGCGGAGGCTGGCCCCGGGGTCGGCCTCCAGCTCGTCGAGCAGCCGGCGGATCTCGCGGTGGGCCGCCTCCTCGTCCTCGCCGCGGAAGGCGAGCAGCTCGGCGGGCCAGTGCGGCAGGGCATGCTCGGGCGGTGCCCCGTTCTGGTAACCGCTGAGCACCACATGGAAGTTGGTGCCCCCGAAGCCGAAGGCGCTGACCCCGGCGATCCGCCGGTCCGCCGGGGCGGGCCAGGGGCAGGACTCGACACGGAAGGCGAACGGGCTGGTCCGCTCGTCCCATCCCGGGTGGGGGGTGCGCAGATGCAGGGTGGGCGGCAGGACGCCGGTGTGCAGGGCCATGGTCGCCTTGATCAGTCCGGCCAGGCCCGCGGCACACTTGGTGTGGCCGATCTGTGACTTCACCGAACCCAGCACGCAGCGCCCCGGCTCGGCGCCCGCCTCGGTGAACAACTCGGTGAGCACGCCCAGTTCGGTGCGGTCGCCGACGACCGTGCCGGTGCCGTGCGCCTCCACCAGGCCGACCTCGGCGGGCGAGATCCCGGCCGCGGCGTAGGCGCGGTCCAGGGCGGAGCGCTGGCCCTCGGCCCGGGGCGCGGTCAGGCCCAGGGAGCGGCCGTCGCTGGCACTGCCGACGCCCTTGACCACGCCGTAGATCCGGTCGCCGTCGCGCTCGGCGTCGGCGAGACGCTTGAGGACGACACAGGCGACGCCCTCGCCGAGCACGGTGCCGTCGGCATCCGCGTCGAAGGAGCGGGAGCGGCCGGTCGGGGAGAGCGCCCGCACGGAGGAGAAGAGCAGATAGTCGTTGATGTCGTTGTGCAGGTCCGCTCCGCCGCAGAGCATCATGTCGGCAGAGCCTGAGGTGAGTTCCTTGCAGGCGGTGTCCAGGGCGGCGAGCGAGGAGGCGCAGGCGGCGTCCACGGTGTAGTTGGCGCCGCCGAGGTCCAGGCGGTTGGCGATGCGCCCGGAGACGACATTGGCGAGCATGCCGGGGAAGGAGTCCTCGGTGAGCCGGGGCAGTTGCTCGGTGAGGGCGTCCGGAACGGTGTCCAGATAGGACGGCAGGGTGGTGCGGAGGGTGGTGGCATGGGCCAGGTCGCTGCCGGACTCCGCGCCGAAGACCACACCGGTGCGCGTCCGTGGGAAGTCCCGCCGGTCGTATCCGGCATCGGCGAGGGCCCGGGCGGCCGTCTCCAGGGCGAGGAGCTGTACGGGTTCGATGGCGGCGAGCGAGGCGGGCGGGATGCCGTAGGCCAGCGGGTCGAAGGGGATCTCGGGCAGGAAGCCGCCCCAGCGGGAGGGGGTGGTGCCCGGGCGCTCACCGGTCGGGTCGTGGTAGGTGGCCTGGTCCCAGCGCTCGGCGGGGACTTCGGTGACGGCGTCCACCCCGGTGACCAGGTGGGACCAGTAGGTGGGGAGGTCGGGGGCCTGGGGGAACATACAGGCCATGCCGACGATGGCGATGTCCAGCGGGGCGGCGGGGCGGCGGGCGTCCTCGGCCGGGGCGCCCCGGGTGGCCCGGAGTTCGGCGGCGCGGCGGCCGGTGTGCTCGGCCGCTCCCGCGGTGACCGCGCGGTGGAGTGCGGCGATGGTGGTGGTGCGGGTGCGCAGTGCGGCGACCTCGCCGGCCATGAACATCCCGGCCTCGTGCTGCCGCCGCTCGTCCACGGGGCGCAGCCGCCCGTCCTGCCGTTCCAGGCCTTTGCTGGCGAGGCGCAGCCGTCCGAGGTTGAGGCGTTCCAGGCGGTCCCAGGCCTCCCGGTCGGGTACGCCCTCGGCGGCCAGCCGGGCGCGCTCGGCCGCGTACTCCTCGGTGTAGGGGCTGGGGACGCAGCGGGTGGTGTGCCCGGGGGCGCTCTCCAGCAGGACGGTGCCGGTGGCGTCCAGGACCTGCCGCTGGAAGCCCTCGCCCACGGCACCACTGGCCACGGCCTCGGCGGTGGTGAGGTAGGCGGTGCCCATGAGCACACCGACGGCGGCGCCGCGCGCGGCCAGCGGGCCGGCGAGCGCGGCGGCCATGGCGGCGGAGCACTCGTCATGGATGCCGCCGGCCAGCAGGACCTGGAACTCGGCCGCCGACGGGTGCTGTTCGAGGACGGCGAGCTGGGCCTCCCAGAGCGGGAAGCTGTTGCGCGGGCCGATATGGCCTCCGCATTCGGCGCCCTCGAAGACGAACTTGCGCGCACCGGCGTCGACGTACTGGCGGAGCAGGGCCGGTGAGGGGACATGGAGGAAGGTACTGATGCCGGCCGCCTCCAGTTCGGCGGCCTGGCCGGGGCGGCCGCCGGCGATGATGGCGTGGCTGGGGCGGGCGGCGCGCACGGCGGCGAGCTGGGCGGCGCGCAGGGCGCTGTCGGCGAAGCCGAGGATGCCCACGCCCCAGGGCCGCTCGCCCAGCGCGGCCCGCGTGCGGACGAGGAGCTCACCGGTGGCCTCGCCGTCCAGCAGGGCCAGCGCGAGAAAGGGCAGGCCGCCGTCGGCGGCGACGGCCGCGGCGAACGCGGGCTGGTCGCTGACCCGGGTCATCGGCCCCTGGGCGATGGGCAGCCGGGTGCCGAGGGTGCCGCTCATCGGGGAGCCGGGGAGGAGGGCGGCGGCGTCACCCGCGCCGCGGAGCGCGGCCGCCCGGACGGCGGCGACGGCGCGGGGCACGGTCCCGTACTCCTCGGCGAACCGGGCGGCGAGATAGGCGTCCTGCCCGGCCGGCAGTCCCGCTCCGGGGCGGCCGGGGCGCAGCGACCGTACGCCGTCGATGACGGAGGTGTCGGTGCCGTCCGCCGAGCGCAGGGCGGCGGCAGCCTCCTCGGGCAGCCGGGACTCGGCGAGCAGGGCCAATTGGACGTCCAGGACCACTCCGGCCGCGCCGCCGGCCACCGCGGCGGCGGCGGTGCGCGGGCCGATGCCGCCGCAGGCCCAGACCGGGTGCTCGGCCAGTTCGGGGTCGGCCAGCAGCGCCTGGAGGAGGACGAAGGTGCTCAACGCCCCCGCTCGCCCCCCGCACTCACTGCCCCGGGCGAGGAAGCCGTCCACGCCTTCGGCGGCCAGCCGCCGCGCCTCGTCGGGGTGGCCCGGCTCGGCCAGCACCAGGCAGTGGGCGGGCAGCCGGGAAGGCTCCCAGGCGGAGTCGGCGGCCAGCACCACCACGGCGGGGAACGGGCCGTCCAGGTCCTCCGGGGTCAGTGCGCAGTGCGGTCCGACCCGGATGCCGTAGGTGCCCGGGGCGGCCAGGTCCCGCAGTCGCGCCAGGGCGGCCCGGGCCGTCCGGTCGCCGTCGCCGAGGTCGAGCACTCCGAGCCCGCCGCAGCGGCTGACGGCGGCGGCGAGCCCGGCGTCGGGCAGGCCGAACGGGCTGATTCCGATGACGAGTTCGCTCGACACGGGACGGGTCATGACACCTCGAATCCGACGTGGGGGTGGAGGGAGGCCGGGTCCGCCCGGCCGCCTCGGGGGTGGGGCGCGATGTGGGCGCCGTACCCGGGGGCCGGGGAGAGCGGGGCACGCGGGATGGGCGCGCCGGGGCCGGGAGGGGGTGGGGGGAGAAGGGAGCGGGGCCAGGGGGCGGGGGCCGGGGGAAGGCCCCGGGGGGAGCGGGGACGGGGGCCGGGGGAAGGCCCGGGGGGAAACGGGGACGGGGGTGCGGTCAGCAGTTGGGGGTGGCGGGCTGGTCCGCGAGGCGGTCGGCGAGGAACGCCGCCGCTTCGGCGTTGCCGGCCTGGATGGGCCACATATGGTCCTTGACCGGGGCGAGGCCGTCGGTGTCGTACGCCTTCCAGGTCACGTTGGCACCGAGTCGGCACAGGGCGGCGCGCAGCCGGGCGCCCTGGCCGGCGTCGACCAGGCTGTCCTTGGTGGCGTGGTAGAGGTACACCGGCACCTTCAACCGGGTGGAGCCGCCGAGGGTGTTCTCGGTGTAGCGCTTCTGCCAGGCCGGGTCGGCCAGCGGGCTGCGGGTGGTGAGGTCGGAGAGCGACCTGCCGCCGTAGGTGGTGAGCAGGTCCAGCGCGCAGGCGTTCCTCTCCAGTTCGGCCACGGCCGCGCGACCGGCGTCGTTGAGGGCGTCGTCCAGCCTCAGTTCGGGGTAGGCGTGGTCCAGGCCGATGAGCGCGTCGAGCAGGAAGCCGGAGCCGGGGCCGCCGTTGAGGGGCAGCGCCACGTCCACCAGGCTGGCGGGGACGCCGCCGGCGACGACACCGCGGACGTTCAGCTCGGGCGCGTAGCCGGGCTGGGTCTCCCCCGCCCATAGTGCGGCGCCGCCGCCCTGCGAGTAGCCGCGGAAGACCACCTTGGCGTCCGGGGAGAGTCCGGTGGCGGGCAGCCGCTGCGCGGCCCGTACGGCGTCGATGAGCGCGGGTCCCATGGACGTGCCGACCACATAGGTGGTCCTGGGGTCCGGCCGGTAGCCCTCGTAGTCGGTGACGGCGACCGCGTAGCCCCGGGCCAGCATGTCGTTGACGACCCACTGCTCGTACAGCGCTCCCCTGGCCATCATCCGGGAGGCGGCGCAGCGGAAGGCGGGGCCCTGGGTGCCGGGGCCCCAGCCGATGACGGGGAGGGTGGCGGGGTTGCGGCCCTTGGGGACCAGCACGGTGCCGGTCACCGCGTCGGGGCGGCCGAGGGCGTCCGTCGAGAGGTACATCACCTGCCAGGTGTCGGCCAGCCGGTTGGGGGTGGGCTGGGGCAGTTCGACCTTGCGGGAGCGGATGACATCACCGGGCCGGCCGGTCGGCAGCGGGTTGGGCGGTACGTAGAAGTCGTCGCTGGGGAGGGCCGTGGCCGTCATGGGAGTCGCCGGGGCGGCCTGGGCGGACGGCGGGGTGAGCGCGCCGGCGAGGCCGAGCGCCCCGGCGAGGGGCAGTGCGAGGACGGTCCGGACGCGGCGGCGCCTGGGGGGAGCGGACATGGAGCGGCCTCCTGGGATGGGGCGAGATGCGGTGGCGGCGGCACGGTGGGGGGACGGCGGCTCGCGGACCGGTGCGCCCCTCGCCGGCGGATGTCGGAACGGACCGGCCGTCGGCATACGCACCGACAGAGCAGTCGACAGTGCGGTCGACGGGCAGTCGACCGGGCAGGGAAAAGCAAGGGGCAACCGGATACCGGCCTGAAAAGCTACTCCGCCGTACAGCGCAGGGTCAATGAACGGATAGCGGGAACAGGCCTTTTGCGAACGGAGTGAGCAGTCGGCGCGGGCCTTTTGTCACCGGGGCACAACCTCCGCCACTGGCCATCCGCGGGTGAGGAATACGCGAACCCTTTTACTCACTCCCCTGACAGTGCCACAGAAATAGCCGTATAACCGGGGCCCATTATTTCCCCTCCCCTTGACCCTCCTACTTACCCGCCAGTACGTTACGCAGCCGAAACACGGACTTCTCCGCGTTTCCCATCCTTCACCCGCTCCTGCCTCCCCGGGCGTTCCACGGCCTTTTGCGGGAAGCCGGCGGCGGAGTGACTCACGAGAGGCATCTCATGAGTACTCACCGAAAGCGCGCGGCGAGGCCCGTCCTCGCCGCGCTCGCCACCGGAGGACTGTTCGCGGGCATGCTGGGCCTCGCCACCGCGAGCCCGGCCTCCGCGGACCCCGTCAAGCTGGTGCAGAAGTACGACTGCGTCTTCCCGCTGATCAACAACGACCCGATCACGGCGACCATCACGGCCGATATTCCGACCTCCATCGAGGCCGGAAAGCCCTCGCCCGCGTTCGAGGTCACCACGGACACCGTGGTGAGCGCGCGGGCCGCGCAGGGCATGGGCCTGGTCGGCGGCAAGAGCATCGAGGGCCAGGCCACCGCCGATGTCACCGTCTTCACCCCGGACGGGCCGCTCACCGGTGTCAAGGTCGAGAACGCGGTGGCGAAGACCGCGGTGCCGAGCCCGCCCGCCGAGTTCCATGTGCCGGCCAAGGGCAAGGCGCCGTCCCTCACCTTCAACACCCCGGGCAGCGGCCGTATCGAGGTCAACTCGATCCGGCTGCACCATATGACCGTGCGGGACGCCAACGGCAAGCCCATCCAGCTGGTCAGCGGGCAGGACTCGTTCGACGTGGAGTGCAAGCTGACCTCGTCGGACAAGGTCCTCGCCGCGTTCACCGTCACCAAGGGCGGGAACACCACCAACCCGGTCAACCCCGACCCGGTGAACCCCAAGCCCCCCACGGGCTCCTCCGCCGACCAGAACCTCACCGCCACGGTCAAGCCGGGCAGCGGCACCGGCAGCCTGTCGATGTCGCAGGCCGGTCAGGACGTGGCGCTGTCCGCGGTGGAGCAGGGCAAGGGCGGCACTTCCTCCGGCAAGCTCCAGACGGTGACCGTCAGCGACCAGCGGGGCGGCACCAAGGGCTGGTCCCTGACCGGCAAGGTCACCGACTTCACCGCCACCGGGGGCGGCAAGATCGCCGCTTCCAAGCTCAGCTGGAAGCCGTCCTGCACCCCGGCTCCGGGCTCCGCGAGCAACTGCGCCCCGGGTACGGCGGGACCGGTCGGCACCACCGGCGCCACCCTCGCCAGCGCCCCGGACGGGGCGGCCACCGGCGGGAAGTTCACCGTCGACGGCGGTCTGGACCTGAGCGTCCCGGCCGACGCGGCGGCGGGCGACTACAAGGCCGTGCTCACCCTCACCCTGACCTGAGCCGCGCCGTCCCGGAACCACCCGGGACACCCCTCGGGCCGGCCGCCCCGTGCGGCCGGCCCCTTCCCGTCCCCTCCCCCTTCCGAGAGGTCAACCGCCGTGCGCTTCCCGTCCGCTCCACCCCATCCCCGGTGGCGCCGGCCGGCGTCCGCCGCCCTCGCCCTGCTCGCCCTGGTGTGCGCGGCCGCCCTGCCGATGCTCGCCGCGCCCGCGGCGCAGGCCGCCGACAACGGCCAGTGGTCCGTCTTCCCGGCCGGGCCTCCCGGGCAGCGCGCCTACTTCCGGCTGGACGCCGACCCCGGCCAGACCCTCCATGACAAGGTGACCGTGCGCAATCTGCGGGACACCCCGGTCACCTTCCGCCTCTACGCGGCCGACGGCTACAACACCCCGCGCGACGGCGGGTTCGCGGTACGCGACCGGGGCGAGCGGATGTCGGGGGTGGGCGCCTGGACCCGGCTGGACCGCTCCACGGTACGGGTCGCCGGGCGCTCCACGGCTACCGTGCCGCTGACCCTGCGGGTGCCGCGAGACGCCCAGCCGGGCGACCACCCGGGGGCGGTCGTCGCCGTCGACCAGCGGCTCTCGCCGAGCGCCCGGCAGGGGGTGGCGGTTCGCCAGGCGGTCGGCGCGCGCCTCTATCTGCGGGTCGGCGGGAAGCGGCAGCCGGCGCTGGAGGTGCGCGACGCGCGCTTCTCGTACGAGGCGCCGTGGTTCCCGGGCGGCGAGCGGACGGCCGTCATCTCGTACGAGCTGGTCAACAGCGGCAATGTGATGCTCTCGCCCCGGGTGGGCCTGCGGGCCAGCGGGCTGTTCGGGCGGACCGCGTTCACGCCTGAGCCGCGCCGGCTGCCCGCCGAGCTGCTGCCGGGGCAGCGGGTCCATGTCTCGGAGCGGTGGAGCGGGCCTCCGCTGGTCGACTGGGGCAGCGTCGAGGTGACCGCGAGCGACACCGGCGGGCTGCTCGCGCAGAGCACCAGCGTCGGCTATCGGACGGTCAGCTGGGGGGTGCTGCTGCTGATCGCCGCGGTGCTGGTGGCGGCCGCGGCGATCTGGCTGATACGGCGCCGGGGCACCCGGCGGGGCGCGGTGGCGACCCCGTAGGCACCGGGCGGCAGCGGGCGCGGGTGGTCGGGGCGGGCCGAGGCCCGTGGCCGGCGGCTCCTGCCCCTACGGCCGGGTCCGGCGGGGCCGGGCGTGGTGGCGACCCCGTAGGCACCGGGTGGCAGCGGGCGCGGGCGCCACCGCCTAAGGGCCGCGCCCGGCGGCTTGCGCCGCTATGGCCGGGGGCGGCGGGGCGGGGCCGGGGTCGCGCGGCGGAGCAGGACCGGGCGGAGCCGGCTGTAGCCGCGTACCGGGACCGGGCGGAGCGCCCGGAGGTCGTACGCCGTCCCGCCGGCCAGCTCTCCCGCGAACGCGGTGTCGACCAGCACGGTGTCCGGCCGGGCCAGCGCGGTCAGCCGGGCCGCGATGTTGACCGCCGCCCCGAACAGGTCACCGAAGCGGCTGAGGACCGGCCCGTGGGCGAGCCCGGTCCGCAGCTGCGGCAGCCCCTGCTCCCGCTCGGCCCGCGCGGTGATCTCCAGCGCGATGTCGGCGGCGTCGGACGCCGTGTCGCAGACGAAGAAGACCTCGTCACCGATGGTCTTCACCACCCGGCCCCGCCCGTCGGCGACCACTCCCCCGGTCAGGCTCTCGAACCAGTCGATGACCCGGCCGAGTTCGGCGCCGTCGAGCCCCCGGCTCATCCGGGTGTAGCCGACCATGTCGGTGAAGCCCACGGCCCGGTCGCGGACCCCGCCCCACTCCTGGGTCCCGTTCACCGGCGCGGAGCCCCGGTCGGTCGCCTCCTCGCCGCCGGGGTCGTACGCGGCGGCGGGCGGGGCCTGGTGCCCCGTACCCCCGCCGAAGGCCCCGGCCGTCTCGGTGAGCGCGCGTCCCGCGTAGGCCGCGAGATGCCGGCGCCAGACGTGCTGCTGCATCAGCTCCATCTCGGGCAGCAGCCCGGCGGCCCGGTCGATCAGCCCCGCCCCGTCCGGCGCGGCGGCGCCCATGTCGCGCCGCAGCCAGGCCCAGAGGGTGTCCACCTGCCATTCGGCGAGCCGGGACAGATGGTGGCCCAGCGCACGGGCCATCATCGTCTCGCTCTCCTCGGTGATCAGCCCGGCCTCGATCAGCCGCTCCCCCGCACGCAGCGCCTCCACATCGGCGTCGGTGAACACCCGTTCGCCGTCCTCGGCCTCCGGGAAGCCGAGCGCGCGCCAGATCTGTACGGTCCGGTCGGCGGCCACCCCGGACCGCTCGGCGATCTCCGCCCGCGTCCAGGCGCGTCCGCCGCCCAGCAGCAGCTCCTCCACGGCCCGGCGCAGCGCGTCCGCGTCCAGCGGGCCCACCGCCTCGTCCGCGCTCATGTGGTGTGCACGATCAGCACATCGAGACCGGCCCGGCGGGCCACGTCCGACGGTACGGAGCCGAGGATCCGCCCGGCGAGGGAGCGCAGCCCCCGGTTGCCGACCACCAGGAGGTCGGCCGAGCAGTCCCGCGCGGTGCGCACCAGGGCGGCGACCGGCTCGCCCGGCACCGCCACCGTGCGCACCCTCATCGCACCCTGGGCGCGGGCCCGGTCCCGGGCGGTGCGCAGGGTGTCCTCGGCCGGTGCCGACCCCACCACCTGGTGGGCCTCCTCGCCCAGTTGGTCCCGCGCCCGGTCCAGCTCGGTCCCGCGCATCGGCAGATACGCGCAGGCGACGACGAGGTCGGCGGCGAAGGCGGCGGCGAGCCGGGCCGCCCCCTCGACCGCGGTGTACGACGAGTCGGAGCCGTCCGTGCCGACCATGACCGTCCGATACAGGGCCATCTCAACTTCCTCGATTCCCGAAAGTCACGTCCCGCGTTTTCGGGAACGTACGCATCCGCTGGGGAGAGGGTCAAGGCGCTCCGGGTCCACGTGCGGTATCACACGCACCCGTACGGCCGGACACGAATGTGGGTGACAAACACATGGCGCGCTTTCATCATCGGCCGCCAATGATGAATTTCCGGGCGTCCGGCTGTGTCATTTCCCTTGCCCGGACCCCTACCCCTCAGTAGTTTCCCTTCGGGTAACACCCCCGAAGCACTCCGGAAGCACTCCCCCCAGCACTTTCCCCTCACTTCCCCCTGCGGAAATCCCGGCTCCCCACCGGCGATTTCACGAGAGGCAGATCATGAGCGCAAGCAGTACACGGAGTCGCCGCACGGTCTCCGCCCTCGCCCTCACCAGCGCCACCGGCGTGGTGGCCGCGATGGTGACGCTGTCCGTGGCGAGCCCGGCCGCGGCCGACCCGGTCCAGCTCAAGCAGGACTACACCTGCACCTTTCCGCTGATCAACGAGGACCCGATCAAGGTCACCATCAAGGCGGACATCCCCTCCTCCATCGGTGTGGGCCAGCCGGTGCCGTCGTTCCAGATCGAGTCGCCCACCGAGGTCAGCGCGCGGGCGGCCCAGGGTCTCGGCCTGGTGGGGGCCAAGACCCTGGAGGGCGCGGCCACCGCCGATGTCACGGTGAACACCCCGTCGGGCCCGCTCACCGGGATCAAGGTGGAGAACACCTTCGGCAAGACCGCCATCCCGAGCCCGGCCGCCCCGTTCACGGTCAACGCCTCGGGCCGGTCCCCCTCCCTGACCTTCGACAAGGCCGGTGACGGCGACATCCAGGTCAACGGCATCGACCTGCACAACCTCGTCGCCCGGGACGCCGCCGGCAAGCCGGTCCAACTGGTCACCGGACAGGACTCGTTCGACGCCAAGTGCGTTCTGACGTCGGCCAACAAGGTGCTCGCCAAGTTCAAGGTGACGGACGGCGGTTCGACCACCAACCCGACCGGCTCCACCACCAACCCGACCGGCTCCACCACCAACCCGACGGGGTCCACCACGAACCCCACCGGGTCGACCACGAACCCGACCGGTTCCACGACCAACCCCACCGGGTCCACCACCAACCCCACCGGCTCGACCACCAACCCGACGGGCTCGACCACCAACCCCACCGGGTCCACCACCAACCCCACCGGTCCGGGCGCCCCCGTGCATCTGAGCTACGGCCTCACCGGCAGCTCCTTCATCAAGGCGCCCAACGGCACCGTGCCGCTGTCCGGCGGGATCGAGGCGGACTATGACATCGACAAGGGCTCGTACATCGCGGACCTGACGCTCAAGCCCACCACTGGCAACTTCACCGTGCTGGGCTTCCTGCCGGCGAGCGCCAGCGTCGCCTTCGAGCAGGTGGGCAAGACCACCGGAACCCTGAACACCGCGGGTGACCTCACCACCAAGTCCCAGATGTATGTGAAGCTGCCGAGCGTCGCCGTGTTCGGGCTGCCCATCGGCGGCGGTGACAGCTGCAAGACCGGCACCCCGGCCGATGTGGACCTCACGTCGGACGGCCCCTTCAAGCCGCTGGAGGGCGGCAAGTTGAAGGGTGTCTACACCCTGCCCGCGCTCCAGGGCTGTGGTGGGCTGAACGACATGATCAGCGCCTTCACCGCGGGCCCCGGCAACACCATCGACCTCACGCTCGCCAAGAAGAACTGACCCGAGCCGAGCCGAACCGCCCGCGCACCTGATCCACCCACGACGGCCCCCGGCCCACCGCGCCGGGGGCCGTCCCCGTACCCCCACATCCCTGAGAGGCAGTCATGCCCATGCACAAGACGGCGGCCGGACGCGATGCCCTGAGCGGGCTCGCGGCAGCCGGCGCCCTGGCCGGCCTCATCACCTTCATCGCGCCTGCCACGGCGGGCGCGGTGCCGGTGCACCTCAAGCAGACGTACAGCTGTGTCTTCCCCCTCCTCGAAGCCGACCCCGTGACGGTCGAGATCTCCACCGACATGCCCGCCGAGATCCCGGTGGGCACCTCCACCGGCGCGCTGAAGATCCACTCGGTCTCCACGGTGAGCGGGCGGGCCGCCGAGGGGCTGGCCACGGTCGGCGGGGTCACCGTGGAGGGCACCGCGTCCGCGGCCGTCACCGTGCGCACCCCTGACGGACCGCTCAGCCTCACCGTGGACAACACCCTGCGCAAGACCCGCATCCCCGACACCCCCGCGCCGTTCACCGTGGAGGCGGACGGCCAGGCCCCGCCGCTCTCCTTCGGCTCGCCGGGTTCGGTGGCCTTCGAGGTGACGGGGCTCCAGCTGAGGCTGACCCCGCGCGACGCCCAGGGGAACAAGACCGCCATCGACACCTTCGAGTCGGTCTGCACCCTGGACCCGCCGAACCAGAACACCACCCTGCACACCATCAGGGTCGTGCCCGCGACACCACCGACGTCCCCCACCTCCCCGACTCCGGGGCCGACCACCCGTGCCTACACCGCCTCGGGTTCCACCGGGATCAAGGCGACGGGCGGCAGCGCGCCGGTGCAGGGCAGCTACACCGCCACGTACACCCCGCAGAGCGGCAAGGAGGGCAGTACCCGGGGCGAGTTGCACCTCACCTCCCCCGGTGGGCCGCTCCCCCTGTTCGGCTTCCTGCCGGCCACCGCCTCCTACCGCTTCACCCCGCAGGGCCAGTCCTCCGGCACCTACTCGGACACCAGGGGCGAGACCCTGCGCCAGCCGACCGTCCTGACGGTGCCGCAGGTGACGCTCTTCGGGCTGCCCGTCGGGGGCGGTGAGAGCTGCCGCACCACCGGCCCCGCCGATCTCTCCCTCGCGGCGACGGCCGCCGAACCCGGCCGCTTCAAGGGCACTTACACCCTGCCGCCGCTGACCGGCTGCGGTTTCTTCAACGACGCCATCAGCGCGGCGATCGGCGGGCCGGACAACACCCTGGAGCTGACCATGAAGCAGGGGTGACGCGCTACGGGAGAAACGTGGGGGCGGGCCCTGCCGCATGGCAAGGGCCCGCCCCCACGGCTGTGCCGGGTGCCTCAGGTGACCGCCCGGGCCGGTGCCTCGGGCCGTGAGCGGCGGGGCACCTTCGGCGGCCGGGGGACCTTCGGCGGCCGGGGGTCGCGGCGTACCGCCCGCCGGCCGTACTCCTCGGTGCCCCGCAGAAAGCCGGTGGGCAGGAAGACCAGGTCGGCCACGATCATCGACAGCGAGAAGGAGAACAACCCCATCAGGACCCCGATGCCGATGTGCTCGGCGATCATCAGGGCCAGCATGACGTTCTTCAGGCGCCGGTTGAACACCGCGAAAGGGAAGGCCACTTGGAGGATGACGGTGCCATAGGAGAGCGCCAGGACGAGCAGGGCATGGGCGGTGATGAGCTGGGTGAGGGCGGGAAAAGGCGTCAGCCAGTCCAGTCCGAGCCCCCAGTACACCCCCGACCCGTCCTGCCACTGGCGGCCCTGGATCTTGTACCAGCCCGCGGTGGCGTAGACGACGCACACCTGGACCATCAGCATGACCACGGCGGCGTTGTGGACGATGTCGCCGACCAGGTCGAGTGTGCCGCGCACCCCCTCGTGCCGTGACCCGATCGCGCGTACCGCGTGCGCCAGCCAGTACAGCCACAGCAGCAGCGCCCAGCCGCCCGTGACCATCGCGGCCAGGGTGGCGTACGTCAGCAGCAGGCCGCCGAGGGTCCACAGCACCGGGCCGGTCCGGTCGGGGCGGGCCGGGCGCCCCGCGCGCCGGGCGTCCAGGGACCACACCCGGCCGGGCCGCATCAGCACCAGATAGCACGCGGTGAGCCGGAAGACGGTGTCGCCCGCGTTGAGCACCCACTCGTTGCGGTGGCTGAGGGAGAGGACGCAGATCAGGAAGAGGAAGGACATGGTGCGGGTGCGCCAGCCCAGCAGCAGTGCCACGGCAACGGCCACGGCCAGGCCGTAGAACACCTCGAACCACAGCCCGCCGCGCCACCAGAGCAGCACACTGAAGGCCCCCGACTCGGCCAGCTGGCGCTGGGCCAGCTCCCAGCTCCAGGCGGCGTCCGGGCCCCAGATCCGCCCGCGCCGGGGGAACTCGTGCAGCAGCAGGATCAGCCAGGTCAGCGCCATGCCGATGCGCACGGCCGCGGTCTGGTACCGCCAGCGGTAGGGATCGCAGGCCCAGTTGAGGGCTCGGCGGACGGCGCTCATGCCCGGTGCCCTTCCGCGAGGTCGGCCTGCTCCACCGGCCACCAGGGGGTGGTGCGCACCGAGGGGTCCGGGGTGGTCTGCCCGGTCTGCCAGGGCGGCGCGGGCACCGTGGTGACGATGTCGCGGAACTGCACGCCCACCGTGCGGGAGCCGGGCGGCGGGGCGGGGGTCCGGGTGAGGGCCAGCCGTTTGAGGTACCGCTCGCTGTCCAGACCGCGTTGGCCCAGCGGGCGCTGCTCGGCGTCATGGCTGCTGCCGAGCGCGCTCCAGGCGTTGTTGAGCTGGAGGCGCAGGCGGCTGGGCACCAGATTGCCCCGCAGCTCGGCCAGGTCCACGGCGGTGAGGTCGGTCCAGCCGGTGGTGCTGACCGAGCCGTCCGCGGCGCGCAGCCGGCTGCGCACGTACACATGGTCCATGGTGCGGGTGATGTCCGGCGAGAACAGCTGCCAGTTCTGCTTGAACTCGGGGCCCATATAGGCGCGGATGCGGTCGCCGTGGCTGTTGGTCACCGCGTTCGCCGGGGACACGGTGAAGAAGGTCGCGGCGGTGTGCAGGACCAGCGCGAGAGCCACCAGCACGGTCGCCGTACCGGCGGCGAACCGCTGGACGCGGGTGAAGCCGGCCAGATGGTCCCGGGGCACCTCGGGCTGCGGAGTGTCGGGCGGCGGGACATCGGAACGGTCGAGCGGCTCGTGTTCGTACGAAGGTTCGCGTTCCGCGGTCGCGGTGGGGCTTCTTTCACGCATGGCCCGTGGTCTCCTTCCCGGCCTGCTCAGTCGCCCTGGGGGACGGTCCCGTCGGATCCGACGCAGTCGGGGTTGCCCTCGAACGCCTTCTTCAGCTCGGGGACCTGCGTCTTCAGGTCGTGCGCCGGGCCCTGGTAGCCGCCGAGAGTCTCCAGCGGCGCCCCGGCCTCCCGCATCGCGCGCCGCAGCGAGGCCTGGTCGGTGACCTCGGCCTTCGCCAGGTCGGCGGTGGCGGCGGCGAGCCGGGTGCGGACGCCGTCCAGATTGGCCATGGCCTTCTCGAACGCGGCCCGCCCACCGCTGACGGGCGGGGCGCCGTCCCGCTTCATGGCGCTCTCCACGGAGCCGAGCCGCTGGTCCACGGTGGTCAGAAAGGTCACCAGCTGCTGCCGTGCGGTGTCCGGCCGCTTCTTGTCCAGCTCCGGAACGGACAGCTCGGCGCCGCCGGTGTCCAGATGGCGGCAGACCCCGGCGGCCCACTCCACCTGAGGCTTGGGCGCGGGTGCGTGCGCGGGTGCGTGGGCCTGTTCCCGCTGCTGCTCGGGCGGGGAGCCGCCGCACCCGGCGGTGGCGAGGAGTACGGCCAGCAGGGTGGTCAGCCCGCCGGCGCGTGCGAGGGATCGGTTCGTGTTCGTCATGGGGGCTTACTCCTTGGTCGGGAAGGTGTCGATACGGGCGATCCGCCAGCTGCCGGCCTGCCGTACGGCGTCCACCGCGAACATGGCCGCCGCCACGGTGTCGCCTCCGTCCTTGCCGGTACGGGTGCTGACCTGGTCGGCGAAGACCAGGAGCCGCGCCCGGTCCCCGTCCAGGACCTGGACCCCGCTGTCGGTGACCGTGGTGGTGAGCACCAGCTTCTGCGCGGGCCCCTGGGCGCGGATCTGCTTCATCAGCGCGACGTGCTGACCCACCGCCGCCCCGGTGAGGCGGTCCTCGGCGGCGGCCCGACCTCGATCCGGGTCGGTGTAGCGGTACGAGAAGAGGTCCCGCACCGCGGCGTCGACCACGCCCTTGACCTGGCTGGTGGCGGCGGTGTCGGTGAGCGCGGTGTTGTGGCGGACCGGCCGTTCGTCGAGGGCGCGGGTGCGGACGGCCGCGTAGCCGCCCAGGCAGAGCAGGAGCACCAGCGCGGCGAGCAGAGCGGAGGTCCACCACTCGCCCCGGCTGAGAAGCCCGGGCGTACGGGAAGCGGGGGGAGAGGACTTGGGCGTACGGGAGCGGGGCTTGCGGGACGCGGTGGGCGCGGCCTCGGCGGGGCGGCCGTCGAGCCGGTCGATGCGGCGCCTGCGGTTGACCAGATGGCGGGTGGTGGCCATCAGCGGCTCCCCGCTTCCTGGTCCGGGGCCTTGCCACCGGCGCTGCCCGGGTCGCCGACGGGTGCCTGGCCCAGGGCGCTCAGCTTCCAGCCGCCGCCCGTCCGGGTCAGCTCGGTGAGCATCCGGCTGTCCTTGACGGCGGACTTCCGGTCGGGGGTGCGGACCGTGATGCGCACGGCGACCATCGCCCTGGCCCGGCCCGCCCGGTCGTCCAGTTCGGTGAGCGCGCCGGAGAGCACCCGGGCACTGGTCGCGGTCCGTGCCGAGCGGACCTGCCGGGTGAACTCCACCCTGCTGCCCTTGAGTTCCTTCAGCAGCTCGCCGGTGGCCGACTTCTCCCACAGTGCCAGGCCCTGCTCCAGCTCCGCGTGGTCCAGGGTGTTGAGGTTGCGCACGCCCTGCTCCGCCGCGTCCAGGGCGGCGTCCCGCTGGCGGCTGTAGGCGACCCGCTCGTCATGGGCGGCCGCGTACCAGTCGGCGGATGACCAGGCGGCGAAGCCGGCGGCCAGGAGCAGCGCCGCGAGCAGCGCGAGCCGGGTGGGTGGAGGTTTCCGCTCTCTCGTCGGCCGGTTGGGGCGTGTCATGCGGTGCACCGCCTATCGTGTCGTGATCCGGGTGATCCGCCAGTGGCCGCCGCCGTCCAGCCGGGCGGTCACCGACAGCTGGGCGGCCACCACGGTGGGCTGCTCGCCGGGGCGGGAGCCGCGCTGGTCGAGCAGGACCAGCACCTCCGCCGTACCGTCCGAGACCCGCCGCACACCGCTGCGGACCACCCGGGTGGTGAGCGTCAGCCGCTGGTCGGCGGCGCGCCGGTCGACCTGGGCGAACAGCGCCTCGTACTGCCGGGCGGCCTCCCCGTCCAGCAGCCCGCGGGCCGCGTCCCGGGTGGCGGCGAGCGTGGCCGGGGTGTAGCTGAACACCCGGGTGAGGGTGGTCTCCACGGTGTCCCGCACCTGTCCGGTGGCGGTGGCGTCGGTCAGCGCGGTGTTGGCGCGGGCCCCGGCCCCGTACCGCTGGGCGGTGAGCAGCAGCCCGGCGGAGGCGGCGAGCAGCAGCGCGGCGAGGACCGGCGCCCACCACCGCCGTACGCCCGACTCGGCGACCGTGGCCGTCACCATGCGTCCTCCGGTCGGCCCACCGGGACGGCGGAGAGCGAGGTGAGCTTCCAGCCGTCACCGGTCCGGGCCAGGACGGCTTCGAAGCGTCCCCGGTCCGTGGTGCGCTCGTCGCCAGGCGCGGCGGCCTCGATCCGGACGGTGGCGATCATGCGGGCGGTGCCCGCGCGCTCGTCCAGTGAGGTGAGTGCCGCGTCGGTGACCCGGGCGGTGGTCGCGGTGCCGGACTCGGCCGGGGTGGCGGCCCGCTGGTCGCGCAGTCGGCGGTACTCGTGGTGGAGCGGGCCGGTGGTGGCGGCCAGCCAGGCATCGAGATCGGCGCCGCCCTGGGCGGGGTCGGCGGAGTTGAGGCGGGCGATCCGGCTCCGCCCGTCGGCCAGCGCGCTGTCCCGGGCCCGGGCGGCCGCCGTGCCGGGGTCGGTCAGGGCCTGGTGCAGGCGCCAGCCCGAGAAGCCGCAGACGGCGAGGGCCAGGGGAAGGATCACGATCCGGAGGAGCGGGCCGCGGGTCACCGGGGGCTCCCTTCACCGGGTCTGGGCCGGGCGGGGGTGGGGACGCCGCCGCGCGGGGCGTGGGCCGAGCCGCGGACGTTCTGCCCGTTACCGGGTGGGGCGGTGCAGGCGGCGGAGGTGTTGACGGGCCCGGTGGAGGTGTCCAGTCCGTTGCGGTGGGGCGTGCCCCCGTAGCCCGTGGTGCAGGGCAGCGGCTGGAAGAAGGTGGTGACCAGGCCCAGCTTCACCCCCGCCCCGGTGATCGCGGTGGCGCCCTTGGCGGCCACCCGGGGCAGCCGGACCATCAGTTCGCGGACGCCGTTCTGCCGGGTGACGAACAGCTCGGAGGTGGTGGTCAGATTGGCGAGCAGCACGCTCAGCCCGGGGTCGGTGTCCTTCAGGAGGGCGGTGACCTGCTCGGCGGCGGCGGGGGCGTCGCCGATGAGTCGGCGCAGATCGGCGTCGGAGGTCTTGAGCGTACGGGCGAGTCGCTGGGCGCCGTCGGCGAACTCGGCGAGCGCCCGGGAGCTCTCCGCCTGGGTGCGGAGCACCGTCCGGGAGTCGATGAGCAGCCGGCGGGTGTCGGGGAAGGCGGTGTCGGCGGAGTGCAGGAAACGGCTGCCGCTGTCCAGCAGGACCTGGAGGTTCTGGCCCTGGTGGGAGAAGGCCTTGCCGAGTTCGTCCACCGCGGTGCGCAGCTCGGCGGCGGGGACGGAGCCGGACAGTGTGGTGACGCTGGTGAGCAGGTCGGTGATGGGGGCCGGGGTGGTGGTGCGGCTGCGCGGCACCCGGGAGCCGTCGCGCAGATAGGGGCCCCCGTCGGTGCGCGGGGCGAGGTCGAGGTAGTCCTCGCCGACGGCGGAGAGGTCGGCGACCTTGGCGGTGAGGTCGGCGGGGATACGGGGGGTGGCGCTGTCGATGGCCAGTTCCGCTTCCACGCCCTGGTCGGTGAGCCGGATGGTGCGGACCCGGCCGACGTCCACGCCCCGGTAGGTGACATTGGAACCGTCGAACAGGCCGCCGGTCTGGTCGAGTTCGACCAGCACGGTGTAGGTGCCGGAGGCTCCGACATGGCGGCCGAGGTCGGCGTAGTGGACGCCGATATAGGCGAGGACCAGGGCGCCGAGGAGGAGGAAGGCGAGATTCTTGAGGTGGGTCAGCCGGGTGATCACGGGGTGCCGCCTCCCTGCGCGGGTACGGAGGGCAGCGGAACGGTGCCGGGGGTAGCGGCGGTGTCGTGGGCCGGGAGGATCGTGGTGCCGGGCGGGGCGGTGGAGCGCAGATAGACATTGAGGTAGTCGCCCTTGACGCCGGTGAGCACCTCGTCGGTGAACGGATAGGTGACCAGCACCTGCAGCGCGTCGGGCAGGGCCTGTCCGGCGTCGGCGAGGCGTTGCAGGGTCGGGGCGAGGGCGCGGAGGTCGGCCACCAGGTCGGCCTGGGTGCGGTCGATGGTGGTGACGGCCGTGGCGGACAGGGTGTCCAGCGCCTTGAGCATGGTGACCAGTCCGCCGCGCTGCTCCTTCAGCACCTTCAGTCCGGGGCTGAGCCGGGTGAGGACGGCGCCGACCTTCTGGTCCCGGGCGGAGACGGTGGCGGAGAGGGTGTTGAGGTGGTCGAGCGCGCGGGTGATGTCGCCCTTGTGGGCGTCCAGGTTCTTGGCGAGGACGGAGATCTGCCGGAGCGCGGAGCGGGCGGTGTCCTGGTTGCCGTCCAGCGCCTGGCCGAGTTCCCGGCTGATGGTGTTGAGCTGGCCGATACCGCCGCCGTTGAGCAGCATCGACAGGGCGCCGAAGACCTCCTCCACCTCCGCGTTGCGGTTGGTGCGGGCCACCGGGATGGTGTCGCCGTCGGTGAGTCGGCCGGTGGCCGCTTCTCGGGTGTCGGCGGCCTGGCGGATGTCCAGGTCGGGGCGGGGGGCGAGGCCGCCGGGGCCGGACAGCTCGATGTACTTCTCGCCGAGCAGGCTGGACTGCTCCAGGGTGGCGTAGGCGTTCCCGGGCAGCCGCACCTCGCCGTTGATCCGCAGGGTGACCCGGGCGTGCCAGTCCTCGGGGTCGACGGTGATCTCCTGGACGCGGCCCACCGGGACGTCGTTGACCTTGACGGCGGACTGCGGGAAGAGGCTGGTGACGTCCCGGAAGACGGCGGTCACGGTGTAGGGGTGCGCCCCGAGGTCGGCGCCGCCGGGCAGTGGGAGGGTGCCGATGCCGGGGAGGCCGGGCAGTCCGGCGCGGGCGGTGAGCACCAGGCCGGTGGCGAGGGCGGCGGCCCCTGCCGCGAGGGAGATCCGGGCGGTACGGGGTGTCATGGGCGCCCCTCGGTCCGGGCCGGGCCATAGGTCTCGGCGGCGGGCAGCGGCAGTGCGCTGACCTCGCGGATATCGGCGCGGCCGTCGATGGTGCGGGTGGCCGGGTTGTAGGCGTTCTCGACGTTGCCGGCCGCCAGGGGCAGGGTGTCCAGGGCCTCGGCGAGGGAGACCCGCTGGTCGACCAGGGACTGGGTCAGCGTGGCCAGCCGGCCCACGTCCTTGGTGAGGCGGGACCGGTTCTCGTGCAGGAAGCCGGAGACGGTGCCGAGGGCGGAGCCCAGTTCCCGCAGAGCGGCGGCCAGTTCGGCCTTCTCGCCCGCCAGGAAGCCGGTGACATCGGCGAGTTGCCGCTCCACGGTGCGTACGTCGGTGTCGTGTTCCTTCAGCACCGAGACGACTCCGGCGAGTTGGTGCACGGTCTGGGCCAGGTCGGCGCCGGAGTCGCCGAGGACCTTGGAGGCGCCGCCGAGCTGCTGGATGCTGGTGCCGAGATCGGCTCCGTTGCCCTTCAGGTTCCTGGCGCCGGTGGCGACCAGCTCGGCCAGGGCGCCGTCCTTGTTGGCCCCCTTCGGGCCGAGCGCGTCAGACAACTCGGTGAGGCTCTTGGCGAGTTCGTCCACCTCCAGGGGCGAGGAGGTGCGCGCGACCGGGATCACGGTGCGGTCGTCGGCGGTGGGACCGGTGCCGCTGTAGGCGGGGGCGAGCTGGACGAACCGGCCGGACACCACGCTCGGCGCGACCACCACGGCCCGTACCGTCCGGGGGATGCGTACCCCTTCGTCCACCTCCAGAGTGACCTTCACCCGTCGGGCCTCGGGGCGTACGGAGGTGACGCTGCCGACCCGTACGCCGAGGACGCGGACGTCGGAGCCGGGGTGGACGCCGACGGTCCGCTCGAAGTAGGCGGTGATCCGGGTGGTGTCCTCGCCGAGGGTCCGCACCGCGGTGAGCACCGAGGCGGTGAGGACGACGGCGAGTCCGGCGATCAGCAGCGCGAGCGGGCGGGGACGGGCGGTCCAGGGCGGTTTCTTCATCGGCCTCGCTCCCTTCAGGACGTGAGCGGCTCAGGCGTGGACGGCTCAGGACGTGGACGGCGGCGGCATACAGCCGCGGCGGGGCGGGGTGCCCTCGGGCAGATAGGACGTCGGGACGAGGCCGCAGAGATAGCTGTCCATCCAGCGGCCGTTGCCGAGGGCGTTGCCGACGAGGCGGTAGTACGGCCCGGCCTTGGCGAGGATCCGGTCCAGCCCCTTCTTGTTTTCGACCAGGACGCCGGTGACCCGGTCCAGCGCGTCCAGGGCGGGCCCGAGAGTGGCGTTGTTGTCGCCCACCAGTCCGGTCAGCTCGGTGCCGAGCTCGGTGGCGCCCTGGAGCAGGCTCGCGATGGCCGTGCGCCGGTCGTGGACCTCGGCGAGCAGCAGCCGCCCGTTGCCGAGCAGGGAGGCCAGCCGGTCCTTCTTGCCGTCGAGGGTGCGGGTGACCGCGTTGCCGTTCCTCAGCAGCTCGCCGATCTGGGCGTCGCGGCTGCCGATGGTCATCGACAGCTCGGCCAGTCCCTTGACCGCTCGGCCGACATGCGGCGGGGTGTCCCGGAAGGCACCGGAGACGGCGGTGAAGCTCTCGGCCAGCCGCGCGCTGTCGATTTCGCCGACCGTGGAGCCCAGGCCGTCCAGGGCGTCCAGCACGTCATACGGGGAGGTGGTGCGGGTGATCGGGATGCGCCGGTCCGGGTCCTGCGCCCGGGCGCCTCGGGGGTCCACGGCCAGGTACTTGGAGCCCAGCAGGGTCTTGATGCCGATGGCGACGGTGCTGTCCTCGCCGACCCAGGCGCCCTTGACGGTGAAGGCGACCTTCACCTTGGGCCCGTCGAGCGCGACCGTGTCCACCTGGCCGACCTTGACGCCCGCGATGCGTACGTCGTCGCCGGGGTTGAGGCCGGAGGACTCGCCGAAGTCGGCGGTGTAGGCGGTGCCGCCGCCGGTGAGCGGCAGGGCGTCCGCGTGGTAGACGCCGAACCCGAGCAGGGCCATCGCGGTGAGGCCGGCCACGGCGATGGCCGCCGGGTGGCGTTCGACCAGCGGCCGGTTGCCCTGCCGCCGCTTCCGCCAGCCCGTGGGACGCTTTCCGCCCCGGGGCGCGCTCATCGCCGGCACCTCTGGTCCGTGAGGGCGATGCCGGTCGGCGGCGGGCTGCCGTCGTCGGTGGCCACCCCGCTGACCCGGGCCTCGCAGAGATAGAGGTTGAGCCACGAGCCGTAGGAGGTGAGGCGGGTGAGAGCGTCCATCTTGCCGGGGGTGCGCTGGAGGAAGCGCTCGATGACCGGGGCGTTGTCGGCGAGGTTGGTGGAGAGCCGGCCGAGCTGGTCGATGCTCTGCTTCAGCGGTGCCCGGCCCTCGTGGAGCAGGGACGCGGTGCTGGTGGTCAGCGCGGCCATACCGCTGACGGCCTCCCCGATGGGCGCACGGTCCTCGGCGAGCCCGGCGACCAGCTGGTCCAGGGTGTCGATGAGGTCGGTGAAGCCGGACTCATGGGTGGTGACGGTGGCAAGGACGGCGTTGAGGTTGTCGATGACCTCGCCGATCACGGTGTCCTTGGCGGCCAGGGTGCCGGTGAGGGAGCCGATGGTGCTCACCAGGCTGCTGACGGTGGGGCCCTCGCCCTGGAGCACCTGAACGAGGGAGGCGGCGAGCCGGTTGGTGTCGGCCGGGGACAGGCCCCGGAACAGCGGCTGGAAGCCGTTGAACAGCTGGGTGATGTCCACGGCCGGCTGGGTGCGCCGCAGCGGGATGGTGGCGCCGGGGCTGAGCGCCGGGCCGGGGGCGCCGGCCCCGCGGTCCAGGGCGATATACCGCTGCCCCACCATGCTGAGGTACTTGATGGCGGCGGTGGTGGTGCCCGGCAGGGCGCGGCCCTGCTCGATATGGAACGCGACCTGGGCGTAGCGCTGCTGGACGACCTGGATCGAGTCCACCTGACCGACGGTGACCCCGGCGATGCGCACCGAGTCGCCGGGGACGAGTCCGGTGGCGTCGGTGAACCAGGCCTTGTAGGTGGGGCCCGGTCCGGTGCCGGAGTTGCTGACGCTGACGGCGAGGGTGCCGGTGGCCAGGATGGTGACAAGGACGAAGATCGCCGACTTGACGAGCGGCCCGGTGAGCCGTGCCCGGTTCATTTCAGCCTCACCTCGGTGCCGCGCAGCACGGGCCCGGCGAGCAGGCTGGACCAGTCGGGCAGGGCGGTGGCGCCGGAGGGGGAGCCGGCCTGGAGGATCTCGTTCACCAGGGTGTTCTCCTGCGGGGAGTTGGGGATGCCGAGGCCGCCCTGGGGGGTGGTGACGGTCGCCGGGCTGCTCGGGGAGGCGGGGGCCGGGCCGCCGTACGGGACCGGGTAGCAGGCCGGGCCGCCCGTGGCGTCGTAGCGGGGGCGGTCGGTGCCGGGCCGGTAGGCGCCCCGGCCGGGCAGGACCGTCACCTCCACCTGGAGCCCGGGCCGGGCGGTGCCCTTGCCCAGCGCCCGGTCCATGGCCGGGACGAAGTCGGCCAGGGTCTTCAGGGTGCAGGGGAAGGCCGGGGCGTAGCGGCTGAGCAGTTCCAGGGTGGGCCGGCCGGTGGCGGTGAGCCGGATCAGATGGGCCCGGTTGCGCCGCAGCCAGGTGTCCAGGGTCACCGAGGAGGCGGTCACCGAGGTGGTGAGGGCGGCCAGTTGCGGGCGCTGGTCGGCGAGGGTGGCGCTGGTGGTGGTCGCGTCGTAGAGGGCGTCGACGATGCCCGGCAGGGACTCCTCGTACGACTTGCTGACCTCCACGAACTCCCGGATGTCGGCGTTGAGATGCGGCAGCTCGGGGTTGAGCTTGCGGAGGTAGCCGTCGAGCCGGGTGAGGGTGGCGCCCAGTTGGGTGCCCCGGCCGTCGAGGGCCTGGGAGACGGCGGTGAGGGTGGCGGAGAGCCGGTCGGGCCGGACGGCGGTCAGCAGGGGCAGCAGGTTGTTCAGGGCCTGCTGGAGCTCCACGGCGTTGCGGCTGCGGTCGGGTGGGATGACCGCGCCGGGCCGCAGTGGGCGGGAAGAGGGGCGGGCGGGTGGCACCAGGGCCACATACCGCTGTCCGAACAGGGTGGTGGGGAGGAGTTGCGCGGTGACATCGGCGGGGACCCGCCGCAGCACACCCGGCTCCAGTGCCAGGGTGAGGCGGGCCCCGGAGCCCCGGGTGTCGATCCGCTCCACGCGCCCCACCACGACCCCGCGGAGTTTGACGTCGGCCTGGGGGTGCATCTCGTTGCCGGCGGTGCCGCTCTCGACGGTGACGCGGTCGCTGGTCTCGAAGTCGCGGTGGTAGACGGCGAGCGAGAGCCAGATCAGGGCGAGCGGGAGGAGGAGGTAGAGCGCGCCGGCCAGTCGGCGGCGCAGCCGGACGGCGGCCTCCGAGGGCCGAACGCGCGGGACGGGCGGGGCGGTGGGCACGGGGCGCGGCGGGGTCGCTACGGGCGGCGGGTTCATCCGGCCACCTTCACCGTGGTGGTGGCGCCCCACAGGGCCAGGCTGAGGAAGAAGTCGGTCACGCTGATCAGCACGATCGCGGTGCGCACCGAGCGGCCGACGGCGAGCCCCACCCCGGCGGGCCCGCCGGCCGCGCGGAAGCCGTAGTAGCAGTGGGCCAGGATCACCAGCACCGAGAAGACGATGACCTTGAGGAAGGAGAGCAGTACGTCGGTGGGGACCAGGAAGAGCGCGAAGTAGTGGTCGTAGGTGCCGGTGGACTGGTCGTTGAAGGCGACGGTCACCAGCCGGGAGGCCAGATAGGAGCCGAGCAGCCCGATCCCGTACAGCGGCACGATCGCCAGGGTGGCGGCGACGATCCGGGTGGAGACCAGATACGGGATGGCGCGGATGCCCATGGACTCCAGGGCGTCGACCTCCTCGTTGACCCGCATCGCGCCGAGCTGCGCGGTGAAGCCGGCGCCGACCGTGGTGGAGAGGGAGAGCGCGGCCACCAGGGGGGCGATCTCCCGGGTGTTGAAGTAGGCGGAGACGAAGCCGGTGAAGGCGTCGGTGCCGATCTGGCTGAGGGCCGCGTAGCCCTGGAGGCCGACGACGGTACCGGTGAAGACGGTGATGCCGACCATCACGCCCACGGTGCCGCCGATGACGGTCAGCCCGCCGGAGCCGAGGGCGACCTCGGACAGCAGCCGCTGGATCTCCTTGGGGTAGCGACGCACGGCCCGGGGCACCGACAGCAGGGCGGTCAGATAGAAGGTGACCTCGTCACCGGCGCGGTCCAGCCAGCGGAACAGGCGGCCGGGGACGAGGCGTTCGCTCAGGGCCATGGCTCACAGCCCCTTCGCCGGCACGAGGCGCAGATACAGGGCGGTCAGCACCATGTTGACGAAGAACAGCAGAAGGAAGGTGAAGACCACGGACTGGTTGACCGCGTCGCCCACGCCCTTGGGTCCTCCCCTGGGGTTGAGGCCGCGGTGGGCGGCGACCACCCCGGCGATGAAGCCGAAGACCAGGGCCTTGATCTCGCTGATGACCAGGTCGGGGATCTGGGCGAGCGCGGAGAAGCTGGCGACATGGGCGCCCGGGGTGCCGTTCTGCATGATCACGTTGAAGAAGTAGCCGCCGGCCGTGCCGACCACCGAGACCAGCCCGTTGAGCAGCACGCCGACCAGGGTGACGGCGAGCACCCGGGGCACCACCAGCCGGTGCACGGGGGAGACGCCCATGATCTCCATGGCCTGGAGTTCCTCGCGGATGGTGCGGGCGCCGAGGTCCGCGCAGATCGCGGAGCCCGCGACACCGGAGATCAGCAGCGAGACGATCAGCGGGCTGGCCTGCTGGATGATGACCAGCACGCTGGCGCCGCCGGTGAACGACTGGGCGCCGAACTGCTGGAGCAGCGAGCCGACTTGGAGCGCGATGACCGCCCCGAAGGGGATCGTCACCAGCATCGCGGGCAGAATCGTGACGCTGGCGATGAACCAGAACTGCTCCACGAACTCCCGCAGATGGTACGGGCGTCGGAACATCAGCCGCAGCACCTGGGCTCCGAGGGCGAACAACCGGCCGGTCTCGCGCAGCGGTTCCAGCACCTTCAGCGGCGGCCGGGGCGGCGGCGCTCCGGGCGCGGGGCGCGGGGTGGTGGGGGCGCTCATGGCCGCCGCCTTCCGAACCGGGGCAGCAGGGCGGTACGGGCCGTGGGCGAGGCGCCCCCGCCGTCCACCGGAGCGTCCGGTACGGCGTACACCGCCGTGGCCCGGTCCTCGGACCGTAGGTCGGCCTCCACGGCGGCGCGGGCCGCCGGGGGCAGGGTGTGCAGCAGGCCCCGTACCCGTTCGCGCCGGCGCCGTACCGCCTGGCGCTCGGGCAGTCCCGCGCTGGGCCGCATCTGCGGGACGACCTCGCGGGCCCCGGTGCGCTCGGGGACCGGTCCGGCCAGCGCCTCCCGGTCCAGGGCGGCCTGGTCCTTCTCCTCGGACATGCCGATCGGCCCGGCCATCCGCCCGCCGAGGAACTGCTCCACCACCGGTTCGTCGCTGGTGAGCAGCACCTCGCGAGGTCCGAAGGTGACCAGCCGGCGGAGGAAGAGCATGCCCATGTTGTCGGGCACGGTCCGGGCGATCTCCAGGTTGTGGGTGACGATCAGGATGGTGGCGTCGAGTTCGGCGTTGAGGTCCACCAGCAGCTGGGAGAGGAAGGTGGTGCGCACCGGGTCCAGCCCGGAGTCCGGCTCGTCGCAGAGGATGATCTGCGGGTCGAGCACCAGCGCGCGGGCCAGTCCGGCGCGTTTGCGCATCCCGCCGGAGATCTCCCCGGGCAGCTTGCCCTCCGCGCCGACCAGTCCGACCAGTTCGATGCGCTCCATCACGATGCGCCGGATCTCCGACTCCTTCTTCTTGGTGTGCTCGCGCAGCGGGAAGGCGATGTTGTCGAAGAGGCTCATCGAGCCGAAGAGCGCGCCGTCCTGGAAGAGCAGCCCGAACAGCTTGCGGGCCTCGAAGATGTCCCGTTCCGGGCTGTTGGCCATGTCGACGCCGTTCACCAGGACCCGGCCGCGGTCGGGGCGGAGCAGACCGACGATGGCCTTGAGGAAGACGGTCTTGCCGGTGCCGGACGGTCCGAGCATGACGCTGATCTCGCCGGGCGGCAGGTTCAGCGTCACGTCCTGCCAGATCGTCTGCCGGCCGAAGGACTTGGTCAGCCCCTCGACCTCCACTGCGATTCCCATCTGCTCTCCTGGTTCGGCTCTGTTCACGGCTCTCCCGTCGGCGGCGCCCTCGGCACCGGCCTTCGGTCAGCGACTGGGCAGGGGCGGCACGGGGGGTGAGGCGCCTCCTCCCGTGAGGCCGCCCTGCTGGATCCGCAGGGTGTTGCCGGGGCCCGAGATGGCGGCGGTGAACAGCCGCGACAGGTCCTCGCCCGAGGGCGTCCGGCAGCCGGTGAACGGAGGGATGGTGATGCTGCCGGTCAGCAGCCCGCCGGTGAGGAAGGGGTACTCGCCCGAGAGGGAGGTGTCGATCTTGCGCACGGTGCGGCAGCGCGGGCCGACGTCCAGCGGGACGCCGCTCAGCCGGACCTGGTGGATGCGCAGATGCTGCCAGTAGCCCACGGTGGTGGTCTGCCGGCCGCCGCGCAGGACGTTGACGATGGTCACCGGGTCCGGCTCGAAGGTGACCCTGGCGGACACCGGCTGGAAGCCGAAGGTGAGGAAGGTGGAGTCGGCGTCGGGCAGATGCAGGACGCCCAGGGAGTCCGACTCGGTGTACGAGCCGTCGGCGGAGGACACCGTCCGCTTGCCGAGGCTGAGGTGCATCAACCCCGGCTTCTTGCCCGGGTCGTTGACGATCATCGCGGCGTGCTGCTTGCGCACGGTGGCGTAGCCCACCGGGACGGTGCAGAGCGAGCCGCCGATGCCGGGGCCCTCGATCGCCCCCGGTGGCGGCTTGGGCAGCCGTGCCGGGTCGAGTTCGCCTTGGGGCGGCTCCACCGGGCAGAGGGGGGCCTTGCCCGGGGCCCGCGCGGCGCGGACCGGCGGTTCGGCGGCGGGGGCGCCTGATGCGGCGGGTTCCGGGGCTCCCGGAGCGGGGGAGGCTTCGCCGGGAGTGGGCGGCCGGGGTGGTGCCGTCGTCGCCGGTGCGGTGACCTCCCAGGAGGCCAGGCGGGGCCCCGGGGTACGCAGCGGGGCGCACCGCAGCTCGACCGGGGCGGCGGCCAGGGGCCCCGTATCCGCCTCCGGTCCGGGTGCCTCGACCGCCAGCGTCAGCGTCAACTCCCGTGCGGTGACCGTGAGCTGCCCGGCTCGGGTGGCGGTCAGCTCCGGCAGCGCGCCGGTGAAGGAGGGGGCCGCACCGCCCTCGGCATCAAGGGGGGTACGCGGGGCGACCAGCCCGGACCAGTCGGCCCGGGTGCTCCCGCGGCCGTCGAGTGCGAGCTCCGCCGTAAGCCGCGCCGTACCGGACACGGCGGTGGCGCCGGCCGGTAGCAGGGCGCGCACGGCCTCGCCGGTCAGTTCCGCTCGTACGGTGAACTCCCCTACCCGCACCGCCGTTCCCGCCCGCCCCCGGTCCGGGAACCGACCGTCGAAGACGACCCGGACGGCTTGCCGACCACCCTCTCCACCCGTCCCGGCGGCGGCACAGGAGTAGTCCGCCGCGACCGCCGGGGCCCGCCCCTTCCCGGCCGAGGCCGACACCGGCGACAGGGACGCGGCGAGTACGAGCACACCGAGTGCGACGCCCTTTGCCGCGGCGCGCGAATCGGCTGAAGCCCTCATTGCCCCACTCCTGACGCATTTCGGAATCGGCCGTTCACCTGACGGCGCTCGAACGGCCGCGACATTACGTGCGAGTAGCCAGGCGCCGCAATACACCGCACACACAGAACCGGCCATCCAAAACACCGGCGCAAAAGTCTGTCAGCGGCCTTACAGAACGGCCTTCACGATTTGTCACTTAGCGCGCCCCCGCCCCGCCAATCCACCCTGACCTCCAGGTATGGACCAGTCGCCGCACCGTTCGGATCTGACCCCCTCCTGCGACAATCCTCCGGGAGGGGAACAGCCAAGCGAATGCCGACCGCACGGCGCCCGCATCACACACACATTGGCCGGGGGCGACAAAAACCCCCGCCCGTATTCATAAGAAATTGAGCCCGAGCCGCCCCCGGCGCTCACCGGTCTCACAGAATTACCGGCAGAAACAGTGTTTCCGGGAGCGCGGCTGGTCTATCTTGCCTCTACTGTCCGTCGATACCCGTCCACGGACCGGTCAGCGTGCGTGCCACCCCCACCACCGCGGTCATGCGCAAGGCGTCAGGGCTCCCCCCACCTCCACGGGCGGGGGATCTCCCCACCCTCGAAGGCGCCGGGCAGACCGATAGAGTCCGCGTCTTCCGGCGGTCCCCCACGTCGCCGGCCAGAAAGGGACAGCCCATGCGCGATTCCTCGCCCAGCCCGGCGGCCTCCGATCCGCTGGAGCCCGTGCCCAGGGAGTTCGCCGCGATCATGCGGCCGGAGCTGCCCAGCCTGCTCCAGGAGATCAAGGACGAAGTCACGCGCACCTACCCGGAGTTCGTACCGGCCTTCACCGGTCCGCAGGCCCCGTATGTGCACGCGGCGATCGAGCAGAGCCTGACCATCTTCGTGGACCAGGTGGCCCACCCCTCGCTGCCCTCACCGCTGCGCGACGAGATGTTCCGCACCCTCGGCCGGACGGCCGCCGGGGACGGCTACTCACTCGACGCGCTGCGCGGAACCTGCCGGATCGGAGCCCGGCTGGCGCTGCGCCGCGCCAGGAAGGTCAGCAGGCACTACGACCTCTCCCCGCTGTTCATGCTCTCCTTCGCCGACACCCTCTTCCAGTACATGAACCAGCTGGAAGGGCTGGCGATCGAGGGCTATATGGAAGGCAACGTTGCCATCCAGGACGACCAGGACGGACTGCGCCGCCGCATCCTGCGGCTGCTCGCCTCGGGCAACACCGCGTACGCCCTGATCGGGGAGCTCGCCGAGCGTGCAGGCTGGCAACTGCCCGAGGAGGTCAGCATGGTGGCGCTCTCCCCCGACGCGCGCCCGGCGCGCACCTCGCTGGCCCCCGACGTCCTGGTCGACCTCACCGATCCGCAGCCCGCCCTGCTGCTGCCCGGCCCGCTGGACGACGCGCGCCGGGAGTCGCTCGGGCACGCCCTGTCCGGCACCCTGGCCGCCGTCGGCCCGACCGTCGCGCTGGCGGCCGCGACCGACTCGATGCGCTGGGCCCGCCAGTGCCTGGCCCTGGCCGAGTCCGGGATCGTCCGGGACGGGCCCGTCGTCTACTGCGAGAACCACCTGGTCACGCTCTGGCTGGAGAGCGATCCGGCCCTGGTCCAGCAGTTGGCCCGGCGTGAACTCGCCCCGCTGGACGGCCAGCCGGCCACCCGCCGCGCCCGCCTGATAGAGACCCTGCGGGTCTGGCTCGCCACCCGCGGCACCGCCGCACAGATCGGCGAAGTCCTCCATATCCACCCGCAGACCGTCCGCTACCGCATGCGCAACCTCGACGCCACCTTCGGCCCCCAACTCACCGACCCCGACCACTGCTTCGCCACCGAAGCCGCCCTGCGCGCGCTGCATCTGCGCCAGAGTGCCGCCGCCCCGGCCCGGCGCCCGGACGACCCCGCGCGTCCACCGGTGACCGGCGGGGGCGTCACCGCGGGGCGTCGTGGTCGTGCCCGGACGGGCCGCCCTGGTCAAGCAGCGGCGCCAGAGTGGAGGTGAGCTGGGTGCGGTTGCGCACATGGAGCTTGCGGTAGATACGGCTGAGGGTGGCCTCCACCGTCTTGGGTGAGACGAACATCCGCTGTGCGGCCTCCTTGTTGGTGGCTCCGGCGCAGATCAGCGCGGCCAGGCGCAGTTCGTTCCCGGTGAGCCGGTCGGTCCGGTGCTCCTCAGTGGCGACGCTGGCGGGGCGGCCCGCGAGGTGGGCGAGATGGTGCTCGGTCAGGGTGATCCACGGCCGGGCCCGGGCGGTCGTGAAGGCGGCTCGGGCGGCCTGCCACGCGGCACGGGCCGCGGCGGCCCTCCGGCGGCGGCGTTCGATACGGCCCTGGAGCAACCGGGTGCGGCCCTCCTCCACCACCCGCCCGAGCGCGGCGAAGTCCCGGGCGGCCTGGTCGAGGAGTACCACGGCCCGCTCGGGATCGCCGTCCTGGTCGGCGCAGGCCGCCCGGGCCCGGGTGAGGGCGGCGCGCAGCGCGGTGTGGTCCACGGTGTCGTCCAGCTGCCGGTGCGCCTGGTCCAGCAGGGCGTACGCGGTGGTGGTGCGGCCGGTGGCGGCGAAGGCCTCCGCGGCGTCGGGCTGCCAGCGCAGCACCGAGGGGTCGGCCGCCCCGTGGCGCCCTTCCAGCGCGGCGACCTCGGCCAGCGCGGCGGCGGCGAGGTCGGCGTGGCCGAGGTGGAGGTGGACGGCGCCCAGGACCCACAGGCTGCGGGTGGTGTGCAGGGTGTCGTTCTCCTCGCGGGAGGCCCGCAGGCCCTGGTCGGCGTGGCGCAGGGCCTGGGCGAAGGAGCCGCCGTGGCTCTGGGCCAGGGCGGCCGTGTAGTGGGCGGGCCCGGGGGAGATCCCGGCGGACGCGGTGAGGGCGAGGGCGTCGGAGGCCCAGTCCACCGCGCGGGCGCAGGAGCCGAGCCCGGCGTCCACCTCGGCGAGGCTGCGCCAGAGGTCGACCAGGTCCTCCGGCTCCCCGGCGGCGCGGGCCGCAGGGAGCAGGTCCAGCAGTCGGCGGCGGGCCTCGTCGAGCCGTCCGTCGAAGACGGCGTGGCGGGCGGAGACGTACTCGGGGCTGTTGCGGATCCCGATCCGGGCGGGTGGCACGGCGAGCGCCAGGGCGGCTGACAGCGTTGTCGGAGCGGCCTTCGCCTGACCAAGGACGCGTTGCATCCGGGCCGTCATGGCCAGGGCGGCCGCCTGGAGGGCGGTGTCGCCGCCCTGGTGGGCGAGCGCGGCCGCGTCGCCGGCGTGGTGCAGGGCCCGGGCGGTGTCGCCGCCGGTGACATTGGCCTGGACGGCGGCGCGCAGTTCGGTGGCGGCCAGCAGCGCGGGCTCTCCGGCGGCGGCGGTACGGGCGGCGGAGAGCAGCGGCTCGGCGTCCGAGAGGTCCTGGCCCTGGGCGTCGATGATGGCGAGCAGGCTCTGCACCCGCTGGGCGTTGCTGCCCCGTTCCTCGGCGATCAGGGTGGCGGCGTGCCGGGTGAGGTCCGCGCGGCCCCCGGCGGCGGCCTCCCGGGCGGCCTGGGTGAGGCGTTCCAGCCGGGGCGCGGGCCGGTCGGCGGGGGTGAGCCGGGCGGCCAGCAGCAGCAGTTCGGCGGCCAGCCCGCGTTCGCCCGCCTCGCGTGCGGTGGCGGCGGCCTCGGCGGTGTCCTCCGCCACCGCCTGGTCGGTGCCGTCCTGGGCGAGCGCCCGGTGCCGGGCGCGTTGCAGGGGGTCCCGTACGGCGCGGGCGAACGCGGCGTGCGCGCGGCGCTGTTCGGCGGCCGGAGCCGTCCGCGCCGCGGCCAGCGAGAGGGCCCGGGCGGTGAAGCGTACGGGGACGGGCAGGGTGCCGGCCTGGTGCTCCGCCGCCCCGGCCGGGGCCAGCACGCCCGCCCGGACGGCGTGGTCGAGATGGTCGTCCGCCCCGGTGTGCCCGGCCTGGCGCAGCAGATCGGCGTCCGGGCGGTGGGCGAGGGCGGCGGCCCGTACGGTGGCGCGGACCTCGGCGGGCAGGGTGTCCAGCCACTGCGCTGCGGCCTCGGAGACCTCGCGCGGGACGTCGGGCAGATGGCGCCCGGCGGTGGCATGCCCCTCCCCTGCCGCGGCCAGCGCCCGGCAGCAGACGGCGAGCAGCGCGCGGTGGCCGCCGCACAGCCGGTGCACCGGCTCGGCCCAGCGCAGCGGCAGCCCCCGCCGGTGCAGCAGCCGCGCCGTCTCCGCCGCGTCGGCGGGCGGCACCGGCAGCACGTCCGGGTGCCCGCCGAGCAGCCGGCTCGCCGTACGGGGGTACGCGGCGGTGCGCTCGGCCGCCACCACGCCCAGCCGGCCGGGTGGCAGCCCGCGGACGCAGGAGGCGAGAACGTCGGCGCTGGCGGCGTCCATCCACTGGACGTCATCGATCAGCAGCAGGGCCGGGCCACCGTGCGCCAGCAGCCGGGCCGTGGCACGTCGGGCGGTCAGCCGGCTGACAGGTTCGGTGGTGGCCTCCGCGCCGTCCAGCAGCCGGGCGAGCGCCGCGTACGGGAGGTGCCGGTCGCCGTCCTGGGCGTACACCCGCAGGCAGCGCACCTCCGCCGTCCCGGCCAGCTCATCGAGCAGGGTGCTCTTGCCCGAGCCCCACGGCCCGTGCAGCGCCACCCGCCCCCGCTCGGCGAGCAGTGCGTGCACGCCGCGGACCAGTGCGGGCCAGCCCTCGTGACCGTCCTCCGCCTCGGACGGGGCGAGTTCGGGGCACCTGTGCTGCCGAGGTCCGTTCACACCGCGCACGGTAGGGCGGCGCGCGGGGCACGCCAAGGCCGAGGCACCAACTCGCCGGCAACGCAAGGGATCTCCCGGATGCCCGGGCGCCCGCGGCAGACACAACACACGAGCACCCCGGCCGCGTACCGGCCAGCGGCGCGGGTGGCGGGGCGGGAGTGGTGGACGACCAGTCCAGCCGCGTATCGGCCGACGGGACGGCGCAGCGAGGGACCGCCCAGGCCACATTCCCGCCGTCGGCGGGGCGGACGTGGTGGGCGACCACCCCGGCCGCGTACCGGCCAGCGGCGGGGCGTAGCGCGCGACCAGCCCAGCCGCGTACCGGCCGACGGAACGGCGCGGCGAGCGACCGCCCAGGCCACATTCCCGCCGTCGGCGCGGCCGGCGAGGCGGACATGGTGGGCGACCACCCCGGCCGCGTACCCGCCATCGGCGGCGCGGCGCAACGCACGACCACCCCGGCCGCGTACCCGCCATCGGCGGGGCGGGTGGGGTGCGGGCCGGGCCGTCCGGGCCGCTTGTCGGCCGACGGTCACGGGCCCCGGCGCATCGGGGCCCCGCCCCGCGAGCGGGTCCCGCCGCACCGGCGGGACCCCGGCCTCGCGACCGGATCCGCCACCGGTCCGGCGGCCGACGCCCCGGCGGCCGACGCAAGGGATCCACCGGATACCGCGAGGGCGCCCGGCCCGAGACGCTGGCGTCCTTCCCCCTCGCACCCCGTCCGGCACACCCGGTGAGCCCCGGGCCGGGCGTCCCCACGAGGGGAAGCGTGCGCATCCGCCGGTGACGCCCGTCACCGCGCTCGGTCGACCCCGATCGGCCGATCCCCCCTCTGAGAGGACCCCCCATGTCCCCCGCGACAGCACGCCCGTTCACCGCCGCTCTGCTGGCCGCCGCCTCGGTGGCCGCGCTGACCGCCGTCTCCGCCCACGCCGCCCCGCCGCCCGCGCCGCGGGACCCGGCCCCGTCGGTGCCCGCCGATGTGCGGGCGGCCATGGCCCGCGACCTCGGCCTCACCGCCGACGGCGTCCGCGAGCGCATCGCGGCCGAGCAGCGGGCCGAACGCGCCGCCGAGGCCGTCCGCGCCGCCGTCGGCGACCGGGTCACCGCGCTGTGGTTCGACGCCGCCGACGGCCGGTTGCACGCCGCCGTACGCGGGGCGGCCGACGCCGCCGCCGTCGAGCGGTCCGGGGCCGTGGCCCACCCGGCGCGACTCAGCGCGGACCGGCTCGACGCCGCGACGGCCGCCGTCGGCCGGCAGGCCCGCGGGGTGCCCGGGGTCACCTCCTGGGGGCCGGCCGCCTCCGGTGACCGCGTCGAGCTGACCGTCGATCCGGCCCGGGCAACCGCCGCGACCGCCGCCCTGCGTCAGCGGCTCGCCGCCGAACTGGGCGAGCGGATACGGGTGGTGGAGGTCCCGGGCACCCCGCGCCAGCAGGGCGGCGATGTGGTCGGCGGGCAGAAGTGGGTGCCCAGCGGGGAGGGCGCCTGCTCGATCGGCTTCCCGGTCACCCGCTCCGGCGGCGGCCGGGCCTTCCTGACCGCCGGGCACTGCACCAACAACGTCAACCAGGCCGCCTACGGCAAGGACGGCAGCCGCCTCGGCACGTCCAACCGCGGCGGCACCGGCAGCGTCAACTCCGGTGAGGGGGACTTCGGGATCGTGGAGGTCGACCAGTCCGCCTGGCGGCTGGTGCCGACGGTGGCCGGCTGGGGCCAGGGTGACATCGCGGTGACCGGCTCGGCCGAGGCCGTGGTCGGCACCTCGATCTGCCGCTCCGGGCAGACCACCGGCCTGCGCTGCGGCCAGGTGACCAGGGTCAACCAGACCGTGGACTACGGCTCCGTGGTCATCGGCGGGCTCTCCTACTCCAGCGCCTGCTCCGCGGGCGGCGACTCCGGCGGCAGCTATGTCACCGCCTCCGGTGGCAAGGCGGTGGGCCTGCACTCCGGCGGCGGCAGCGCCACCTGCTCCGGCGGCAGCGGCCAGAAGTACACCATCTTCCAGCCGGTCAACGAGGCCCTGCGCAAGTTCGGCACCAGCCTGGTGACCTCGCCGCGCTGACCTCGCCCGGCGGAGAGGTCCACCATCACCGTACGGACGTGGGGACGTACGGGCCCCCTTCCCGGCCGCGTTGGTTAAAGACCGGGCAAAGCGGCGGGACGGGGACGGGCGGCCGGACTCCCCCACTCCGCCATGACGCGCCGGACCCGGCGGAGCCACCGCACTCCGTGCCTCCCGGTGCGTCCCCGCCGCCGGTCAGAGAGGGACCGCCCCGTGTCCGACTCCACCCCCCACTCAGCCACTCCCCGCTCAGCCCCTTCCCGTTCGGCCACCTCCCGTTCGGCCGTCCCCGAGCAACCGCCGCCGCTCTCACCGAGGTTCGCCGCTGCCATGCGGCGGGAGATCCCCGGCCTCCGCCAGGAGATCAGGGACGAAGTCCTCAGCACCTACCCGGAGTTCACGCCCGTCTTCACCGGTCCGCAGGGCTCGCACATCGATGTGGCCATCGAGCAGAGCCTGACCGCCTTCGTCGACCAGGTGGCCCGCCCCTCGCCCTCCTCACCGCTGCGCGACGAGATGTTCCGCGCCCTGGGCCGGACGGCCGCCGCACAGGGGTACTCCCTCAACGCCCTGCGCGGGACCTGCCGGATCGGGACCCGGCTGGCCCTGCACCGCGCCAAGAAGGTCAGCAGGCACTGCGACCTCTCGCCGCTGTTCATGCTCTCCTTCGCCGACACCCTCTTCGGCTATGTCAACCAGCTCGAAGGGCTGGCGATCGAGGGCTATATGGACGGCAGCACCGCCGTCCAGGACGACCAGGACGGATCGCGCCGCCGCCTGCTGCAGCTCATCGCCTCGGGCAACACCGCGCACACCTCGCTCGGCGAACTCGCCGAGCGCACCGGCTGGCACCTCCCCGACCAGGTCGCCTTCGTCGCCCTCTCCCCCGGCGCCCGCCCGGCGCGCACCGCGCTGGCCCCCGACGTCCTGGTCGACCTCACCGACCCGCAGCCCGCCCTGCTGCTACCCGGCCCACTGGACGCGGTACGCCGTGCGTCCCTGGAGCACGCCCTGTCCGGCACCCTGGCCGCGGTCGGCCCCGCCGTCCCCCTGGCCTCCGCCACCGACTCGGCACGCTGGGCCCGCCAGTGCCTGGCCCTGGCCGAGTCCGGGATCATCCCAGGCGGCCCCGTCGTCCACTGCGAGAACCACCTCCTCACCCTGCTGCTGGCCACCGACCCGGCCCTCCTCGAACAGCTCGCCCGGCGCGAACTCGCCCCCCTGGACGGCCAGCCCGCCACCCGCCGCGCCCGCCTCACCGAAACCCTCCGGGTCTGGCTCGCCACCCGCGGCACCGCCGCCCAGATCGGCGAAGTCCTCCATATCCACCCCCAGACCGTCCGCTACCGCATGCGCAACCTCGACGCCACCTTCGGCGACCGACTCACCGACCCCGACCACTGCTTCGCCACCGAAGCCGCCTTACGCGCCCTCCATCTGCGCCGGAGCGCCGCTCCCCCCACCAGCGGATGAACCACCGGTCCGGCACGCCACGGCGCCGACACCCGGCCGCGGCGGGCCCTCCTACGTCTTCCTCCCAGCGCTCGCCCCATGGACACCGTGGAGCGCGCGCATCCGTCACGCGCTGGTGAGGACCAGGACGGCGTTCTGGCCGCCGAAGCCGAAGGAGTTGCTGAGGGCGGCGGCGTGCTCGTGGTGCCGAGGTGATCCGGCGACCACGTCCAGGGCGAGGCACGGGTCCGGCGTCTCGTGGTTGGCGGTCGGGGGGATGGTCCGGTGCTGGAGCGCGAGAGCCGTGACCGCGGCCTCGATGGCCCCGGCGGCGCCGATGGTGTGCCCGATCGCGCCCTTGTTGGAGGTCACCGGCGGAGGTGCGGTGAACACCGAGCACAACGCGCGGGCTTCGGCGGCGTCGTTGAGGGAGGTGCTGGTGCCATGGGCGTTGACATGACCGATGGCGGCGGCGTCCAGGCCGGCGTCCCGCAGCGCGGCACGCATGGCCTGCACCGCGCCGCGCCCGTCGGACGGCGGGGCGGTGGGGTGGTGGGCGTCGCAACTGGCGCCGTAGCCGCTCAGCAGGGCTCGTACCGGGGCGTTGCGGGCGCGGGCGTCGGCGGGTCGTTCCAGTACGAGCAGTGCGGCCCCCTCGGAGAGCACGAAGCCGTCGCGGTCGGCGTCGAACGGACGGGACGCGGCGGCGGGGTCGGCGGTGCGCCTGGACAGCGCGCTGAGCTGGGAGAAGCCGACACAGGAGACCCGGTTGCGGATGGACTCGGCGCCTCCGGCGACGGCGATGTCGCACAGTCCGCCACGGAGCATGAGCAGGGCCGTGCCCAGGGCGGTGGCCCCGGAGGCGCAGGCGGTGCTGACGGCGAAGGTCGGGCCGTGGGCGCCGAGGTCGAGCGCCACCTCCCCGGCCGCCATGTTGGGGATGGAGCGGGGGATCATCAGCGGCGAGACCGCGTTGGCGCGGTTCGCCGCGACCTTGAGGACTTCCGGTTCCAGGCGGTCGAAGCTCGCGGTGCCGACCCCGATCACCACGGCCACCCGTGCCTGGTCCCATGCCGTGCGGTCGAGACGGGCGTCATGTACGGCCTCGCGGGCGGCGATGATCGCCATCTGGGTGAAACGGTCCAGTCGCACGGCCAGCCGTGCGGTGAGCCGGCGGACGGCGTCGAGGTCGGTGACCTGGCAGGAGAAGTCGACCGGCAGGTCGGCCAGTTGCGGGTCACCTGCCGCGGTCGAGCGGCCGCTGAGGAAGCCTTCCCAGGTCGGCTGGGTACCCACGCCGAGCGGGGTGACCAGGCCGATGCCGGTGATGGCCGCGGAGGACGGCGTCATGAGGAGCCGCCGACCGGCTCGGCCGGGTCGTCCCGCTGCTGCTCGGAGATGAGAGCCGTCGCCTCGGCGAGGGTCGACTGCGCGGTGAGGCCGTCCGGCTCCTGGCCGGTCTTCTCCTGGTAGATGACGGTCAACTCCAGCAGAGCGAGGGAGTCCAGCCCGAGGTCGTCGAAGGTCTTCTCGGGGGCGAGGGTGTCGGCGGGGATGCCGAGTCCCTCGATGAGGCAGGTGGCCAGCGTGTCGCTGATGGCGGTCATGAGATGGCTCCGTCGGGTGAGTGCGGTGGGGGGAAGGACGGGGTCTCCCGGCGAGGTGCGCTCACCGGAGGCGAGCGCACCTCGCCGGGAAGCAGACCGGGGGTGCAGGACGGGTCGGAGGACCGGGGCGGGGCGGGCCCGGCGCAGGAGGAGGCGGGGCGGCCGGGCCCGCCTGCCCGCGGTCCTTCAGTGGCCCTCGGTCCGAGGGGCGCTCCGCAGCGCCTCGCCGATCTCGTCGAGCCGGTCCCGCAGTTCCCGGAGCTGCCGCGGCAGGTCCGCGTCGTGCTCGCTCCGGCGGGACTCCGCCCCGTCGGAGCGGCGGTCGTCGCGGGTGGCCCGCGGCCTGGGGCGGCCCGAGTCCAGGTCCTCGAAGGCATCGACGATGTCGTCGAGGTACTCGGCGGTCTCGTCGATGATCTCGTGCAGGAAGCGTCCGAAGCGGGAGTGGCGCCGTTTCATGGTGGTGTTCCCTTCTGCGTGGGCGGGGTGTCTTGCGCTCGCGGCGGTCGTCCGGGCCCACCGCCGGCGAGCGCGGTGACCCGGGGGTGGGCGTCGATGTGGAGGAGCGGCAGCCGTCCCGACAGGAAGGCGGTCCGCAGCGGAGCGCGGCGGATCTTGCCGCTGGTGGTGCGTGGGACGGTGTTGCGCGGCACGAGCAGCACGCTGACCGGGGCACCGACCGCGCGCCGGGCGGAGCGCCTGATCCGGTCCGCCAGTTCGCCGGGCGAGGTGCCGTTCAACTGCTCCGGCCCGATCTCCTGGACCAGGACGACGTGTTCGCCGTCCGCCTCCACGCCGAAGGCGGCCGCGGTACCCGCGGCGGGATGGGCCGTGCGGCCGGCTTCCTCGATGTCCTGCGGGTAGAGATTGCGTCCGTGGACGACGATCACCTCCTTGGCGCGGCCGGTGACATAGAGCTCCCCGCCCAGCAGGAAGCCGAGGTCCCCGGTGCGCAGGTACGGTCCGGCGCCGTCGGTGGTCCGGGCGCCGAAGGTCTGCTCCGTGGCGGTGGGACTGTTCCAGTAGCCCTGCGCCACGCCGGGTCCGGCGAGCCAGATCTCTCCGACCGTGCCGTCGGGGAGCGGGTCCGTGCCGTCCGGCCGGACGATCAGGACCTCGGTCCCGGTGGGTCTGCCGCTGGAGACGATCTCGGTGCGCCGGGCGCCGGCGGGGGCGACGGCGCGGTGGTGTTCCAGGTGGCCGGTGTCGAAGGCCGTGATGCGGGCGCCCGCCCCCCGTCTCGTCCCGGTGACGAGGAGGGTGGCCTCGGCCATGCCGTAGGCGGGTGCCCAGACATCGGGGCGCAGCCCGTACGGCCGCAGGCGCCGGGTGAGGGCGCGAAGGGTGTCCGGGCGGACGGGCTCGGCTCCGTTGAGGGCCCATTCCAGGCAGGACAGGTCCAGCCCGGCGAGGTCCTCGTCCTGCGCGCAGCGGTGCAGCCAGGCGTAGGCGAAGTCGGGGGCCATGGTGGCGCGGGCCCGGTAGCGGTCGATCATCCGCAGCCACAGCACCGGCCGGGCGACGAAGGCCGACGGAGCGGCGATGACCATGTTGCCGCTGGCGTACAGCGGTTGGAGGAGCTGCCCGACCAGCCCCATGTCGTGGTAGTGCGGCAGCCAGCCGACGCCGGTGCCCTCGGTGGCTTCGCCGGGACGGGAGATCAGAGCGTTGATCTGGGCGGAGTTGTGCATCAGATTGGCGTGACTGACCAGCACGCCGCGCGGTTCGCTGGTGGAGCCGGAGGTGTACTGGAGGTACGCGACGGTCTCCGCGGTCACCGCCGGCCTCGACGGCTCGGGCAGGGGGCCCGGCAGTTCGGCGGCGTCGGTGGCCAGGCACTCGACCTTCTCCTCCAGGCCGGTGGTGCGCAGCCAGTGGCGCAGACTCCGCTCATGGGCGCGGTCGGTGAGGACGAGCCGTACACCGGCGTCGTGGACGATGCGTTCGGCGCGCCGGAGAGCGCCGGGGTCGGTGGCGGGCAGCGGGGCGGGAACGGCGACGGCCCGGGCGTGCAGGCAGCCGAGGAAGGCGGCGAGGAACTCCAGCCCGGCCGGGTAGAGCAGCAGTACCGCCTGGTCGGTGGCGCCGGCACCGGTGAGGGCGGCGCCGAGCCGTTCCGCGCGGTGGTGCAGTTCGCGGTAGGTGAGGCGGCCCGTCTCGGCCGGGATGCCGCGTCGGCCCGTCGTATGGGCGAACCAGCGGGTGTCCCCGTAGCGGTCGGCCTGCCGGCGCAGACAGGCGGTGAAGGTGCTCAACGCCGTCCCCCGTGGTGGGGAGGCCCGCTTATGGGCGCCGCCGCGGGGTCGGCGCCCGCCGTGCCCTGGTTCTCCTCGCGCAGGGCGCGCTGGACGAAGGTGACGGCGTCGGCGACGGTACGGAGCTCCCAGGTGTCCTCCTCGGAGAGGGTGATGCCGAACCGGTCCTCGGCGGCGACGGCGAGCCGCACCATGCGCAGGGAGTCCAGTTCCAGGTCGTGTACGAGGGACATGTTCTCGCCGACCTCCCGGACGGGGAGGTCGAGGACGTCGTGCACGATGGCGGTGAGTTCGTCGAGGATCGCTTGTCGGTCCACAACCGTGTGCCTCCTCGGCCGGTCAGGCGGGCCGCACCGCGTCGGCGTCCCACGCCACCGGCAGGGCGTCCAGGCCGCGTTCGAACTGGCCGGGCCGGAACCGCACCGGGCCGGCCAACCGCAGTCCGGGCAGCCGGCGCAGCAGGGTGCTGATCGCGGTCTCGGCGGTGAGGCGGCCGATCTGCGCTCCCAGGCAGTAGTGGGCGCCGTGCCCGTAGGCCAGGTGGTGGTTGCGTTCGCGGCGCAGGTCGATGCGGTCGGGATCGGGGAACCGGGCCGGGTCCCGGTTGGCGGCGGCGAGCGAGACGATCAGGGACTCGTCGGCGGGGACGGTGACGCCCCCGAAGTCGACCGGTTCGAGCGTCCCCCGCCAGCTGGTGAAGGTCAGCGGACTGCAGTAGCGGAGCAGTTCGTCGGTGGCCGAGCCGATCAGCGCGGGTTCGCGGCGGAGCAGTTCGGCCTGGTCGGGGTGGGTGAGCAGGGTCAGCATGCTGTTGCCGACGCTGTTGATGCTGGGGTCCTGGCCCGCCACCAGCATCAGCATGAACATGCCCGCGAGTTCGTCGTCGCTGAGCAGCCCCTCCTCGTCGCATCCGCGCACCAGCAGGGACAGCAGGTCGTCGCCGGGCCTGAGCCGTTTGTCGTTGAGGATCTCCGTGATCAGGGCGTCGGCTTGGAAGGCCATGGCCCGGAAGTACGGCACCGTGGTGTTCCAGTCCACCAGCCGCCAGGTGACGGAACGGAGTTGGACCAGGTCCGGGACCGGTGCGCCCAGCACCGAGAAGAGCACATGGGCGCCGAGGGGATAGGCGACCTCGGCCATCAGATCGGCCTCGCCGCGCGGTCCGATCGCGTCGATGCGCTCGTTGACGAGGGCGGTGATGCGTCCCTGCCACTCCGCTTGGCGCTTCGGGGTGAACAGCGGCGCCATCAGTCGGCGCAGTTCGCCGTGACGCGGATCATCGCTGTCCAGCAGGTGGGTGAAGAGCCGCCGGCGCAGTTCCTCGGGCCACTCGCCACCCCACAGGATGCCGGCCGGCGTGCGCTTGCTGTCACAGCTGACCCGGCGGTCCCGGTGCGCCCGGCGCACGTCGTCGTAGCGGGTGAGCAGCCAGCCGGGTCCGTCCGGGGTGACGATGCGGCACACCGGGTGGTTCTCCCGGTACCAGCGCAGCGTCGGGTAGGGGTCCTGCTGGAAGCGGGGGGTGAAGGGCGCGGGGAGGCCACCCGGCAGGTCGGGCGGCGGCCAGCCGGGGGGATGGTGGTGGGTCGCGCGCCCGCCCGGACGGGCGCCGGTGGGCCGCTGCCCGCCGTACCGCTCGTACGCCTCGGTGAACAGCCGTCGCGGCGAGACGGACTCGGCCACGGACACGGCCTGGAGATGGCTGGTGCGCAGCATCGGGTAGTCGGCCTCGCCGAAGACCCCGCCGCTGCGTCCGGTGCCGCCGTGGTTGGACAGGTAGGGGCCGCCGGCGAGGTGGGAGTCGTTGACCCGCAGCTGGCCGCAGCGGGTGACCCGGTCGAGGAACGCCCGGGTCACCCCGGGGTCGTCACTCCACAGGGAGCAGCGCAGGCCGTGGGGGTTGGCGGCGGCGAAGTCCAGCACCTGCCGCAGCAGTGCGGTGTCGTCGGTGGGATCCGGCACGATGGCGGTCAGTAGCGGGAAGAACGTCTCGTCCTGGACCGACCGCAGCCGCCCGGCCCGCGCCAGGCCGTCCACCCGGACCACCGCCGGCTCCAGGAAGACACCGCTGTCGCTCTCCGCGCCCTGCACGTCGAGGTGGCGCCCGCCGGTGAGCACCCGGGCACCATGGTGACGCGCGTCGGCCAGCGCCCGGTCGTAGCCGGCGCTCAGTGCCGACGGCGCGAGGACCACCTCGGGGTCGTCGGGGTGTCCGGGCCGCAGCCGGCGGACCGCCTCGGTGAGCCGGCCCAGCAGCTCGTCGGCGACCTCGGGGTGGGCCAGGACGAGATTGGGCGCGCAGCAGATCTGCCCGGAGGCGTAGAAGGACTCGGTCAGCGCCTCCACCGCCCGGGTGAGGTCGGCGTCCCGCCAGACCACCACCATGTCGTTGCCGGCCAGCTCCAGCACCGGCTTCTTCCCGGCCGCCAGGCAGTCGGCCTCCAGCCTGAGGCCCCGGGTGCTGTCGCCGAAGTACAGGATGTCGTCCACCAGCGGGCTGGCCAGCCAGGTCTTGAGCGCCGCGGCCGGCTCCGTGCACAGCGCCGACAGCACCCCGGGCGGGGCGCCCAGCTCCGCCAGAACCGGTCCGGCGACCCGCTGCACCAGATACATGGCGGCCAGCGGCGCCTGCCGGGAGAGCCGCACCACCAGGCAGTTGCCGGCGATCAGCGACTGGAGGGCGGCCGCCACACCCACCAGCGGGGTGTTCTGCGGCGGTTGCACGCACACCACTCCGTCCGGCCGGCGCCGCAGCTCCACCCGCCGGCACCCGTCCTCGGCCTCGGTACGCATCTGCCCGGCGCACCAGTCGGTGGTCTCCGGGCCGAAGAACGCCGCGATGTCGGAGACCTCCGACGCCGCGAGCCGCACCGGGTGCCCCTCGCCGACCAGCAGCTCCACCAGCCGGGGCGCGTGGTCGAGCAGTGCCTGCCGGAAGCGGGCGGCAAAGGCGAGCCGCCGTTCGAACGGGACCGCCGCCCAGACCGGCGCGGCCTCTGAGGCCTCCCGCAGGGCACGCTCCATCAGCGGGCGTGAGGCCAGCGCGCACCGGCCCAGCACCACCCCGGGCTCCTCCTGGTGCGACATGGTTCCGGCGTCGAGGCAGCGCCGGTAGGCCGTGGCGCCCAGCGGGTCGTCGACGATCGCGGAGGCATGCACGACATAGGTCCAGCCCTCGTCGGCGGGCACGGAACGCGCGGCCACATACGAGGCGAAGTCGTGGGGAAGAGCGTCCGTGCCGCTCGGGCGCGTCCGTTCCTCCTTGAATACGGTCATGCTCTCTCCTCGGGCGTGAGCTGCCTCCACCGTGCCCGTCCGGACCGCTGCCGGGTCCGGAGGCGAGCGGCAGGCCACGGCAGGGCGCACCGCGGCGGTGGAAGTGACGGTGGAGAAGGTGGTGCGGGAATCGGCGTGGCCGCAACGGGTGTTCCGGGGGCCGATCAACGCCTCCGGCGCGAAAGGCGCCGACCTTCACTGTGCCCGCGGAGAAATACCGAGGGCAAGTACCGGAAAATACTCACCGGCATATTGGCGCGAAATCCCCGGCCTTCCGAATCGTCTTCTCCGCGGGCTCGTTTCGCACGCCCCTCACGCGCCCTCCCCCTACGCCGGCCGGACGCGGGGGGCGACCCGGACGCCCCCCGTGGATCGTGCCCCGAAGCCCGCGTTTCGAGCCGTCAGCGCACCTCAGTAGGCTCCCCGGCGTGCGAAGACGGTGCCGCGCGCCCCTGCCGTCCTGAAACCGACTGGTTGAATACTGATTCGGAAATCAGCCCATGAGTTTCCGGATAACGCTGAGACGGAGGAGAAATCTTCCACGCCGGACGTGCCCCTTCTCCCGCATAGTCGGCCGGAGCCGGGGAATGCCTAGCCGGGATACCGCGTGCCACGGGTACGTCTGGTGAAGCGGCGACCGCCGGGAGAGGAAAGCCGTACGTCCGGGCTCCGGTCCGGCCCACCACGCAGGAGAAGACCTTGACGCATTCGGGAACGCCCGGGCCCCGGGCGGCGACCGCGACCGGCGCGGTCGCCTCGCCGACGACCGCCCGGCAGATCCGCGGCCCGGGCCCGGGAGCGCCGCGTGCTCGCTGAACGCGGCCGTCTGCTGCTCACGGTCGTCACCGACCTGCTCCGCCGGGAGCTTCCCGGTCCCCGCCGCCTCGACGAGGCGCGGAACACCACCGGGGAGCAGGCCCGCGCCGTACGGGTGCGCCAGGCACTGGAACGCCTGGGGCCGCTCTACATCAAGGCCGGCCAGGTACTCGCCACCCGTGAGGACCTGATCCCGTCCGCCGTCGCCCGAGAGCTGGAGCACCTGCACGACCAGGCGGCCGAGCTGCCCTTCGCCCGGATGGCACCGGTGCTGGAAGACGAGCTGGGCCCGCGATGGCGGCGCCGGTTCGGCGACTTCGACACCGGTCGCCCTCTGGGGTGCGCCTCGCTCGCGCAGGCGTACGCGGCGACACTGGCGGACGGGACGCCCGTGGTGGTCAAGGTGCAGCGCCCCGGGATCACCGCGACGATGGCGGCCGACATGCGGCTGCTCAGGGCGGCGGTGCGGCTCCTCGCCCGGCGCACCCCGGTGCTCAACGAGACGATCGACTTCCGGGCGATGCTCGGCGTGGTCTTCGACGCCATGCGAGACGAGCTGGACTTCACCCTGGAGGCTTCCAACATGGAGCGCGCCCGGGTCACCGCGGCCTCCGCCTCCGGCGTCGAGGTGCCGGCCGTGGTGCACGCCACCTCACGGGTCCTGATCCAGCGGCGCGCACCGGGCACCAGCATCCGGGACGCCGACCCCGCCGCCTTCAAGGAGGAGGAGCGCGAGCGGATCGGCACGGACCTGCTGGCCTTCATGTACCAGGGGTACTTCATCGACCACTACTTCCACGCCGACCCGCACCCGGGCAATGTCTTCGTCTGCCCGGACGGCCCCACCACACTCATCGACTGGGGCATGGTCGGCCGCATCGACCGCGGACTGGGCAGGGCGCTGATGATGACCCTGCTCGCCCTGGCGAACAACGACGCCGTGGCCGTCGCGCGGACCTGGCCGGAGATGGGGCGCCCCACCGCCTGGGCCGACATCTCCGGATTCGAACAGGACATGGCCTCCCTCGTTCCCCGGCTGAACGCGGCGTCCATCGACGAGCTGAGGTTCGGTGCCTCCCTCGCCCAGCTCCTGCGCTACTCCACGCACCGCGGCATCCAGACCAACCCCATGATCGGCATCCTCGGCAAGTCCTTCTCCAACGCCGAGGGGGCCGTGCGCCGGCTGGCCCCGCACCTCTCGGTGACCGACGTCCTGGTGGAGCAGACCGACCGGGTCGTCCGGCACTACGCCGAGCAGACCCTGTCCCGGCAGCAGGTCGGCTACACGACGCTGCAACTGCTGTCCGCACTGGAGAACTCCCTGCCGCAACTGCGGTCCGCGCTCCGGTCCCTGTCCGGTGGCGACCTGACCGTGCAGCACACCGCCGTCACCCGGCGCTTCTCCCTCGCCGACCAGCACGACCGCCATCGGCTCTGGCGGACGGGAGAGCGGCTACTCGTCCCGGCGGCCGTCGCCTGGCTGCTCTCCCGCCGCCGGGGCTGACGCGTGGTGCGGTGACCGGCAGCGTAGATTTCCGGACAGTCCGTTCCGGAGGGAGCGGCCCGGCAACCGCCGTGCGTTCAGGGGACCGAGGGACATGCCTTCCATGAGTACCGCCGCCATATGCGAGCGCGCCGCCACGGCACGCTCCACCACCGCCGCCCGCGCCGGCGCCTTCTCCTCGGAGACCACCGCTCGGCCGGCCGGCCGGTGAGCGGCCGTCGCGTGCTGGACGCCGTACGGAGCTACCCGAGGCGTTCGCCGGTCACCTTCGGCTATGTCTGCCTGCTGCTGCTCACCCACGCCTGGGTGGTGTACGGCCTGTCGGCGGAACGCGCCGACGCGCTGCTGCGCCATGTCAGCACCAACCTGGACAACCTGGCCGACCACCCGGTGACCGCGGTGCTCGGCAGCGCGCTGTTCTTCGACGGCACGCTGACCGACGTCACCTCGCTGTACTTCCCGGCCACCGTCATCACCCTGGGCCTCGGTGTCTGCGGCGCACTGGCGTGGGCGGAACGGCGGTGGGGTTCGCCGCGGGCGTTCGCGGTGTTCCTGGCGGGGCACCTCGGCGCCACCCTGCTCACCGCGGGCGTGATCACCGTGGCCCTGCGGCAGGGCTGGTACGCCGACGACGTCCGCCGGTCGCTGGACTACGGGATCAGCTACGGCGCCCAGACCATGATGGCCGCCGCCACCCTGGCCCTGCCCCGCCGGGCCCGGCTGCCCTGGGCGCTGTTCGTGGTCGCCTGGCCCTTCGGCGGGGCGGAGTGGGGCGGGCCGCTGCCCGACTTCACCACCGTGGGGCATGTGCTGGCGGCCGTACTCGGTCTGCTGCTCGTCCTCCCCCCGGTGGCCCGCCGCCTCGACCGTGGGCCGGCGCCGACCCCGGACCCCCGTCCCCGCGGTCGGTACGGAGCCCGCTGATCGCCTACGCTCGACGGATGGCGAAGTACTTCGATGTGCACCCCGAGAACCCGCAGCGCCGGACCATCACCACCGTCGCCGAAAGCATCCGCTCCGGCGCGCTGATCGCGTATCCGACGGACTCCTGCTACGCGCTGGGCTGCGGCCTGAGCAACCGCGAGGGCCTGGCCCGGATCCGCTCCATCCGCAAGCTCGACGACCGGCACCACTTCACGCTGGTCTGCCGGGACTTCGCGCAGCTGGGACAGCTGGTGCAGATCGACAACGACGTGTTCCGCACCATCAAGGCGGCCACCCCCGGCAGCTACACCTTCATCCTGCCCGCCACCAAGGAGGTGCCGCGCCAGCTGCTGCACCCCAAGAAGCGGACGGTGGGTGTGCGCATCCCCGACCACGCGGTCACCCAGGCCCTGCTGGCGGAGCTGGGCGACCCGCTGGTCTCCAGCACCCTGCTGCTGCCCGACGAGGACGACCCGCTCACCCAGGGCTGGGAGATCAAGGAGCGCCTGGACCACGAGGTCGACGCGGTGCTGGACTCCGGCGACTGCGGTACGGAGCCGACGACCGTGGTCGACTTCTCCGGCGGCGACGTCGAGATCGTCCGCCGGGGCGCGGGCGACCCGTCCCGCTTCGAGTGACCGGGTGACCGGGTGACCGCATGACCCCGAGTGACCGGGTGACCGGGTGATCGCGACCGCCCCTCGGCACCCGGGAGGGTCCCGAGGGGCGGGAGCGCCGCCCGCCGGGGCCGGCGTCAGTGCTCCGGCAGGACGTTCCCGTCCTCGTCCATCGGCGGGTGCATCCGCATCGGCTCCTGGCCGTTGACGTCGGACGGGCGGGGGCCCTCGGGGCCGTCGGGGCCCCAGCGCAGCAGCCGGCGGGTGCGGGCGATCTGGTAGACGGTGTCCCCGACCTCCAGCCGGTTGACCCGGACCCCGGCCCTCAGCCGCTCGGCGGCCTCGGCGTAGACGGCCAGCTCCGCGGCGGCCGGGCTGTCGGCGGGCGGGTTGCGGGCGCTGGTCTTGGGGTCGGACTCGATGGGGATCAGGCCGCGGATCCGGGGCCAGGCCCAGAGCAGGGAGAACTCCAGGCCCCTGCGGGCGGCGTGCGCGGTGGCGTGCGAGCCGCCGGCCCCGCGCCAGCCGCCGTCGGTGCGCTCCACCACGGAGAAGGTCGGCGGCAGCAGCAGGATGTCGGGGTGGGTGGTGACGGCCCGCGCGGAGTCGGCCAGCACCTCCTCGGGGAACCGCTCACCGGTGTAGCGCAGATCGTGCAGGCACAGCTGCTCCAGCGCCTGGGTCGGGGTGACCGGCGCGTCCGGGTCCAGGACCAGGTCCGCGTCGATGGACGGCTCCGAGGCCTGGAGGCTCCAGTCGGGGGTGAGGGGCTCGGGGTCGGTGGGGCGCGGCGGTTCGATACCGCCGGGCCCCGCGCCCGCGTACTCCTCGGCGCGCAGCACCCGGTACCGGGTGTCCTCCACGGTGACCTCGTCCACGTAGTCGGTCTCCAGCCGGGCGACCGCCGCCAGCAGGGCGCGCCGCTCGGCCCGGTCCCGGGCCTCGTCCTTCGCCCGGAACCACAGCAGCGACTGGAGGCTGTCCCGGGACACCTGGGGGCAGCCGGAGGTCACCGAGACCACCACCCGCCAGCGGATTCCGTCCTCGGGCCCTTGCCTCGCCACCCCGAACAGCGGGCCGCGCACCATCAGCCCGTCGGCGGAGGTGGCGGCGTCGACCGCGTCGGCCTCGATGGCCGCCTCCACCGGCTCCACCGGCACCCGCACCACCAACGGCCGGGGCGCGCCCGGTCCTGCGTTCGCACGTTCCATGCCCTCATCGTGCCCACTGGCCCCGGCCGCCGTCGGCGGTTCGCGGAATTCGCCCCTCCACGGGGTGACGTCTTTTTGCGGGCCGGTGTCGGCTTCGTCGGCGGCCAGGGTGGGCGGGGGCAGGGTCCGTGCCGGGATAGTTGGCCGGAAAGAGGCGGCCGGGGGTACGCGGTCGGGCCGTTGGGCGCGTGTCCACGCCTCGGCCGACCGCACCGGGGCGGCCCCCGGGACGCTGCCGGGCCGCTGCCGGGCCGCTGTTCGACGGCGGGGCGCGGGCGGCGGCTCCTCTATCACAACTCTCCTTGCCGACCTATGGGTTCACGACGAAGTCGCCCCCGAGGCGGACTGGGCGGTCAGAGCGATCTCCGCACCGGGCAGGCTGGCTAGCATGACTTTCTGTCCGGACGGAAGATCGCGCGGCCGCTTGATGCCGGCCTTCCCGACCGCCGGTCGCCGCGCGGCGACCGTCTCGAACCGTCTGCTCTCACCGACCGAGGGGCCGCCGAATGTCCGTGCCTGCACCGCCCGTTGAGCACCGTTCGGCGAAGGCCCGAGGCACCTCCCGGGCCGCGCCGGTGGCCGTGCTGGCGGTGAGCGCCGCGGCCGCCGGAGCGGCGGTGGTCCTGGCGCCGTCCGGGGCGCGGACCTGGACGCAGCTGGTGGCGGCCGCCGCCTGGGTGTGCCTGGCCGCCGCCGTCCTCGTCGGCGGCCGGGCCGTACGGCGGGCCCGGCGTGCGGCCGCCGCACGGGCGGCCGAGGCCGAGCGGCACCGCGCCGCCCTGGCGCAGCTGTCGTCGGAGACCGCGTATCTGGTCAATGTGACGCTGCCGGGCCTGGCCCAGCGGCGCGACGGCACCGCCGCGGCCGCCGAGCCGTTCGGCGGCGTGCTTCCGCCGAGCGATCCGCAACTGGCGCGGGTGCTGCACCTGTTCACCTCCGCGATCGAGGCGGGCGAGCGGCAGGCGGCCGCGCTGGACGCCGAGCGCCGGCAGGCCCGGCAGGAGCTGGACGAGGCGGCGGCCGAGCTGGAGCGGCTGGCCCGGGAGACGCTGCCCGCCGCGGTCGCCCGGCTGCGCGAGGGCCGGTCGGCCGACACGGTACGGGCCGAGCTGACGCTGCCGAGGATGCCGCTGGTCCGCGTACCGACGGAAACGTTCATCCGGGAACTGGCGCTCAGCGAGCGGCGGGCCGCCGCCGCGCAGGCCGCCTCCGCCAAGGCGCTCAGCCGGGTCCAGGCCAAGTCCGTCTCCATGCTGGCCGATCTGCGGGAGATGCAGGACCGGCACGGCGAGGAGGTCTTCGGCGACCTGCTGAGGCTGGACCACAGCACCTCCCAGCTGGGCCTGATGACCGACCGGCTGGCCCTGCTGATGGGCGGCCGGTCCAGCCGCTCCTGGAACAAGCCGATCGTGATGGAGAGCATCCTGCGCGGCGCCGTGGGACGTATCGCCGCCTACCAGCGGGTGCGGCTGCACTGCGCCACCTCGGTGGCCATCTCCGGCTTCGCCGCCGAGGGCGTGATGCATCTGCTCGCCGAGCTGATGGACAACGCGGCGAACTTCTCCCCGCCCATCGACGAGGTGCACGTCTATGTGGAGGAGCGCAGCGCGGGCATCGTCGTGACCATCGAGGACAGCGGCCTGAAGATGGCCGACGCGGCGATGCGGCGGGCGGCGGACGCGGTGGCCGGGCGGATGAACGACCTGGTCTCGCTCCAGGGCACCCGGCTCGGTCTCGCCGTCGTCGGGCGGCTCGCGGTGAAGCACGGGATCAGCGTCAACTACCGCCCCTCGTCCCGGGGCGGCACCGGCGTGGTCGTCCTGCTGCCCCGGCAGCTGCTCGCCCAGCAGCAGCGCCGCGCACCCCGCCTGCTCTCCCGCGAGACGGCGACCGGGACCGCACCCGCCCAGACGGCGGCCCCGGCCCCGACGGCCGCCCCGTACGAGCCGGCTCCGGCTCCGGTCCCGATTCCGACCCCCACCCCGGCCCCGGAGCCCGCCGCCGTCCACTTCACCGATCCCGCCGCCGTCTACTTCACCGATCCCGGCGAGGCCGCCGCGGTCGCCGAGCGCCCGGCGGTACGCCCGGGGGCGTCCGAGCAGGCGGCGCACCGCCGTCCCGCGGCCTCCACGCCCAACGGGCTGCCGGTACGCACCCCCGGCCGCACCATGGGCGAGGCCGAGCGGGAGCGCGGACGCGGACGCGAGCGGTCGGCGCCACCCGCCCCCACCGCGAACGGGACCGGGACCGGGACCGGGACCGAACCCGGCACCTGGGGCGGCGAGGTGCCCGAGCAGCGCCCCGGGCGGGACGCGGGCTCGCGGTTCGGCGCCTTCGCCCGGGCCCGCAGGTCCCCGCGCGGCACCACCGGCGGGGGCGCCCGGCCCGAGCCCCCGGCGGGCGGCCCCTCGTCCTCGTAGACCGCGCCCCGCCCCGTACGCACTCCCGATCCCGTACCCCACCCCCGCACCGAGATTGGAGGGACGGACCGTGGCCGGCCATCCTGGCCCCGCGGGCCCGTCACCCGTCATGCAGACCACCGACAACAGCCTCACCTGGCTCCTGCAGCAGCTGCTGGAGCACACCCCCGGCAGCCGGCACGCCCTGGTGCTGTCCCGCGACGGACTGAAGCTGTGCTGGACCGAGCATCTGACGCTCGACCAGGCGGACCAGCTGGCGGCCATCTGCTCCGGTATGCAGGCCCTCGCCCAGGGCGCCTCCGTGGAGTTCGGCGACGGCACCGGCGGGGTCCGGCACTCGATGACCGAGTACCACGGCGGGCTGCTCTTCATCGTGGGCGCGGGCGAGGGGGCGCATCTCGCGGTGCTCGCGGCGGAGGAGGCCGACCCCGGTGTGGTCGGCCACCAGATGACCGAGCTGGTCGAGCAGATCGGCGAGCACCTGCGGGCGGAGCCCCGTACCACCGTCCGAAGGAGTGCCACGCCGTGACGCGCAAGCCCGTCGACACCGGCGACCCCGACCGGCTGTACACGGTGACCAGCGGGCGGAGCCGGGCCGACGACTCCTTCGACCTGGTGACCCTGGTCGTCAGCGAGTCCGGGCCGACGGCGGGGATGCAGTCGGAGCACGCCCGGATCCTCCGGCTGTGCCGGCACCCCACCGCCGTGGTCGAGATCGCCGCGGAACTGGGGCTGCCGATCACGGTGGTGCGGATCCTGCTCGGCGACCTGCTGGGCACGGGCCGGATCACCGCCCGCCATCCGCAGGCCACGCGGTCGCTGGCCGAACTCCCCGACTCCGACCTTCTGAAGGAGGTGCTCCATGGGCTCCACAACCTCTGAGCTGCCCCTGCGGCGTACACCGCTGACCGACACGGCCGAGACCGGGCTGAAGGTCGTCATCGTGGGCGGGTTCGGCGTCGGCAAGACCACCCTGGTCCGCTCGGTCAGCGAGATCCGGCCGCTGAACACCGAGGAGGTGATGACGCAGGCCGGTGTCGGCGTGGACGAGACCGGCGCGGTGGCGTCCAAGACGTCCACCACGGTGGCGTTCGACTTCGGGCGGATCAGCCTCAACGCGCGGATGGTGCTGTATCTGTTCGGCGCGCCCGGGCAGGAGCGGTTCTGGTTCCTGTGGGACCGGCTGTTCTCCGGCACCCTGGGCGCGGTGGTGCTGGTGGACACCCGCCGGATGGACGACTCCTGGTACGCGATAGACCGGCTGGAGCACCACCGGACACCGTTCGTGGTGGCGGTCAACCGCTTCGACGACGACACCGCGCGCTACTCCCTGGACGAGATCCGCCAGGCGCTGGCGCTGCCCGGGCACGTCCCGATGGTCGACTGCGACGCCCGGGTCCGGCAGTCCGGCAAGGACGTGCTGATCACCCTGGTCGACCACCTCTACGAACTGGCGATGGCCCAGGAGGCGACACCGTGACCGAGCACCAGCCCAGCCCCCATGCCCCGGACGCCCCCGCGGCCGCGCCGGGCTGCCCGGTGCGCACCGACGCGGTGCGGCTGGCGGGGGTCTCCTACCAGCAGACGCCGTCGCAGCTGTACCGCGCGCTGCGCCGGGAGCACGGCCCGGTGGCGCCGGTGCTGCTGGACGGGGACGTACCGGCCTGGCTGGTGCTCGGCTACTCGGAGGTCTCCCATGTGACCGCCCATGACGAGCTGTTCGCGCGGGACTCCCGGCGCTGGAACCAGTGGGGCGCTATTCCGCAGGACTGGCCGCTGATGCCATTCGTCGGGTACCAGCCGTCGGTGCTGTTCACCGAGGGGGACGAGCACCGGCGGCGCGCCGGTGTGATCACCGAGGCGCTGGAGGGGATCGACCAGTTCGAGCTGGGCCGGGACTGCCAGTACATCGCCGAGCAGCTGATCGCCGAGTTCGCCGGGAGCGGGCAGGCGGAGCTGATGGCCGAGTACGCGCACGCCCTGCCGATGCGGGCGGCGGTGCAGGTGTGCGGGATGCCGGACGCCCGCGCGGACACCCGGCAGCTCGTGGAGGACCTGCGGATCTCGCTGGACGCGGGCGAGGGCGACGACCCGGTGGCGGCGTACGGGCGGGTGGGCGAGCGGCTGCGGCAACTGGTGAAGGACAAGCGGTCCGCGCCCGGCCCGGACGTCACCTCGCGGATGCTGCTGCACCCGGCGGGGCTCACCGACGAGGAGATCGTCCAGGACCTGATCTCGGTGATCGCCGCGGCCCAGCAGCCCACCGGCAACTGGATCGGCAACACCCTGCGGCTGCTGCTGACCGACGAGCGGTTCGCGGTCAATGTCTCCGGCGGGCGGCTGAGCGTGGGCGAGGCGCTGAACGAGGTGCTGTGGCTGGACACGCCGACGCAGAACTTCATCGGCCGCTGGGCGGTGCGGGACACCCAGCTCGGCGGGCGGCACATCCGGGCCGGGGACTGCCTGGTGCTGGGGCTGGCGGCCGCCAACACCGATCCGCAGATCTGGCCGGAGTCGCATGTCGGGGCGGAGAACGCCGCGCATCTGTCGTTCTCCAACGGGGAGCACCGCTGCCCCTATCCGGCTCCGCTGCTGGCGGACGTGATGGCGCGGACGGCGGTGGAGACCCTGCTGGAGCGGCTGCCGGACCTGGTGCTGGCGGTGGAGCCGGAGGAGCTGGCCTGGCGCCCGTCGATCTGGATGCGCGGACTGACCGCGCTGCCGGTGGAGTTCAGCCCGGTGGTGCGGTAGCTCCCCGGGAGGGGCCTCTCCTCCCGGGGCTCCGCCCGGCCTCAGGCCCGTACGGGGGTGAACCGTACGGGCAGGGTGGCCGGGCCTCGGGTGAAGACGCCCTGCTCCGCCGGGGTGAAGCCGTCGGCGAGGCGCAGGTCGGGCAGGGCGTCCAGGAGCTGGTCGACGCCGGTCTCGACCTCGGCCTTGGCGAGCAGCGCGCCGACGCAGAAGTGCCGGCCGAGGGCGAAGGCCAGGTGGTCGGCGGCGGCCGAGAACGCCGTGGTGGTGGTGAGGTCCTCGCGGAAGAGGTCGAAGCGGTCGGGGTCGCGGTAGCGGTCCGCATCGCGGTTGGCGGCGCCGATCAGGCAGGTGACGGTGGCGCCGGCGGGTATGGTGCCGCCGCTGAGGGTGACCTCGGTGGCGGACTGCCGCATGATCATATGGACCGGCGGGGTGTACCGCAGGGTCTCGGCGAAGGCCCGCGGGATCAGGCTGCGGTCGGCGCGGACGGCGGCGAGCTGGTCGGGGTGGCTCAGCAGGTTGGCGAAGATACCGGCGATCGCCTTGTCGGTGGTCTCGCCGCCGGCGGCCAGCAGCAGGCTGCAGAACGCCCTGATCTCCTCGTCGCTCATCCGGACGCCGTCGATCTCGGCCGCGCACAGGGTGGAGAGCAGGTCGTCGCCGAGGGCGTCGCGGCGGGCCCGGATGATCGGCAGCATGTACGCGGTGAACTCGACCCGGGTCCGCTCCCCCGCCTCGGTCACCGCGGGGTCGGCCGACAGGTTGCCGAGGAAGGCGACGACGGCGGTGTACCAGCGGTGGAACCGGGCGTGGTCGGCCTTGTCCAGGCCCAGCATGTCCACGATGACGTTGACCGGGAAGCGGGTGGCGTAGTCGGCGACCAGATCGGCCGAACCGCGGTCCCGGAAGGCGTCGATCAGCTCGCGGGAGTTGCGCTCGATGACGGGCAGGAACTTCTCCTGCAACTCCGCGCCCCGGAAGGCGGGCGCGACCAGGGCCCGGCGCACGGCGTGCTCCCGGCCGCTGAGCTGGATGATCGTCTTGCCGTGGACGGGCTCCAGCTGCCAGTCGTAGTTGTCGGTGGTGAACTCGCCCTTGCGGTCCTTGAAGACGTACTCCACGTCCTCGTAGCGCGAGACGATGTAGCTCCGGGTCGCCTCGTGCCAGATGAGCGGCGCGGTCTCGCGCATCACCCGGTACGCCGGATAGGGATCCGCGGCGAACTCGGCCGAGAGGATGTCGGGCACCTGCTGCGCGGTGGACATGAGGCTCCCATCGGATCAGTAACCGACTGCGTTCGGACAGCAACCGATCATTCCATGAGCCAATCCGGCCTGGCGACCCCTCAGTTGGCCGACGATCGACCCTGGCCGAAACCCGCGCCTCGCCCCGAGGCCTTGTGTGTCCGGGCGCCGTCCCTGGCGAAACCCCCGCCCCCGTCCGGCCCGTGAGTCGTCAGACCCGGACGACCTCGACGTCCCGGCCGGTGAACCGCTCCGCCACGTCCTCGGGGACCTCTCGGTCGGTGACGATCCGGGCGATGTCGGCGGTGGGGCAGACCTGGGCGAAGGCGCGGCGGCCGAGCTTGGTGGAGTCCGCCACCACCACGACCCGTTCGGCCCGTTCGGCGATGGCCCGGTTCACCATGGCCTCGCCCTCGTCATGGCAGGCCGCCCCGAAGTCGGGGTGCACGGCGTTCACGCCGAGGATGGCGTAGTCCAGACTGAGGTGGCTGAGCACCGCCGCGGCGAACGCGCCGGTGAGTTCGTAGGAGTTGGATCGGGCCACTCCCCCGATGACCACCGTCTTGATGTGCGGCCGCACCGCCAGCTCGTTGGCGATGTTGATGGCGTTGGTGACGATGGTCAGCGCCTCGCCCGGGCCGTGCTCGCGCAGATCGGCGCGTACGGCCAGCTCCCGGGCCACCTCGCTGGTGGTGGTGCCGCCGTTGAGGCCGACGATGGCGCCCGGCGGGATCGCCTCGGCCGCCGCCCGGGCGATCCGCTGCTTCTCGTCGGCGCGGCGGGAGGTCTTGTAGCGCAACGGCAGATCGTAGGAGACGGTGCCTCCGGCCACCGCACCGCCCCGGGTGCGGGTCAGCAGCTGCTGGCGGGCCAGCTCGTCCATGTCCCGGCGCACCGTGGCCTGGGAGGCACCCAGGCGCTCGACGGCGTCGGTGACGGAGAGGCTGCCCTCCTCGGCGAGCACCTCCAGCAGCCGGGTCCACCTCTCGTGCGCCTTCATGCCGTCCCCCTCGTGCCCGTCCCGTGCCGCTCGCGGGGCCATGGATGACGGACCCGCGGGAGAACCGAATCGGGCCCTCGGGCAACATCTTCGCTCACCAGGCGTGTTCGGTGACACCCGGCCCGGCGGCGCGGAAGGACAGGGGCGGTCAGGCGGTGACGGAGTCCGCCCACTCCGCCGGCGGCGCGGGTGCCGTCGGCGGAGCGGGGCCGGTTGCCACCGGTGGGGTCAGTTCAGTCGCCAGCGCTGGGTCGCCGCTCCGGTGCCCGCGGTCTGGACCAGGCCCGCGCCACTGGCGGACGAGGCGGGGGCGAGGAGGAGGCCGCTGTGCTGGGCCTTGATCTGGTAGCCCTCGCCGTCACGGGTGAGCCGCCATTTCTGGTTGGCGTTGCCGGTGCAGGTGTACTGGACGACGGCCGCGCCGGAGGTGGTGGCGCTGCCGGTGACATCGGCGCAGAGCCCGCTGAGCTGGTTGCGCAGCTGGTGGGTGCCGTCGGCGTTGGCGCTGATCTCCCATTTCTGGTTGGCGTTGCCGGTCGGCGACCACTGGATGAGCTGGGTGCCGGCGGTGGTGGAGCTGTTGGGTACGTCGGCGGCGAGTGACGTTCCGTCGTTGACCAGCGAGAACGTGCCCGTCACCGGGTCGGTCGAGCCGCCGGGGATGGCCTTGGGGGTGGGGAGCGCGGCGTCGGAGACGGTCACCGAGAAGGCGGAGGAGGTCGACTGGGTACCGGCCTTGACCCGGAGCACTCCAGAGCGGTCGGCGCTGTCGAAGAACCAGCCGGTGGCGGCGGCGTCGAAGGCGGCACGGGTGGTGTGGCGGGTCAGCGCGGTGGAGCCGAGCGCCACCGAGGAGGGCGCCGAGGCGAGGTGGACCTCCATCTCGTAGGCCCGGCTGGCCTGCTTGCCGGTGAAGTTGCCGACCGAGGCGCCCACATCGACCCTGACCGTGCCGGTGCCGCCGGTCGGGGCGGTCACGGTGGCCTTCTGCCGGGCGGAGGCGCCGCTCTGGTGGGCGCGGGTGACGCCGTCGTCCTCGTAGAGCTCGAAGGAGGAGGTGCCGCGCGGGTAGACGTCGAAGGTGAGGGGGGTCTTCGGCTTCTCGCCGGTGTAGTTCATCGCGGGCTGCATGGGCACGATGGAGCCGGCCTTGACGAAGAGCGGCAGCCGGTCGAGCGGGGCGCTGTAGCCGTTGAAGGTGCCGGGGCCCTGGTAGACGGTGCCGGTCCAGTAGTCGGTCCAGGTGCCCTCGGGCAGGTAGATGCCGCTGCGGGTGCTGCCCGCCGAGGTGACCGGGGCGACCAGGAAGGCGTCCCCGGCCATGAACTGCTGGCTGGTGGCGTTGCCCTGGGCGACCGGGTCGTTCGGGTACTCCAGCACCATGGCGCGGGTGCTCGGTACACCGGTGTCGGCGGCGACCTTGCTCATCGTGTAGAGGTAGGGCAGCAGCCGCTGGCGCAGCTTGAGGTACTTGCGGTTGATCGCGGTGTGCGCCTCGTCGAAGCGCCAGGGCTGCTTGTCCTGGTAGCCGGCGCCCGGGTTGGTCGCGCCCCAGCCGGACATGCTCATCAGCGCCGGGGTGAAGGCCTTCCACTGCAGGTCACGTGCGTAGGTGTCCGGGCTGCCGCCGAAGATGCCGTCGACGTCGCCCGCCGCGTAGTTGAGCGCGGAGAGGCCCGCGCCGGTGACGGCCGGGACGTGCCAGCGCATGTTGTCCCAGTCGCCCTCGGTGTCCCCGGTCCAGACGACGGCGTTGCGCTGGGTGCCCGCCCAGCCGTCGACCGTCCAGACGAACCGGCGGGCGTCGCTGTTGTTCTCGATCCCGGCCACCGCGGACTTCACGCCCTGGAAGGCGTCCCGGTAGCCGCCGCCGACCCAGGCCACATCGGTCTTGACCATCCGGGTGCCGGCGGTGCCGACCTCCCAGCCGATGTTCCCCAGGCTGCGCTGGGTCCACAGTCCCGTCTTGAAGCCGCGCTGGGCGAGCTGCTTGACCGTGTTCGGCAGGTCGACGTACTCGCAGCCGTAGCCGTCGTTGGGCAGGAACCAGCCCGACGGCATGTCCTTGGCGCGCGCCTGGTCGGCGTACTTCACCACATCCGGGGTGCGCTGGTGGTCCGCCCGGTTGTGGTCGCCCTGGTAGTCGGGGCTGGAGGCGTTCCAGCAGTCCGCGTGGCCCATCTCGAAGCCGTAGATCGGGGCGAGGAACGGCTTGCCGGTGACGTCGGTGTACCGGCCCAGCACGTCCTTCAGTCCCGCGCCCGCGAAGTAGACCGCGTCGAAGCGGTTCTCGTTGTGCGTGGTGGTGACCGTGGGCCCGAAGCCGTAGCTGCCGGGGGCCCAGGTGTTGCGGACCACGCCGTAGCCGGCGGTGCTCATATAGAACGGCGCGGGGCTGGCGTTGTTGTTCTCGTTCCACTTGTTGTCGATGGCGACCGGCACCGTCTTGTCCCGCAGCGCCCACTGCCCCAGGCGCAGTCCGGTGCCGTAGAACTGCTCGGATGTGCCCCGGGCGAGCCGCTGGCGCGCCGTGCCGTCGCCCCAGGACAGTCCGGCCGACTCCTGCCAGATCAGCGTGGTGTTGTCCGCCTTGTACAGGGCGAAGCGCAGCGGGGTCTTGTACGCACGCAGCACCACCGAGCCGGTGGCCAGGCGGTAGTGGTCACCGGCGTCGGTGGCGCTCGCCTGCACCGCGCCGAAGTCGGTCCTGGTGAGGATGTCTCCCGCCCCGGGGTCGGTGAACGAACCGCCCGGCCCGAGCCAGATCCGGAACACATCCGGCTTGAGGAAGCCGACCCGGACCCGGTCGGCCCCGGCGGTGAGGGTGAAGGTCGAGCCGGACTGGGTGACCGAGGTCAGGTTTCCGATGGTGGTGGTCGCGGCACTGGCGGCGGGCGGCGACACCAGCGCCGCCCCGGCGAGGGCCAGCAGGGAGACCACCAGCGCGAACCATCGTCTAGTTGGGGGCATGACCATCCTCCACAGCAGAGAAGCTCGAAGATGCGCGAAACATAGGGCAGTCGCGCAACATGCCGCAAGACACAGCCCCAAACAATCAAGAAAGCCAGACCTGACGTGCACACGTCTAGACCGGCGCCCGAGGGGCAGACGGATCAGCACATCACACCGACCACACCGTTCCGCATGAGGGAGCCGCCCCATGGCCGCCATCGCCGCCGCTGTCCTGTTCTTCGTCGCCTTCCTGATCAACGCCGCCGACATCAGCACCAACGACGTGTTCTCCTCGACCAACATCATGCTGCTCGGACTGCTGCTCCTGGCCCTGCATGTGGCGGGGATCGGCAGCTCGCTGCGCACCAGCCGCCGCCGCTGAGCCCCACCCCCTCGGGAGGGGCGTCCACTCGGTGGTGCGCGGGAACACCAGGGCCGTCCGACCGGAGACACTCCGGTCGGACGGCCCTGGGGCTTCGGAACAGGCGGGTCAGAAGGTGTACTGGGCGGATCCCGAGCACTTGCCGGTGGTGCCGCCGGACTCCAGGCCGACATCGCCCTCGGTGCTGACGGTGCCGCTCACCGGGCCGAGGCCGCAGGAGAGTTCACCGGACCAGCCGGAGTTGACGTTGCCGCTGGAGACGCCGACGTCCACGCTCGCGCCCGGCGACCCCAGCCCGAAGGTGAGGTACCCGGACTCGTTGCCGGTGTTGTCCTCGGTGGCCCCGCCGCCGATGCAGAGCCCCAGGCAGACCTCGACGCCGATGTTGCCGCTCCAGGTGCCGTGCGGGTCGATGCGGTTCATCGGGTCGCCGTCGGCGTAGAGGTAGGGGTTGGTCTCCTTCCCGGCCGGGTCGAGCTGGGTGAAGCGGCCCAGCAGCGGGTCGTAGTAGCGGGCGCCGAGGTGGTACAGGCCGCTGGGGTCGCGGTAGCCCCCGGCGAACCGGTAGGGCTGCGGGACCTGTTCGGCCGTACCGGCCCGGGGCAGTCCGGTGGGGGTGTACGCGTAGCTGTTGACCACGTTGCCGGACTCGTCGACCACCGCGATGACCGAACCGAGCGCGTCGGTCAGGTAGTAGTAGCCGCGCCCGCCGGTGGTCACCGAGGTCAGGGTGCCACGCGGCTCGCGGATGAACTCGGTGTCCTTGCCACCCGTGGTCTGCCCGGAGAGGCCGAGCGGGCCGTGGTGGAAGGCGGTGGAGCCCAGCCGGGTCCGCTCGCTGCCGTCGGTGCTGGCGTACTGGGCGGTGTAGCGGGTCCCCGCGCTGGTCAGGTCCTTGAGCTGGTTGTGGTCGGTGTACTGCTCGGCGGTGCGCAGCAGGTCCTGGGCCGGGGCGGCGGCGGTCTCGTTGCCGGCCTTGTCGTAGGACCAGCCGGTGGTGACGCCGTTGCGGGCGGTGAGCTGGGAGGCGTCGTTGTAGCTGTACGCGGCGCCCTTGCCCGGGCAGCCCGGGGAGCTGCCCTCGGAGGTGCGGTTGCCCGCCGCGTCGTAGCAGTACTGCCAGTTGGTGCGCACGCCGTCCTGGCCGGTCTCGGCGGCGAGCGCCAGGCGCCCGGCGTCGTTGTAGCCGAAGGTGGTGCGGCTCTTGGCGAGGCGGTCGCTGCGGGCGCGGATCTTGACGCCGTCCAGGGACTGCTGCCCGGAGACATAGCCGTACTCGTAGGTGAGGTGGGAGAGGATCACACCGGACGGGGCGATGGCCTTGATGGCGGTGGGCCGTCCGGAGGCGTCCAGGGTCTGCTGCTGGACGGTGCCGCCGGGGTAGGTGGTGCCGGTGCGGCGGTCGTTGTCGTCGTAGCCGTAGGTGGTGTGCTTGCCGCGCGGGTCGGTCAGCTTCAGCAGCCGGTCGGCGGCGTCCCAGGCGTAGGCGGTGGTGCCACCGGGGTCCTTGTAGGTCTCCACATTGCCGTCGGCGGTGTACGCCAGGATGGTCTGGGAGCCGTCCTGGAGGGTGCGGATGGTCTCCCGGCTGAGCGCGTCGAACTGGTAGCGCTGGGTGCCGGTGGCGTCGGTACGGGTGGTGAGGTTGCCGTCGCCGTCATAGGCGTAGGTGACCGCGGCGCCGCCGCCGGAGGTGTCCACCTTCACCACGCGGTCCCGCTTGTCGTAGCTGTAGGTGATCTTGACCCCGCGGCCGTCGGTGAGGGTCGCGGTGCGGCCGAGGGCGTCGTAGGTGTACGTCGTCCTGCCCAGCGGGGCGGGCGGGGTGGCACTCTCCAGGTTGCCCTGGGCGTCGTAGCGGAACTCGGTCTTCTTGCCGTTGCCGTCGGTGGCGGTGCAGATCTGGCCCTGGAAGCCGCCGCAGCGCGGGCTCGCCTCGTTGTAGGCGAAGGTGCGGGTGCCGCCGCCGCTGCCGGGGGTGGAGACGGAGAGGGTGTTGCCGGCCCCGTCATAGGCAAAGTCGGTCTTCTGCCCGTCGGCGCTGGTGGAGCTGGTGGGCCGCTCGGCTCCGGCGACGGTCTGCCAGCTGCCGGTGGCGGTGGCGCCGGTGGGGAGCTTGGCGGAGGTGGGGTTGTTGCGGGCGTCCCAGCCGTACTGGGTGACATTGGCGCCGGGGCCGCCGTTGCCGGTGCCCATGGCGTCGGTGGCGGTCTGCAGCAGCCGGTTGAGGTAGGTGGCCGCGCGGTGGTGGCCCAGCGGGTCGATGGCCTTGGTCACCTCGCCGTCCGCGTTGTGCTCGTAGCGGGTGGCATGGCTCAGCGGGTCGGTGACCGTGGTGGTGCCGGCCTCCAGCGCCCCGGCCGCGCTGTACGCGTAGCGGTAGGTGGGGCCGGTGCCGCCGCCGCTCTCGGCGTACCGCCGCACCGAGGTGACCCGGTCGGCGGCGTCGTAGGTGAAGGCGGTGGAGCGGCCCTCGGCGGTGGTCAGCCGGGTGAGCCGGCCGTCGCCGTCATAGGCGTAGCCCACGGACTTGCCGGCGGTGTCGGTGGTACGGGTGACGTTGCCGTGGTCGGCCGAGAGCTCGTAGACGGCGGTGCGCCCGGTGTGGTCCTTGGCCTCCCAGCGGGTGGCGGTGGGATGGGTGAGGTCGATCCAGCGGCCGGAGCGGGTCTCGGTGAGCTTGAAGCCGGCCGCCCCGCCGGCGGGGGTGGTGTGGGCGGTGACGGTGGTGGCGCCGCCGTTGCGGTCGCTGACCTTGGTGAGCCGGCCCGCGGCGTCATAGGTGTCGGCCGCCCCGGAGCCGCGCTCGGTGAGGGTGTGCGTACCGTCGGCGTTCTTCTTCAGATCCAGCGAGTAGCCGGCCGGGGTGGTGTAGCTGCCGTCGGCCTGGCGGGTGAACTCGACGGTGGAGCCGGTCTGGTCGTAGTGGATCACCGCGTTGGGCCCGGCGGATCCGGTGAGGTCCAGGGAGCGTTCCCAGCCGAGCCACCAGGGGCGGCTGACCTGACCCACCGGCGCGTCGAAGGAGTTGTAGGTACGGGTCAGCTGGAGCCGGGTGCCGACGCCCGCGAGGTCGACGTCGGTGGCCGCCAGCATCAGATTGCCGGTGGAGTAGTCGACCCGGGCCACCAGGGCGTCGGTGACCCGGAAGTCAGCGATCCGATGCCAGGGCACCTGGCCCTGTCCGCGCGGCACATAGGCCGCGGTACGGGAGTCCCCGCCGTCCCCGGACCGGGGCGCGGGCCGCACCCGGCCGGTGCGCAGCCGCTCCAACGCCCGCTGCCGCCAGTCGCGTTCGGCGGCCGTCGGGGCGGTGGAGGGCAGGCTGCGGGGCGGTGCGGTGGTGCCGGCGCGCACCGGGGGCATGGCCGCCCGGCCGTGGTCGCCCCAGTGCGACCCGCCCGGAGCGGGCGGCGGCGAGGGTTCGGCGGCCGCGATCGGGACGGCGGTGGCGCACAGGGCGAGGGCGCCGAGCAGCGCGGCCAGCAGCCGGCCGGAGCGGTGCGCGGTGGGGCGCCCGGATCTTCCGGGCGTGCGGATGGGTGACACGTTCCCCCCATGTCTGGAGCTGTCTGAGTCGTGCCCGAGCCGTCCGCCCGTCAGATCGGCGGACCGCCGCACCCGAATGCGCGGGACGAGCTGCGGACGCGCCCGGTCCGGGTCGGCTCTCGGCGCCGGGCGGTGCCCAATCTGGCATGCGGCCCGCGGTGCCGCAGGGGTGGAACCGCACCACTGTTTCCGTATGACACCGATCCCGCCAACCGCCAGCAGGGCATACGGCGTTGCCGCACCTCCCGCACCCCGGTGAGCTGCCGCCACGGGTCGTACGGATGTGCGCCAAGTCGGCGGGATCAGGCTCCCGGAGTTGTCGCCTCCGCTCTCGGCCACCCGGTAGAACGGTCAGCGGCCGAAGCCTCCCACCCCCACCTCATCCCTGGAGCAGCACCATGCGTACGTCCGCGTTCGCCGCCGCCACCGCCGGCGCCGTCATCCTCCTGGGCGCGGTCTCGGCGCCCACCGCCCTGGCCGAACCCGACCCGTCCGGCTGCCCGAAGGAGAACTTCTGCGTCTACGCGGGAGAGGGGCAGACCGGCGCCGTGGCGCTGCGGGTCACCGACAACTGGACCGGCAGCGTCTCCGGGCAGTCGGTCTTCAACAACGGCATCCCCTACCCCAACGCCGACCACATCCAGCTGACCTGGACCTACAACGGCGGCACCTGGGAGCGGTGCCTGCACTACAACCCGGGCCCCGGCGAGTACAAGCTCGACTTCGCCCCCGGGGTGACCTTCACCAAGGTGGTCTGGCGCGGGGAGTGCTGACCGGGGGGACCGCCTGGGCCGGCCGGGCGGAGGGGCCGGGCCCCGGCTGATGGACCGGACGGTGTCCCCGTCGCCGTTGACAGGAGCGCGCCGCGCGGGGGACCCCCGTACCGCCGCGACGGCGCTCGCCTGCCTGCCTGTTCGCCTGCCCGATGTGACGACGGCCCAGATGAGGCGCCGTCGGCATCGATTACAGTGGGCCGCTGCGACAGCGGAGCACCAGGTCACCGCATTTCGGAGCGTCCGATGAACCGCTCGAACGAGAACGATCACGAAGGTATACGCGCGGATGCGGCACGGCCGAGGGCTCAGGACGCCATCCGCAGGGCGCCTGACGCCACCGCCGCCTCCCGCCCCGCCGGCCCGCCCCGCCGGCCCGCCGGGCCGGCGGCCGCTTCCGCGAGCGGTCCCGAGGCGTCCACGACGGCCACCGCCCATCCGGGGACGACGCCGTCCGCCCTCACCCGGCTGAACGTGGCGAGCGCCGGCCTCCTGGGGATCCGGCCGGACGCGTTCGCCGGCCTGCTCGGCGTGGCTCCCGAGCACCTGAACGACGACCGGTACCGCACCCCGGCGGCCACCAATGTGCGCATCTGGGACCTGATGACCGCCCGGGCCTCGTGGACCGAGGTGGCTGCGATGATGGCCCGCCAGTCGGCCCTCGGCCGCCTCGGCGCCTGGGACTACCTGATCACCTCCGCGCCCACTCCGCTCCAGGGTCTGCGGGACGCCACCGACCTCCTGCCCGCCGTCGCGGACGCGCGGACCGAAGCCCTGGTCATCACCGACAACGGTCCGCAGATCGTGGTCAGCCACGTGAACACCGCCGAGCTGGCCTACGACACCGCCTCGGCCATTCGCGCCTACAGCCTCGGCCTGCTCCGCCAGCGGCTGACGGAGGCCACGTTCCGGCAGATCGTCCCCGTCCGGGTGGCGCTCACCGCGCGGGCGCCCCGGGAGCACCGGAGCCTGGTCGACCTGTACGGCACGGCGGCCATCGACTTCGAGAGCCCCGTCAGCTCCATCACCTTCCGGGCGGCCGACCTGCGCACGCCCCTCGCGCACGCCCAGCCGGGGCTGTCGGAGGTGGTGCGCAGGCAGACCGAGATGGGCCTCACGGCGGCCGTCCCGCTCCGGAACTGGCTGGACTCCTTCCGCGGCACCCTGCGCGAGGTCTGCGCGGAGCGCACGCCGAGCCTGTCCGCGGTGGCGGGGCGGCTGTCGGTCAGTCCGCGCACGCTGCAGCGCCGGCTGGACGAGCACGGCACCTCGTGGACGGCGGAGCTCGAACTGCTGCGCCGTACGCGCACCCTGGAGCTGCTGCGGACCACCGGCCTGACGCTGGAGTCGATCGCGAAGGAGGGCGGCTACACCGACGCCCGGACCCTGCGCCGGGCCATCCACCGCTGGACCGGCCACACGGCCACGGCCCTCCGCGGCATGCGGCCGCCGGGCGCTGAGCAGGACTAGAGCGCGATCCACTCGGTGGACGTGGTGACCTCCTTCAGGACGTCGGGGAGCGGCTGGACGCCCAGGCCCGCGCCGGTCGGGACGTCGAGATGGCCGTCCGCGAGGACGAAGGGGTCCGTGATGTCCGTGGCGAAGTAGCGGGAGGAGCCCGAGGTGTCCCCGGGGAGGGTGAAGCCGGGGAGGGCGGCGAGGGCGAGGTTGGCGGCGCGGCCGACGCCGGTCTCCAGCATGCCCCCACACCACACCGGGACGCCGTGCGCGCGGGCGAGGTCGTGGATGCGGCGGGCTTCGAGGTAGCCGCCGACCCGGGCCGGCTTGATGTTGATGATCGAGCAGGCGCCCAGCGAGAGGGCCGCCGCGGCGTCGGCGGCCGACTCGATGGACTCGTCCAGGCAGATCGGGGTGCGCAGCAGCCGGGCGAGCCGGGCGTGCTGGACCATGTCGTCGTTGGCCAGGGGCTGTTCGATCAGCAGCAGTCCGAAGTCGTCGAGCTTGGCCAGCTGCTGGGCGTCGACCAGGGTGTACGCGGCGTTGGCGTCGACCTGGAGGAGGAGGTCGTCGCCGAAGCGCTCGCGGACGGCGCGGACCGGCTCGACGTCCCAGCCGGATTCGATCTTCAGCTTGATCCGGACATAGCCCTCGGCCACGTACCCCTCGACCGCGTCCAGGAGTTCGGGGATCGAGTCCATGATGCCGACGGAGACCCCGCAGGGCACGCGGTCGCGGGCCGCGCCGAGGTACGAGCCGAAGGACTCGCCGGAGGAGCGGAGCTGGGCGTCGAGCACCGCCGTCTCCAGCGCCGACTTCGCCATGTGGTGGCCGGTGAAGGGGTGCAGCAGACGGCCCACCGCCGCCGCGTCCACGCCGTCCTTCGGCAGCGCCGGGACGAGGAAGCGGCGCAGCACGTCCTGGGCCCCGTCCACGTACTCGGAGCAGTAGCGCGGTTCGGACATGGCCGCGCACTCCCCCCAGCCCTCCGTGCCGTCGGAGGTGACCACCCGGACGAGCAGCACATCGCGGCTGGTCTCGACCCCGAAGGAGGTGCGGAACGGGGCGACGAGCGGCATGGCGATACGGCGCAGTTCGACGCCGGAGATCGTGGTCTTCATATGCGGATGGCTCCTGCGGTACGGGGGTGGGCGCGGTGGACGACATAGCTGCGGCGGTCGTGGAACCCGGCGACCCTGGCCCCCTCGGCCAGCAGTCCGTCGAGGACCTGGCGGACGGCCAGCCGCCAGTCCTGGGCGGCGCCCGGGTCGGTGCGGCGCAGCGCTTCGATGTCGTCGGGGAGGTCGATCAGCACGGTGCCGGCGTCGGTGGGGCCGAGGAGTGGGCGGCCGTCCTGGTCGCGGACGCCATGGGCGGTGTCCGGGGGCAGGTCGAGAGGGTACGGCCCCGGGGGCGCGGTCAAGTCCCAGGCGGCCAGCACCCGGTCGGACTCGTCGCCGCCGTTGATGGCGTCGTCCATCGCCCCGTAGAACGACCGCAGGTACTCCTCGGGGCGGGCACCCAGCTTCACCAGGTTGAAGTGGGCGTTGCGGCGGATCAGCGGGTCGTAGGTCCAGGTGATCCGCTTCAGCCCGCGGGCCAGGGCCCAGTCGCGCTGGTGCCGTTTGAGGGCGAGCCCTATGCCGCGTCCCATGGCGGTGCCGGTGATATGGGAGTGCAGGGTGGTGCCGACGGGCTCCGCGTAGAAGGCGACGGACGCGCCGACCAGCCGGCCGTCCTCATAGGCGCCGGCCACGTAGTTGCCCGCGTGGGACAGGGCGCGCATCACCTCGGCGGAGACCGGTGGGCTGTCGGCGCCGGTGCCCCAGATGTCGGCGTAGAGGCGGCAGACGGTGTCGAGCTCCGCCATGGTGTGCAGTTCCCGGAGTTCGAGCCCCCTCGGCTCGGGGGCGTTCACTGGAGCGCTCCGACCAGGTGGGCCAGCAGCCGGGCGCGGTCCGGCAGGGTGGCGGTGAGGACGTGTTCATGGTCGGCGTGGGCGCCGTCGCCGACGGCGCCGAGGCCGTCCAGGGTGGGGCAGCCGACCCCGGCGGTGAAGTTGCCGTCGGAGCCTCCGCCCACGGCCGCCTGCCGCAGCGGGTCCAGACCGAGCCGCAGGGCGGTCTCCTCGGCCCGGGCGAAGAGCCGCCGGGACGCCTCAGGGTCCAGGGGCGGGCGGTTGGGGCCGCCGGCGAGCGAGAGGCGCGCGTCCGGGTGGTGCGGGTGCAGGGCCCTGATCGCGCGGTCCACCGCCTGCTGGGCCGCCGCGGTCGGGACGCGTACGTCCACGCTGAGGTCGGCGCGGGCGGGCACGGTGTTGGTGGTGGTGCCGGCCGAGGCCAGGGTGGGGGTGACCGTGGTCCCGGGCCCGGCCTGGGCGGTGACCGTGTCGGCGATCCGGCTCAGGGCGAGGATCTGGTGGGCCAGCTCGGTCGCCGCGTTGACGCCCTTCTCCGGTTCGAGTCCGGCGTGGGCCGCCCGGCCGTGCACGGTGAGGTCGTAGTGGGACAGGCCCTTGCGGCCGGTCTTCAGCGCTCCCCCGGGTGCGGAGGGTTCCAGCACCAGGGTGGCCGCGCACCGGCGCGCCAGCTCCTCGATGAGCGGGCGGGAGGTGTCCGAGCCGACCTCCTCGTCCCCGGTCACCAGCACGCACACGCCGTCCAGGGAGGGCAGCGCGGCCAGGGCGTGGAACAGCAGCACCAGCCCGGCCTTCATGTCGAAGACGCCCGGACCGCGGGCGACGCCCCGCTCCACCGACCAGGGGTGAGTGGCCAGCGAGCCGATCGGCCAGACCGTGTCATGGTGGCCGAGCAGCAGGACGCGCGGGGTGCCGAAGGTCCACCGGACATGGGTGACGCCGTCGACCACCAGTGTCTCCGGGCGGGCGCCGAGCAGCCGGCCGCCCTGGTCGGCGACCACCCGCGCGCTGCGGGCCACCGCGGCGTGGTCGGCGGAGTACGACTCGCAGACGACGAGCTCTTCGAGGTCGGCGAGCATGGCGTCAAGGTCGAACGCGTGGTCCGCTCGCGGTGGACGGGGTTCTCGGTCAACCGGCACGGTGGGTCCTCCAGATCGGTTCGTCCGCCACGCTAGGCAGGGTGGCGGGGACGCGGTTGGTGGTGTGGTGACAGAACCTGACCGCCCGGTTCGTACCGCGCACCGAAGGCGCGCCGGAGCGCGGGCGGAGCCCGGCGGTCAGCCCATGTGCTCGGCCATCAGCCGCCGGGTGTTCCCGCCGAGGATCTTCAGGATGTCCGGCTCCGGCAGGCCCCGGCGGACCAGCGCCTCGGTCACCAGGGGCATCCCCGCGGGCCCCTCCAGACCGGGGAAGTCGAACATCGGGTCCTCGTCGTCCGGGCTCTCGCAGCAGGGCGGGGTGACATCCGCCATGACCTCGCGGACGAAGTCCGAGCCCAGGCCCACATGGTCGATCCCGGCCACGGAGACCAGGTGCTCGATATGGTCGGCGATCCGGTCGGTGCCCACCTTCGCCTGGTCGTCGGTGAGGAAGTCCGGTACGAAGTTGACGCACACCACCCCGCCGGTGGCGGCCACGCCCCGGATCTGCTCGTCGGTGAGGTTGCGGTGGTGGTCGCGCAGCGCCCGGGCGCAGGAGTGGGTGGCGATCAGGGGCTTGGTGGCCAGCTCCAGGACATGGGCCACCCCGCTCGCCCCCAGATGGGAGATGTCGAACAGCATGCCGAGCCGTTCCATCTCCCGCAGCGCCTGGACACCGGGGGCGGTCAGCCGGCTGCCGGTGGCGTCCTCCCGGCTGCCGTCGGCGAACGGGGTGCGCCCCCAGTGGGCGAGGGAGGCGATCCGTACGCCGAGGCGGAAGAGGGTGGGCAGGAGTTCCACCGAGGCGTCGATGCCGGGCGCGCTCTCCAGAGCGAGCACCAGGGCCACCTTGCCCTCGGCCAGAGCGGCGTCGATCCCGGCGCCGTCGAGGCAGAGCGCGACCTGGTCGGCGTTGGCCTCGGCGAGGGTGTGGGCGCACTCGATCATGCGGAGGGTCTGCCGGAGCGCGCCCTCGGGGCGGTACTGGTCGTCGACGAACACCGGCAGCACCTGGATGTCGATACCGCCCGCGCGCAGTTGCGGCAGCCAGCGCTCGCGGAAGAAGGCACCCCAGCGCCGCGGGGGGCGTGCGGTGACGGCCATCAGCAGGTCGTTGTGGGCGTCGGCGACGACGGCACGACGGTGGAGGTCAGCGGACACGGGGAACCCTTTCAGGGGCAAGAACGGGGGCGGGGCTCAGGCGCGGGACGGCATCGAGCAGGGCGCGGGTGTACGCGTGCCGGGGTGCGCCGATCACGTCCTGGACGGGGCCGGACTCCACCAGCCGGCCGTGGCGCATCACGGCGACGGCGTCGCAGACGTACCGCACCACGGCGAGGTTGTGCGAGATGAACAGCATGGTCAGGCCCAGCTCACCGCGGAGTTCGCGCAGCAGGTTGAGCACGGCGCCCTGGACCGAGACATCCAGGGCGGAGGTGATCTCGTCGGCGATCAGCAGCTCCGGCCCGGCCGCCAGGGCGCGGGCGATGGCGACGCGCTGGCACTGGCCGCCGGAGAGTTCGCGGGGGTACTTGCCCGCGTACGCGGCCGGCAGGGCGACCAGTTCGAGGAGGCGCCCGACCTCCGCCGCCCGCCGGGCGCGCGGGACGCGGACGCCCTCGGCGATGGCGTCGCCGATGCTCATCCGGGGGTTGAGCGAGGAGGACGGGTCCTGGAACACCATCTGGATCCGGCCGGGTTCGACCCCGGTGACCGTGCCCCGGTACGGGATGAGTCCGGCCACCGCCCGGGCCAGGGTGGACTTCCCGGAGCCGGACTCCCCCACCAGACCGGTGGTGGAGCCCTTCGGGACCTCCAGGCTGAGCCGGTCGACGGCGGTGTGCGAGCCGAAACGGACGGTGAGCTCGCTGATGTTCACCGGATCGCTGATGTTCACTGGACCTCCCAGCAGGCCACGGAGTGGGTGCCCGTGTGAGTGCCCGTGCGGGTGCGCAGTTCGGGGCGGGTGGCGCAGCGGGCGGTGGCGAGGGCGCACCGGTCGGCGAAGGCGCAGCCCTCCCCGATGTCCCCGGGTGCGGGCTGGCGGCCGGGGATGGTGGTGAGGGGGCGTGAGCGGTCGGTGTCCATGTCGGGCAGCGAGCCGACCAGGGCGCGGGTGTAGGGGTGGCGGGCCTGCTGGAGGGCGTCGGCGGGCAGTTCCTCGACCACCCGCCCCGCGTATATCACCGCGATCCGGTCGCACACCTCGCCGACGACGGCGATGTCATGGGAGATGAACAGGGCGCCCGCGCGCGTCTCGTCCACGGCTTCGCGCAGCACCCGCAGCACCTCGCGCTGGACGGTGACGTCCAGGGCGGTGGTGGGCTCGTCGGCGATGATCAGCCGGGGGGTGTTCATCAGCCCCATGGCGATGACGGCGCGCTGGCGCATACCGCCGGAGAGTTCGTGCGGGTACCGCCGGGCGGTGTCGGCGGGATGGCGGATACGGACCCGGTCGAGCCGTTCCACGGCGCGGGCCCGCGCCTCGGTGCGGGTGGCCCCGCCGTGCAGGGTGGCCACCTCGGCGAGCTGGCCGCCGACCCGCAGAGCCGGGTTGAGGGCACTGGTGGGGTCCTGGAAGACCATCGCGAGAGAGGAGCCGAGCAGTCCGCGGCGCTCGGACGGGGTCAGGCCGTCCAAGTCCGTCCCGCCGAGGCGGATACGGGCGCTGCCGGCGAGACCGGGGTGGGGCACCAGCTGCCCGATGGCGGCGGCCGTCATGCTCTTGCCGCTGCCCGACTCGCCGACCAGGCCGAGGATCTCACCGGCGCGCACGGTCAGCGACACCTGCCGTACCGGGGTGACGCCGCCGGGGAAGGCGACGGTGAGGTCCCGTACCTCCAGGACGGTGTCCGGTGCGGGCTCGTCGGTGGCCGGGGCCACGGCGGGGGCGGCGGGCGGCCCGCCGGCCGGGGCGCGGGTGTGGGCGGCGGCCCGGGCGAAGGAGTCGCCGAGCAGCATGAAGCCGAGACCGGCCAGGGTCACGGCCAGGGCGGGGGCGACGACGGCCGACGGGGTGACATAGACGTGCCCGAAGGCCTCGTTGAGCAGCCGGCCCCAGTCGTAGGCGGGTGCCTGGACGCCCATGCCGAGGAAGGACATCGCGGACAGGCCGAGCAGGGCGCCGCCCATGGCCTGGGCGGTGTTGAGGATCAGCGGTTCGGCGATGTTGGGCAGGACATGCCGGGTGAGGACGCGGTGGCGGGGCACGCCCAGCATCCGGGCCGCGGCGATGTAGTCGGCTCCGGCGACGGACGCGGTCATGGTGTGGGTGAGCCGGGCGAAGGCCGGGGCGAGTGCGGCGCCGATGCCGAGCACCGCGCCCTGGGCGTCGAGTCCGGCCACCACGGCGGTGAACATGGCCAGCAGCAGGGCGGGAAAGGCCACCAGCAGATCGACGGCGGCGATCACCGCGCGGCCCGCGCGCCGGGGCAGGACCTGCGGCAGGGTGCCGAGCAGGATGCCGGTGGCGGTGCCGATCAGGGTGGCCAGCAGGGCGAGGCCCAGGGTCAGCCGGGTGGCGACCAGGGTCCGGGCGAGCAGGTCCCGGCCCAGGGCGTCGGTGCCGAGCAGATGCGCGGCGGACGACCCCTGGCTGATCTCCTTCGGGTTGATCCGGGCGGCGGCGTCCGCCCAGAGCGGCGGGCCGGTCAGGGCGAGCAGCACGAGGAGGGCGACGATTCCGGCGCCCAGCAGACCGGCGGGGTTGCGTGGCAGACGGCGCATCAGCCCTCCCCATGGGTGGTGGACGCGGACAGGGAAGACTTCGGATCGAGGACGCCGAGCAGCACGTCCACCAGGAAGTTGACGACGAGGACCAGCGCTCCGTAGACGAGGATCATGGCCTGCGCCACCGGATAGTCCTTCTGGGTGATGGCCTCGACCGTGCGCAGACCGAGCCCGGGCCAGGCGAAGACGTTCTCGACCAGCACGCTTCCGGTGATCAGGCCGCTGAGCAGCAGACCGCCCATGGTGAGGGTCGCGGTGAGGGTGTTGGGCAGCAGATGGACCGCGTACAACCGCCAGGCGGGCAGCCGTTTGGCGCGGGCCAGGCGCATGTAGTCGCCGTCGAGTTCGCGCAGGGTCTCGACCCGGGCGAGGCGGGCGATCATGGCCGCCGGGGCGATGGCGAGGGCGGTGACCGGCAGGACATAGGAGGCGGGGCCGGTGAGACCGGCCGGCGGGAACAGCCCGAGTCCCAGGGAGAGGACGAGCAGCAGCGCCAACCCGTAGAGGTATTCGGGGACGGCGACGGCGGCGCCGGTGAGGGTGGTGAACGCGGTCTCGGTGCCCCGTCGGCGTCCGTCGCGGGTGCGCACGGCGGCCCAGAGTCCCAGGGGCACGGCGACGGCGAGCGCGGTGAGGGTGGCCAGGGCGGCGAGCGCCAGGGTGTGCGGAAGGCCCTGCTTGATGATGTCGGCCACCGGCTGGGCGGAGAAGAAGGAGGTGCCGAGGTCGCCGGAGAGCAACTGCCGCACATGGTCCGCGAACTGCACCGGCAGCGGCTGGTCGAGGCCGAGTTCGGCTCTGCGCTGGTCGACCAGTTCCTTCGGGGCGGTCGCGCCGAGCATCTGGCGCAGCGGGTCGCCGGGGATGAGGTGGATCATCGCGAACGAGGCGACCACCAGCACGGCGAGCGAACCGGCCAGCCGGAGCAGCCGGCGGGCGAGGAGGCGGCCGGTCAGCCGCCGGGAGCGGCGCGGCGGGGCGCCGATGCCGGTGTCGGGCGGGGCGGTCACTTCGCTCCTCCCGTCATCCGGATCGAGGTCGGGTCGAAGAGGCCCGAGGTGATACGGAAGGTGGCGTTGTGGGCGGCGGTGGTGACGGTCTTGTCGATGACCGGGACGATGTCCGCGCTGTCCAGGAGGGCGTGTTCCGCGCGCTGCCACAGGGCGCAGCCGGTGGCGTCGGGCAGCCTGCTCGCCTCGGCGGTCAGCTGCTCGTACCTGGTGTTGCTGAGGTGGGCGAAGTTGCCCCCGTCGGGGGTGAAGGGGCCGGACAGCGCCCCGAGCAGCTGGGTGGGCAGAGTGACGCCGAGGGGCGCCCAGTTGACGTCCCAGTCCTGGGTGACCGCCTCCACCTCGCCGTACGCCGCGTCGGACACGGCCCGCAGCCGGACCTCGGCGCCGGCCGTCCGCCAGGCCTCGGCCAGGTACTCGGCCGCGGCGGCCATGGTCTCGCCGGACGAGGCGCCGTAGATCATCCGGATGGTCAGCCTCCGGCCGTCCTTCGCCCGGACTCCGCCCGGGCCGCGGTGCCACCCGGCGGTGTCCAGGGCCGAGGCCGCCGCCCCCGGGTCATAGCCGGGCAGTCGGCCGGTGACGGTGTCGCCGGGGCAGGGCTTCGGTGCCATGACCAGACCGGTGGGGGCGCGGCCGGTCCCGCCGGTGGCGATCGCGCCGAGGGAGCCGAGGTCCACGGCCTGGAGCAGGGCGGTGCGGACGGCCGGGTCGCTGCCGGGGTGCCCGGTGCCCTGGTGGAAGAAGAACTCCTGGGTGCCGTTGGCCTGGTCGGTGGTGGTGATGCCGGGGACGCCGGTGACCCGGGCGCGGTCCGGCCCGGTCAGCTGGGCCCCGTTCAGCTGGTGGGAGAGGAGCAGGTTGGCGGCCGTCGCCTCGCTGCCGACGACCTTGAGCACCACCGAGCCGGGCATCGCGGGGTCGGCGGTGGTCGCCCCGTCCGCCCCCCAGGTGTAGTCCTCGCGCCGGGCGAAGGTGTAGCTCTGCCCGGGCTCGGCGGCGGTCAGCCGGAAGGGGCCCGACCCGGAGGTGCCGCTCCGCAGCAGCGTGCGGTCCTTCAGCCCCGCCCCGCAGACGACGAAGAGGTAGCGGGTGCTCCGCAGGATGAAGGCGAACGGCTCCGGGGTGGAGAGCGTCACCGTGCGGGCGGCGTCGTCCGCCTCGGCGGTGAGGCCCTCGGGGACCACCACCCCGTAGGCGGGCGACTTGGTGGCCGGATCGGTGAGGTGGGCGACGTTCGCGGCGACGGTGCTCGCGGTCACCGGGCTGCCGTCGGAGCAGGTGGTACCGGGACGCAGGGTGAAGGTGACGGAGTCGGGCCTGACGCTCCACTTCTCGGCCAGTCCGGGGACCGTCCGGCCGTCGGGCCCGGTGTGCACCAGGGTGTCGTAGGCCAGCGAGAGCGCGGTGTACGTGGTGGTGTTCTGGACCTGGGCCGGGTCGAGCAGTCCCGGGTCGCTCCGGATCGCGTAGCTGAAGGCGTCACCGCCGGACGATCCGGCCGGGGCGACACCCCCGCAGCCGGTCGTCAGCAGTGCCGCCGCCAGACAGGCGGACACCACCTTGGCGCTCCTGGCCGAGGGGATCGAGGGGATCGGGGGGATCGAGGGGATCGGGGGTTTCACAGGGGGCTCCTTGGGGGGGGCGGCAGCGCTGGGTGGGCGGGGCCGGGCGGTCGGTCAACCCCGGGCGCGGAGGTGGTCGACGGCGGCGCGGGCGGCTCGGCCGATGGCGCGATCCGCCAGGGGCTGCCGGGTGGCGGCGGTGGAGGTGCGCAGGAAGACGCCCACCGCGTACCGCTTGCCGTCGGGGTACTCGACCACCCCGGCCTCGTTCCGTACGGCGAAGTCGGTGCCGGTCTTGCCCGCGAGCCGCACGCCCGGCTCGGGGAAGCCGGAGACCAGGCGGTGCTGCCACACCTGCTGCCGCATCAGGTCCCGTACCTCGGCGCAGGCGCTCGCCGGTCCTGCCTGGTCGTGCCAGAGGGCGGCGAGCAGCGCGGTCACCTCGCGGGGCGTGCTCGACGGGCTGGTGCCCGGGGCGCAGGCGCGCAGGGCGAGCAGCCGTGCGTCGGGGATGGATGCCAGTTGCTCGTCCAGCGAGCGGCCCGGGTCCAGGCCGAGTTCCCGGCGGATGTCGTCGTCCAGGGCGGCGCAGGAGGAGAAGCCGAAGCCCGGGAAGCCCAGGCGGTCGAGCGTCGCACGGACCCGCTCGGGGCCGACCAGGTCAAGGAGCAGGTCGCTCGCCGCGTTGTCGCTGATGGTCATCATCATGAACGCGAGGTCGCGGGCGCTCATCTCCACATCGTCCGCGCAGCCGTCGGTACCGCTGCCCCCGGCCCGGTAGGCGGCCGTGACCGTGTGGCGGCCGACCGGGTCCAGCTCCCCGGCCGCCACCTGCCGGGCGTACTCCAGCGCGATGGGGACCTTGAAGACGGAGGCGAGCACCACCGGGGCGTCGCCGCCCTGGCCGAACTCCGCGCCGGTGTCCAGGTCCCGGACATGCACATGGCCCTCGACCCCGGCCTCGGCGAAGGCGGAGGCGAGCACGGTGTGCACCGGCCCGGACGGCCGGGCCGCGCCTCCGGTACATGCGGCAGCCGGCGCCCGGCGCAGCTGGTCCACCGCCGTCCGGGCGGCCCGCCCGATCGCGGCGTCGGCCGCCGGGTTACGGCCCCCGAGGGTGGGGGTGCGCAGGAAGACCGCGACGGCGTAGCGGCCCCCGTCGGGGTACTCCACCACGGCCGCCTCGTTGAGCACGCCCCACAGGGAGCCGTTCTTGGCCGCGACGCCCACCTCGTCGCCGAAGCCCGCGGCGAGGCGGTGCACGGACAGCTGACGGCCCATGAGGGCCCGTACCTCGGCGCAGGCGCTCGCCGGTCCGGCCTGGTCGCGCCAGATCGCCGTGAGCAGGGAGGTGATCTCCCGGGGGGTGCCGGCGGGCGACCGGGTGGGGTCGAGCATGGCCAGGCCCCTGATCCGGTCCTCGCTCACCCGGTCCAGCTGGGCGTCCAGGTCGCCGTCCGGGTCGAGGCCCAGCTCCTGCCACACCGGGTCCCACAGCTCGTGGTAGCGCCCCACCGGCAGGCGCGGGCAGCCGAGTTCGGCGGCGACGGCGCGCACCCGGTCGGTGCCCAGGATCTCCATCAGCTTGTCGGTGGCCGCGTTGTCGCTCATCGAGAGCATCAGGAAGGCCAGATCGCGGGTGCTCAGGGTGACATCGTCCCGGCAGCTGTCGGTGCCGATGCCGCCGCCCTCGCGGTGGGCGGCGGTGATGGTGTGGCGGGCGGTCGGGTCGAGCGCCCCGGCCGCCGCCTGCCGGGCGTAGGTCAGGGCGACGGGGATCTTGCGGAGCGAGGCGACGATGACGGGGGCGTCGGCGCGGAAGGCGACCTCGCGGTCACCGTCGATGTCGCGGGCGTGGACGAAGCCCTCGACTCCGGCCTCCTCGAAGACCGTACGGAGGGCGGCGGTGACGTCGTCGCCGCGGGAGGGTGCTGCCATGGCGTGGTGGTCCCATCGTGCGGGGAGGTGTCAGCCGGTCCTGGGGGTGGCCCGGCCGCTGTAGTGGAGGTACGCGGGCCCGTCGGGACGCCGCTCGAACACCACCGCGTCCCAGACGGCCTCGCCCTCGTCCCGGCCGAGGAAGGTGGTCGCGTCGACGGCGACCAGGTCCAGGGTGCGGGGGCGGCCGAGGCCCGCGAGCAGACCGGTGGGCTCGGTGCGCAGCCTCAGCCGGCCCTGGTGCGCGGTGACCTGGATGCGGCTGCCGGCCCGCTCGTACACCCCGGTGAGCGGGTCGAGATCGACCTCGACGGGCCGCTCGGGTGGGGCGAGCGGGGCGGGCACCTCGATCGCGTGCAGCTCCCGGAGGAGTTCGGTGGCCAGCCGGTGCTGGAACTCCACGCTCCGGCCGCCGTTGACCAACGCGGCGATGACGGTGCCGAGTTCGGGCAGCACCCAGAGGGCGGCGTGCTGGCCGATGGTGTCGCCGGTGTGCGAGACGACCCGGTGGCCGTCCCACTCGTCCAGGCTCCAGCCGATGCCCCACTGGCGTCCGCCGGCGTGCGGGTTGACCAGGTCGACCTGGGGCTGCCGCAGCGCGGCGGGATCGGCCAGCAGCGCGCCGGGGGTGAGATGGGCGCGGCCGAAGGCGACCACATCGGCGGCCCGGGCGCAGATCAGCCCGGCCGGGCCGACGGACCGGGGCAGCGACCAGCGCTCCACCACCGCGCCGTGCTCGTCATGGCCGACGGCGGCGCCGAAGCGCAGCACGTCCTCCGGGAGGGTCCAGGTGTGGGTGAGCCCCAGCGGCTCGCAGATCCGTTCGCGCAGGTCCTGGTCCCAGACCCGGCCGGTGAGCCGCTCGACCAGGCGCCCCGCGATGACGAAGCCGGAGTTGCCGTAGGAGTGGGCGTCGCCGACTGGGAAGGTCTGCTCCAGCTCGGCGCAGGCCTCGACATAGCGCCGCAGGCAGTCGTCGCCCCGGCCGGTGTCCAGGAACAGGTCCCCGTCGATGCCGGAGGTGTGGGTGAGCAGATGGCGCGGGGTGATCTCCGCCGTGGCCTCGGGGTCCCGCACCCGGAACTCCGGCAGGACCTCCGCCACCGGGGTGTCCAGGGTGAGGCGGCCCTCCTCGGCCAGCAGCATCAGCTGGGTGGCGGTCCACACCTTGGTGACCGAGCCGATCTGGAAGAGGGAGTCGGTGCGCACGGGCGCCCCGGTGGCGGTGTTGAGGACGCCGGTGGCGAAGGCGTGCGTCTCACCCCCGTACCGGAAGGCCAGGCTCGCGCCCGGCACTTCGGAGTCGGCGGCCAGCGCCGCCAGGCGGTCGGCCCAGTGCTCGAAGTCGGCGCTCACGCTGGTCCTCCGGTGGCTCGGTGCTCGAAGTCGGCGCTCACGCTGGTCCTCCGGTGGCTCGGCGATTCGACCGGAAGCGTAGGGAGGAAGGGCGCCCCGGCGGTTGGTGCGGGAGGACGAACGGGCGGGCCGGGACTTGGCCCGCCGGACGACTCCCGGCCGGGACCCGATTCCTAGGGTGGCGGAAACCCGAGGTACGAGGAGACGAGACGACGATGCCCCTGATCGACCGCGACGACTGCGCCCTGGTGGTCATCGACGTGCAGAGCGACTTCTACCCGCCGGGGCGGCTCGATGTGGACCGGCAGCGGTTCCACGACCTGGTGCGGCGTATCGCCTGGATCACCTCCGTCGCCGACCGCCTGGAGATCCCGGTGGTGGTGACCGAGGAGGACCCGGCCACCAGCGGCCGTACCGTCCCGGAGATCCGCGAGGCGCTGCCGGCCACGGCGGTCACCCTGCCGAAGAACGCCTTCGCCGTCGGGGACAACCCGGACATCGCCGCCGCCATCGAGGCCACCGGCCGGACCACCATGGTCCTCGTCGGCATCGAGACCGACATCTGTGTGGCCCACTCGGCCATCCGGCTGCACCAGGCCGGCAAGCGCGTCGTGGTGGTGGAGGACGCCGCCTACTCCCCCGGTGCCGCCCATGAGCGGGGCCTGCGGCGGCTGGCCGGCCAGTCCATCGAGACGCTCTCCACCAAGGAGCTGTTCTACGACTGGGTGCGCACCATCCAGGACGCGGACGCCTTCCACGACACCCACCCGGAGCTTGCCGTCCCCCCGGGCGTCCGTCTCTGAGCCGGGCCCCGGCCGACGGCCCGCCCTACCCTCCCGACCCCGGCCCCAGCAGCCGCAGTTGCAGCATCGCGGCGAACCGGGCCTCCGGGTCCTGGAGGTCGATCTCCCCCACCTCCGCCACCCGGCGGATCCGGTAGCGGAAGGTGTTGGGGTGCACGAACACGCTGGCGGAGGCGGTCATCACATCCCCGAAGGCGTCCAGCCACGCCCGCAGGGTCTGCACCAGATGGGCGTTGTGCCGGGTGTCATACGCGACGAGGCGGGCGAGTGGGCCGGAGAGCTGGTCCCGGTTGGCGACGGCCAGGTCCCGCAGCTCGATCAGCAGGGCCTCCACATACACATCGGCGATCGAGGCCGCGCGCCGGCCGGTGCGGCCGGTGGACAGCACCCGCAGCGCCCGGTCGGCGTTGGCCCGGGAGCGCGGCAGCGCGGCGGGGTCCGCGGCGACCGAGCCGATCCCGAGGACGGCGCCGGTCCGGTCGCCGGTGCGGGCCAGGAAGTTGGCGGCCACCTGCAGGGCCCGCTCGCGGGCGTGCGAGGTGTCGCCGGGCACCGGGAAGAGCGCGTAGACGACGTCCCCGAGCAGGGCCACGGCGGACCGCGGTTGCACGGCGGTGAGGTGGACGGCCAGGGCGGAGGCCAGGCGCTGGCGCTCGGCCGTGATCTGGGCGTGGTCCTCGTCCGGTTCGGACCGTACGGGCGCCAGGCCCATGGCCATGACCAGCGCCGGTTCGCCGACCAGCCCGAGCCGGCCGAGCGCCTGGAGCGCCCCGGGCCCGCCTTCGAGCGCGGTGGTGACGAGGTCGGCCCGCAGCCGGTTCTCGGCGTCGCTGCCCGCCCGGAAGCGGAGCATATGGAGGGCGACCAGCTTCGCCGCCTCCAGGAAGGCCCGCTCCCGCTCCGGGGTCAGCGGCTTGCGCAGCGCCGCCCACACCGAGCCCAGGAACTCGTCCCCGGCCCGGACCGCCACCGCCACCCGGGGCAGCGCCCCCTCGTCGCCGAGGGCCGGGGCCGGGACGTGCACCAGCCCCTCCCCCCGGTACAGCTCCCGGAAGACGCCATGCTCCTCGTGGTGGCGCAGATAGCGCTCGGGCACCTGGCGGGCCAGGATGCTCTCCACCCGGGGCGCGTCCGCCTCGTCCTGCCGGCCGGAGAACGCCAGGATGCGGGAGCGGCGGTCCTCGATGGTCACCGGGGCGTCGAGCAGGGTGGCGACCGCGTTGGCCACGGCGAAGAGGTCGCCCGACGGCACCCCGCCCAGGGTCTGCTCCTCGCCCTCCCCCACATCGCCCTCGGCGAGCTGGGTGCGCAGCATCGCCGCCAGCTGCGCCCAGGAGGCCCCGCGGGTCAGGGCCAGCAGGGCCACCCCGGTCTCCTCCACCACCGGCTCCAGCGCACCCTCGTCCTCGACGGGGCCGCGGACCACCAGGGCGGTGGCGCCGAGCGCGCCGAGCTGGCGCAGCAGCCGGCCGGTCTCCTCCGCGCCGTGCACCCCCACACCGAGCACGATGGCGCGCTCCGGATAGTGCTGCTCGTCGTACGGGTCGTGGATGCCGACGCCGCCGATCTCGCCGACCGCCCCGGGGTCGCCGTACAGCAGATCCAGCAGGGTGTGGCCGAAGTCCTCCAGCACCCGGCTGAGGCTTCGGGCGGGGTACGCCGACATATGCCTGATCATCTCCGCAGGGTAGGCCGCCCGCGGCCGGGCGATCCGGTGCCTGTGGACGAGAACGGGTCAGCCTGTTCGTACCACCGTACGAACCGCCTCGCCCGGGCGCCAGAGGCGGGCGACGGCGGCCTCGGCGAGGGCGTCGGTGGAGTCGACCAGCGGCAGCACCCGGGCCGCCGCCCCGCTGATCAGCGGCAGCTCCGTACAGGCGGCGACGACCGCCTGCGCGCCCCGCTCCCGCAGGCTCGCCGCCGCCACGGCGATCCACCGCTCGGGCCCGGCGAGGTCGGCGCCGCCCTTGACCGCGCGGATCGCGGGATCCACGTACTCCCGCTGTACGGGGCCGGGCACCTGGACCACGCCGAGCCCGAGCCGCTCCCCGGCCCGCTCGTACAACCCGGCCAGCCGGGTCCCCCGGGTCGCCAGCACCCCCACCCGCTCGGCCCCCGGCACCCGGCGCGCGGCCGCCTCCAGGGCGGCCCCGACCATGTCCAGGACCTCCACGCCGGTGGCCCGGGAGAGCTGCTGCACATAGGCGTGCGCGGTGTTGCAGGGCACGGCGAGGCAGCTCGCCCCCGCGTCCCGGAGCCGGCGCGCACCCTCCACCAGGGCGGGCACGGGGGACGGCCCCTCGCCGAGCAGCGCCGCGGTGCGGTCCGGGACGGCGGGGTCAGCCCAGAGGACCACGGGCAGATGCGCCTGGTCGGAGCCGGCCGGGGTGCGCTCGACCAGGCGGCGGTAGAAGTCCGCGGTGGCGAGCGGCCCCATCCCGCCGAGGATGCCGAGCATCCCGAGGGCCGGGCGGGTGGCGAGACGCATAGGGGGCAGCCTTCCGGTCGTTCCCGCCGCCGTCCGCGGGCCTGTCCCGATCCTGGCCCGCCCGGCCCCCGCCGGGCCTCGTCGCCGCCGCCGAACGCTCCCGCCCGCGTTCGTACGGCAGGCCGACGAGGCGACCGCGGCGGCGGCGTGGACGCCTTCCCACACCGCCGCCACCGGCCCGACGCACCGTCACGCCTCAGAGGGCGCCGACGATGTCCTCCACCCGGGCCTTGGCGTCGCCGAAGAGCATCGCGGTGTTCTCCTTGAAGAAGAGCGGGTTCTGCACGCCCGCGTAGCCGGAGGCCATCGAGCGCTTGAACACGATGACCTGGCCGGCCTCCCACACGGTGAGGACCGGCATCCCGGCGAGGGGGCTGCCGGGGTCCTCGGCCCCGGCCGGGTTGACCGTGTCGTTGGCGCCGATCACCAGGACGACGTCGGTCTTGGCGAAGTCCTCGTTGATCTCGTCCATTTCGAGCACGATGTCGTACGGCACCTTGGCCTCGGCGAGGAGCACGTTCATATGGCCGGGCAGCCGGCCGGCCACCGGGTGTATGCCGAACCGCACGTCGACGCCCCGGGCGCGCAGCTTGGAGGTGAGTTCGGCGACCGGGTACTGGGCCTGCGCCACGGCCATGCCGTACCCGGGGGTGATGACCACGGACCGGGCCGAGCCGAGCAGTTCGGCGGCGGACTCGGCGGTGATCTCGGTGTGCTCGCCGTAGTCGGTGTCCGCGTCCGAGGCCGCCTCGATGCCGAAGCCGCCGGCGATGACCGCGAGGAAGGAGCGGTTCATCGCCTTGCACATGATGTAGCTGAGGTAGGCACCGGACGAGCCGACCAGCGCGCCGGTGACGATCAGCAGGTCGTTGCCGAGCAAGAAGCCGGAGGCGGCCGCGGCCCAGCCGGAGTAGCTGTTGAGCATCGAGACCACGACCGGCATGTCACCGCCGCCGATGGAGGCCACCAGATGCCAGCCCAGCGCCAGCGCCAGGGCCGTCACGGCGATCAGCAGCCACAGCTCCGGGGTGATGACGAACCACACCGTCAGGGCCGCGAACAGGCCCAGCGAACCGAGGTTGAGGGCGTTCTTGCCGGGCAGCATCAGCGGCTTGGAGTCGATCTTCGCGGCGAGCTTCAGATACGCCACGATGGAACCGGTGAAAGTCACCGCGCCGATGAAGAGGCCGATGACCACCTCGGCGTGGTGGACGCCCAGCGTGCCGAGCGCGTCCAGGGCCCGGGCCTCGTGGCCGTCCGGGTCGTGCTCGACGTTCAGGAAGCCGTTCCAGCCGACCAGTACGGCGGCCAGTCCGACGAAGGAGTGCAGCAGGGCGATCAGTTCGGGCATGCCGGTCATCTCGACGCCGCGGGCCTTCCTCAGCCCGATCAGCGCGCCGATCAGCATCGCGAGGGCCATCAGCCCGATGCCCGCGGCGCTGATGTCGCCGTCCACGGCGAGTACCACGGTCGCGGCGAGCGCGACGCCCATGCCGAGGATGCCGTAGGCGTTGCCGAGCCGTGCCGACTCGTGCTTGGAGAGTCCCGCCAGCGCCATGATGAACAGCAGCGCGGCGACGAGGTAGGCCGCCTGTGCGGCGGTGGTCGCAGACATGTCAGCTCCGGTTGAACATGGCGAGCATGCGACGCGTCACCGCGAAGCCGCCGAAGACATTGATACTGGCCAGCAGGATCGCCACGGCCGACAGCACCGTGACCGCCGTGCTCGCGTGGCCGATCTGCAGGATCGCGCCGACCACGATGATCCCGGAGATCGCGTTGGTCACCGACATCAGCGGGGTGTGCAGCGCGTGGTGCACATGGCCGATGACGTAGTAGCCGATCACGATCGCGAGCACGAAGACCGTCACATGGGGCAGCAGCGCCGCCGGGGCGAACGCCGCGGTGAGGAAGAGCGCCAGGGCGCCGAGGGCCGCGCCGCCGAACCGCTGCCGCGCCGTCGCCGGGGCCTTCTGCGGCGCGGGCTCCGCCACGGCCTTGGCGGGTGCGGGGGCCGGGGCCGCCGAGACCTGGACCGGCGGAGGGGGCCAGGCCGGTTCGCCCCGGCGTACGACCGTGATGGAGCGCTGCACCGGGTCGTCCCAGTCGAGGACCAGTCGGGCGTCCTTGCCGGGGGTCATCAGCTTCAGCAGGTTCACCAGGTTGGTGCCGTACAACTGCGAGGCCTGCGCGGGCAGTCGGCCCGCGAGGTCGGTGTAGCCGATGATCGTCACACCGTTGGCCGTGACGGTCTTCCCGCCCTTCACCGTGCCCTCGACGTTGCCGCCGTTGGCGGCCGCCATGTCGACGATCACCGAACCCGGCCGCATGGCCGCCACCATCTCAGCGGTGATCAGCCGGGGCGCGGGGCGGCCGGGGATCAGCGCGGTGGTGATGACGATGTCGGCCTCGCGGCACTGGGCGGCGTACAGTTCGGCCTCGCGCGCCCGGTAGCCGTCGCCCATCTCCTTGGCGTAGCCGGTCGCGGAGACCTCCACCTCGGGGGACTCGATCGGCAGGTACTCGCCGCCCAGCGAGCGGACCTGGTCGGCCACCTCGGGCCGGGGGTCGGTGGCGCGTACCACCGCGCCGAGCGAGCCGGAGGCGCCGATGGCCGCCAGTCCGGCCACCCCGGCGCCCGCGACCAGCACCTTGGCCGGCGGCACCTTGCCGGCCGCGGTCACCTGGCCGGTGAAGAACCGGCCGAACTCGTGCGCCGCCTCGATCACCGCCCGGTAGCCGGCGATGTTCGCCATGGAGGACAGCACGTCCATGGACTGCGCCCGGCTGATGCGCGGCACGGCGTCCATCGACAGCGCGGTGAAGGGACGGCCGCCCAGCTCCTCGACCATCGCCGGGTCGAAGGCCGGCGCGAACAGGGCGATCACCGTCGCCTCCGGCCGGACCAGGTCGAGCTGCGCCGGGGTGGGGGCGTTGACGCCCAGCACCACGTCCGCCGCGGCCGCGTCGCCGACGGTGGCACCGGCGGCCTGGTAGGCGCTGTCGGGGAAGCCGGCCGCGGCGCCCGCGCCCGGGTCGACGACCACCCCGTACCCCAGTGCGCGGATCCGCTCGACGGTGGCCGGTGTGGACGACACCCGGCTCTCCCCCGCCCGCGCCTCCTTGAGGACTCCGACAATCACGAGTGTTCTCCGTTCGCTGCTCTGGCCGTCAACGGCGGTGGTCCCGACTCGATCAGAAACGCGCCCGCGATGTTTCCGGGCGTGCCGCACAGCTTGGCCGGGGAGGACTCCCCTTGAACAGCACGCACGGGTGAGGCGTGGGCAACAACACGGCAACCCGCCGAGTGGCACGCCCCGGTACGCCCGGCGTGCGATACCGTCCGCACCGGGCGTACCGGCGATCGGCGCGATCGGCACCGCCTCCCGTGCCGGATGCCCGGTGAGCGGCCCCCGGCCCCGGCCGCGCACGGGCCTCCGGCCTCCGTGCGTCTCTTGAACAACGTGGACAACCGGAGTCCCTTGAACGACCGGAGTCATCTGTGGACAGATCCAACGGAGTGATCGGCGGGCCGCCGCACGAGGTCCATGGCCCACCGGGTGCCGTAGGCGCCGGAGGTTCCTCCTTCCGGTCCGCCGCGGCGGGCGGAGTGATCTCCCTGGTGATCGTCGGCGCGATCCTCTGGGCGGGGGGCGCCGGTGAGTGGCTGGCCGGACCGGGTTTTCTCGCCTGGCAGACCGTCTGTGTCGCCGTCACCGTGCAGGCGCTTCCCTTCCTGGTCCTCGGGACACTGGTCTCGGGTGCGGTGAACGCCTTCGTCCCGGCCGGGGCCTTCACCAGGGCGCTGCCCCGCCGCCCGGCCCTGGCGGTGCCGGTGGCCAGCGCTGCCGGCGTCGTCCTGCCGGGGTGCGAGTGCGCCTCCGTACCGGTGGCCAAGAGCCTCATCGGACGCGGGGTGCCGCCGGCCGCGGCGTTCGCCTTCCTGCTCTCCGCTCCGGCCGTCAATCCGATCGTGCTGGTCTCGACCGCGGTCGCCTTCCCCGGCGAGCCCCGGATGGTGGCCGCCCGTCTCATCGCCTCGCTCGCCGTCTCCACGGCCATGGGCTGGCTCTGGCTGCGCCTGGGCCGGAGCGAGTGGCTGCGCATTCCCGCACGGCATCAGGGGCACCGGCACGGCGACAGCCGGTGGACGGAGTTCCGGCTCGCCTTCCAGCACGACTTCCTGCACGCCGGGGGCTTCCTCGTGGTCGGGGCGATGGCGGCCGCCACGTTCAATGTGCTGGTACCCCGGTCCGTCCTGGAGACCTTCTCCGGTTCCCCCTGGGGCTCGGTGCTGTTCCTCGCCCTGCTGGCGATCGTGCTGGCCGTCTGCTCCGAGGCCGACGCGTTCGTGGCGGCGTCCCTCACGGGCTTCTCGCCCACGGCGAGGCTGGCGTTCATGGTGGTCGGACCGATGGTCGACCTCAAGTTGATCGCCCTTCAGGCGGGCACCTTCGGACGCGCCTTCGCCCTGCGGTTCTCGCTGGCCACGACCGTGGTCGCGGTGACCGCCAGTGCTCTGGTGGGATGGTGGCTGCTGTGAAGGCACCACTCCAGTCCGCTCTGCTGCTGGCGATCGCGGCCGCCCTCCTGCGCGTCTCGCTCCTCAGCGACATCTGCCTGCGCTACGTCAAGCCCGGTCTGCAACCGTGGCTCGTCGCCACCGGCTTCGTCCTGCTGGCCACCGGAATCCTCAGCGCGCTGCACGCCGTCGCCGCCGCCCGGCGCCCGCGGCCCGCACACCCGGAGGACGGCCGGCCGGGGCACGGCGGTCCTGAGGACGGCGAAGCGCCCCGGCCTGCCGCGGAGGACGGCTGCGGTCACCACCACGGCCACGCACAGGGACCGCGGATCGCCTGGCTGCTGGCACTGCCGGCACTCACCCTGCTGCTGTTCGCCCCTCCGGCGCTCGGCTCGTACACCGCTTCCCGGGACAGCGCCTCGATCGTGGCGGAGGTCGAGCGCTTCGAGGCACTGCCTCCGGGCGCGGCGCCCCTGGCGCTCGCCGAGTTCATCGCCCGGGTCCAGCAGGACGAGAAGAAGAGCCTGGCCGGACGGACCGTGGTGATGCAGGGGTTCGTCACTCCGCGCACGGACGGGGCCTGGGACCTGTCCCGGCTCCTGGTGGCCTGCTGCGCGGCGGACTCCCAGTCCCTCACCGTCACCGTGCACGGGATGCCGGCGCCTCCGGCCGACTCATGGGTGAGGGTGAGCGGCACCTGGCACCCGGAGGGAACCCTCGGCACACCCGGCGCGGCGCTCGCCCTGGACGCCACCGAGGTCCGGCCCATCCCGGAGCCCCGGCTCCCCTACCTCGACCGGGCGCCTGTCCTCACCCCGGACGGCACCGAGCCCGGCTGACCGGTGGGGGCCGGAAACCGTGTGCCGGACGTCCGGGGCTCGATCCCCGGCGGCCGCCATGCGGACGGCACGGCTCCCCCGTCGCCGTAAGCGTGTGCCGGATGAGCGGGGTATGCGGGGCCACACCTCTCCATCCGCGCGGGTGCGGCGGCGGCGTACGCTGGTAGGTGCTGTCCGCTCGGGCCTCTGCCATCCGGCCACGGGGCGGCGCGGCGGAGGGTCCGGCCAGTGCAGCCGACACGATCGAGGAGACGGTGAGGCGAGTCGAGGGCGCGACCGGCACGGGACCGGAGAGCTGGTCCGCCGGGCTGCACCGGATGTGGCTGGCCGCGCAGGACGCCGAGGACATCACGGACATGGCCCGGCATGTGTACGCCCTGATGCTCGCCGAGCAGTCCGTGGTCGCCGTCTCCGGAAGCCGGTGGGACGGCCGCGACCTGCGGTACGTCCGGCGGCTGACGGCGGACGGCGGCGAGTCGGCGGCCACCACGACCCCCCGCCCCGGCACGGTGCGGACCGTGCCCGCCCGGCCGCCCGCCGAGGACGGGGAGGGCGCCGGGGGCCGCGCGCCGGTGCGGCTGTACGAGCACGACCTCGCGGTGGACGGCGAGGGGTTCGCCCCCGAGGCGGCCCTGCTGGCCGAGGCCGGTGCGGGCTGGGCCCTGGAGGCCCGCTTCTCGCTCGGGGGCGACGACTGGGCGGCCTTCTCCCTGGGGCTGAGGCGGCGCCAGGACGCCGGTCCGTCCCTGCCGACCCGGCTGCTCCAGCTGAGCGAGGTCCTGGTGGCCGGCAACCGGCGGGTTCTGGAGCACCGGGCCGCGGAACGCCGCCGGGTGGAGGAGGCCTTCCTGGCCGAGGCGTCGCTGCAGATGGACGCCAGCCTGGACGAGCGGGAGACCCTGGAGCGCATCGCCCGGCTCGCCGTCCCGGCGGTGGCGGAGGCCTGCGTGGTGCATCTGTGCCGGCCGGGCGGCCGACTGTCCCCGGTGGCCACCGTGCATGTGGCGGGATCCATGCAGCCCTGGCTGCGCGCGGTGGCCGCGGACGACCCCTGGCTGGACGGGGTGCTGCGGGATGCGGCGGGCCGGCCGCACGGCACCCTGATCGCCGGCGAGTCCCTGGGGGCGTCCGCGTTCGGGCCGGGCAGCGAGGGCCCGGGCCGGGCGGTACGGGTCGTGAGCATCAGCCCGCTGCGTGCCCGCGGGAAGCTGCTGGGCACGCTGACCTTCGTCTACCACCGCCCGGAGCGGGAGATCGTCGACCTGCGGGTGCTGGACGACCTGGCCCGCCGGGCGGCGCTGGCCATCGACACCACGACCGCCTACGAGCAGCGCCGCAGCAACGCCGAGCAGCTCCAGCGGCATCTGCTGCCGGGCACGCTGCCCGAGTGGCCCGGCGCCGAGCTGAGCGCGGCCTACGAGGTGGCCGACGACTCGCTGGAGGTGGGCGGCGACTTCTACGACGCGGTGGTGCGCCGGGACGGCGGGCTGGCCCTGTTCGTCGGGGACGTGTGCGGCCGCGGGGCCGAGGCCGCGGCGCTGGCCGGTCTGGCCCGGCACACCCTGCGCGTACTGCTGGAGGACAAGGTGCCGCCGGGCGAGGCGCTGCGCCGCCTCAACACCGTGCTGACCGACCAGCGGACCGCGCGGTTCGTCACCGCGTTCGTGGCCGTGCTCACCCCGGACGGCGACGGGCACACCGTCGAGGCGGCCTCGGCCGGGCATCCGCGTCCGCTGATCCGCCGCGCGGACGGGCGGGTGGACGAGCTCGGGGCGTCCGGACTGCTGCTGGGGGTCGTGCCGGACGCCCTGTACGAGCCGGGGACGGCCCTGCTGGGGCCGGGCGACGCGCTGGTGATGTTCACCGACGGGCTCTCGGAGGCCCGCTCGGCGGACGGGACGATGTTCGAGGACATCCTGCCCGAGGCGGTACGGGAGTGCTGTCGCGACGGGAGCGGCGCCGCCGGGCTGATCGCCCGCGCGGCCGCCTTCCGCGCCCTGGGCGACGACGACACCGCGGTGCTGGTCGCCCGGGTGACGGGAGAACGCGTGGAGGACGCACCATGAGCCGGACGCCGGAGACGACGGGGATGACAGGGACGCCGGGGACGCCGGACACGGGAGGGTGGACGGGCCCGGCGGAGAGCAGGAGCGCCCGGCGCCCGGCCGCCGACCGGATCCTGGTCGTGGAGGACAGCCCGGAGGACGCCGAGGCGATCGATCGGGCGCTGCGCCGCAGCCACCTCGACCTGGCGCTGGAGTTCACCGACCGCGGAGAGGGCCTGGCGGACGAGCTGCTCGCCCGCGAGGACCTTCCGGGACTGATCCTGCTGGACCTCAACATGCCCGGCATCGGCGGGCACACGGTGCTGGAGCAGATCCGCGCCCGGCCGGAGCTGAGCGGGGTGACGGTGGTGGTCTTCACCTCCTCCACCGCTCCGGCCGAGGTCGACGCCTGCTACGCGGCGGGGGCGGACAGCTATGTCTACAAGCCGGTCAACTTCACGCTCTTCCAGACGGTGCTGAAGGGCGCCGTCGACTACTGGCGTCAGGCCGGGTCCGGCTCGGACGCCCCGAGCGTGAAGTAGAACGCCGTACCCCCGCCGGGCACGGCGTCCAGCCAGATCCGGCCGCCGTGCCGTTCGACGATCCGTTTGACCAGGGCCAGTCCCACCCCGGTCCCGCCGCCGTGCTCGGCCGGCCCGTGCAGGCGGCGGAACAGGTCGAAGACGTCCTTGTGCCGCTCCGCCGGGATGCCGATGCCGTTGTCCCGGACGACCACGACCCGCTCCGGGCCGGCGGGCGTCCCCGAGGCCTCGCCGACGGGCGGGACCGGGCGGCGCTCCACAGTGACCTCCACCCGGCGCTCCCCGTCCGGCCGGGCGTACTTGGCCGCGTTGACCAGCAGGTTGACCAGGATCTCGTCCAGCCGGTCGGCGTCCGCCCATACCCGCGGCAGGGTTCCGCGGACCACCTCCACCCGCTGCTCGGCCAGCCGGGGCCCGGCCACCTCCAGGGCCCGGTCCAGGGCGGCGCCGAGCTCCAGCTCGCGCACCCGCAGCCCGGCGCGGCCGAGCCGGGCGTAGTGCAGCAGCGAGTTGAGCAGCTCGTCCATGCGTCCGGCGAGCCGCCGCATGGTCCGCAGCCGCCGCAGCGTGACCTCGTCGAGCCCGTCCCCGGCGTCCTCCAAGGCGAAGGTGGCCGCGTTGGAGATGCCGCGCAGCGGCTCCTTGAGGTCATGGGCGGCGGCGTGCGCGAAGGAGTCCAGGTCGGTGTTGCGCATCCGCAGCTCGTCGTTGATCGCGTCCAGCACCTCGGCGTGCCGCAGCACCAGGCCGGTCAGCAGCCGCCACAGCTCCTTGGCCACCACCTGGTCGCGGACGGTCCAGGGCAGGCTGCGGCCGCGCACGGTGGCCCGGAACACGGCTCCCGAGCCGCGCGGGGTCAGCCGCTCGCCGCGCGGCCCGACCCGTACCGGGGCCGCGGGGTCGGCCGCCCACTGCCGCGGCATCGGCCGCTCCCCGCGGCGCCAGGCCAGATACTCGCCCGCGGCGGACAGCGGCACCATCAGCACCCCGGCCGGTCCTCCGCCCGCCGCCTCCGCGCCGCCCTCCGGCCCCTCCTCCTCCGCCAGCCGGTCGGTGCACCACAGCCCGCCCGGTGTCAGGGTGCGCGCCCGCGCCTCCAGCGCCCGCAGCAGCCCGGGGGCGAAGGGCTCGCCCGCGCCCAGGGTGCGGTCGGCCCGCCGGAGCACCACCCCGTCCGCGTCCAGCAGCTCCAGCAGCGGACCGCCGCCCCCGCCGAAGCCGTCCGCCAGCCGCCCCCGCTCCAGCAGCTCGGCCACCGCCGCGGACCGTGCGGTGGACTCCACCAGGGCATCCGCGCGCTCACGCTCCTCGATCGCGGACAGCTGCAGCGAGAACGCGGCGCCGAACATCTCGCACGCCGAGCGCACCTCCGGGGTGATCCGCGCGGGCTCGGCCCCGTGGCAGGCGATCAGCCCCCACAGCCGCCCCTCGCGCATCACCGACACCGACATGGAGGAGCGCACCCCGATGTTGCGCAGATACTCCAGATGGAACCCGGAGACGGTGCGCAGGGCGGCCTGCGACAGATCCAGCGGAGCGCCGGTGGCCTCCCGTACGGGAGGGTGCAGGCCGACGGCGGCGTCGTCCACATCCCCGATCACCCGGATCCAGTTCTCCCGGTACAGCCGCCGGGCCTGCGGCGGGATGTCGGTCGCCGGGAACCACAGCCCCAGCCACGGCTCCCAGCCCTCCCGCACGTCCTCGGCGACCACCTCGCCCGGGCCGTCCTCGCCGTCGAAGCGGTAGGCGACCACCCGGTCGAACCCGGTCAGCGCCCGCACCTCGCGTACCGCCACCCGGCAGCAGTCCGCCACGCTCGCCGCCGACCGCAGCCGGGCCAGTGCCCGGCGCACCCCCTGGTAGAACCCGCGCGCCCCGGCGCCGTCGGCGCCACGCGGCTCGAACTCCAGGATCAGCAGCCCGTCCCGGCGGTGGGCGGACACATCGAACCGCCCGCCCAGGGCCGCCGCCTCGTCCGGCAGGGCGAGCGCGGCCGGCACCCCGCCCTCGTCGCCGGCCGCCTCCAGCGCCTCCGCGAAGACCGCGGCCGGCAGCAGGCGCGTCACCGGCCCGCCGACCAGGTCCACCGCCTCCACGCCCAGCAGGGTTCCGGTGTTGCGCGCGGCGACCTCGACCGTGCCGGTGTCCGGATCGACCGCCACCAGCGAACCGTGGGACTGCACCCCGCCGAGCAGATGGATCGGCTCGCGTACGCATTGGGTGAGGTCGAAGTTCCCCTCCGCGGCCCCTTCGGCCTCCCGCGCGCGCCGCGACAGCCACTGCTGCTCCACTGCTCCACCACTCCCTTTCGGACGCGACCGGGAGCGGCGCCCCCGATCCCGGCCATGGCCCCCATCCTCCCCCGGCTCACCGGCGGCTGGAGTAGTGGCGCCTGGCCCACATCGGCAGCAGCAGCCACAGCACCAGCAGCCAGAGCGCGAAGACGCCCGTCAGTACCGCGGCGATGGTGTCGTCCACCGCCACGCGCAACAGCAGCAGCAGGGCGGCGGCCATGGTGGCGGCCAGCATGCCCATGGATGCCTTGGCGATGGCCGCCGCGAGCACCACCGTCTCCGGCTTGATGTGCCGGCCGGCCACCATCCGGTGCAGGGCCACCGGGGCGATCAGCGCGGCCACGGTGGCCGCGCCCAGGGTGACCGCGGTGACGTAGAGCGCGCGGTCGGCTGCGCCCAGAGTGGCGAAGGCCGGCTGGAAGACCACGATCAGCAGCACACCGAACAGGATCTGCATGCCCGTCTGCGCCACCCGCAGCTCCTGCAGCAGATCCACCCACCGGCGATCCGCCCGCTCCTCGGCGCTCTCGTCCCGCCCGTGCCTCGGCCGCTCGTCCGCGGCGTCTTCCCGGTGGACCCCTGTCTCCGCCATGGCGACTCCTCAGACCCCCGGACCCGCCCCACCCGCCTCTTCATCATCCCACCGCACCCCGCGGACCGAACCGGACCGAACCGGACCGAACCGCACCCCGCGGACCGAACCGGACCGAGCCGGACCGAGGCCGGATCCCGGGATGTACCACCGCCGTCCCGCTCTACCACCGGCGCATCCGCGCGTGCGCCCCCTCACCCCTATGTCTCGGACGCACTCCCGGTGAGCGACCGACCACCGGGTATGCGTGACGGTGCACGGACAATGAGGCCGTCTTCCGGCCCGTCCGTCGAGCCCGGCCCCGCCGGGCACCCACCACCCCACCCCGGACGGACGAGGAGTTCGTCATGCGCGGCTTCCGCCTGCGCCCCGTCGAGAACGGCGGGCGCTTCTTCAACGACCGACCCGACCACGCGCTCCTGGGCATCAGCCCCTGGAACGGCCGCTACAAGACCGCCTACATCGAGGATCTGGTCGGCTGGGCCTGCTCCCGCTTCCCGCGGGTGGACGTCATGATCCCCGGCTACGAGGCCGCCCACACCCTGGTGGCCGCCGGGCGCCCGCCGGCCTCGGCGGTCCGGCGGGCGAAACGGTCCGTCAACCAGCTGCGCAACCCGGCCGAACGCGCCCTGGCACAGGCCGGGGTCCGCGACCCGGCGGCCCATGTGCACAGCTGGACCCGGCTGCTGACCAACACGGGCTACGCGGCACGGCTGGCGCAGGTCCACGACGCCTACCGGCACGACCCCCAGGTACGCGGTGCCTGCCGGGAGACGGCCCGGGCCACCCTGGTCCACGTCGGCTGCGCGCGCCCGGGCCCCGAGGCCCTGGACACCGCGGTCGGCTACCCGCTGGCCGAACTCCCGCTGACCCTGGACTCCCCGGCCATCTTCCAGGCACCCACCTCGCTCTTCCTCTACCACCGGGAGATGGAGCTGCTGCGCCCCTTCCTCACCGGCACCAGCCACGCCCTGCGCCCGGGCCCCGGCCAGGGATACGCCATCGTGGAACCGATCGGAGCCGACCGATGACCGCGCCCCCGACCCCCGACCCCGCGCTGCCCCTGCGCTACCCCTTCCCCCTGGGCGACAACGGCCGGCTGCCGCCGCTCATCCGCTGGGCGCAGCGCAACAAGCCGGTCTGCCCGGTGGCCATGCCCAGCGGGGCGCGGATGTGGATGCTGACCCGCAGGGACGACATCGCGCGGGTCTTCGCCGACCCGCGGTTCAGCCGCGATCTGGACGACCCGGCCGTCCCCCGGATCGCGGGGCAGGACATCACCACGGTCAGCCGGGGGCTGTTCAGTCTGGACCCGCCGGACCACACCCGGGTCAAGTCGGTGGTGTCCGGTTTCTTCACCCGCCGGGCCGTCCGGCGCTACGAGGAGCTGGTGGCCCGGCACGCCACCGCGCTGCTGGACGCCATGGACGACGGCCTCAACCCCTGCGATCTGGTGGCGGCCTACACCGCCCCGCTCCAGATGCGGGTGATGCGCGAAGTCCTCGGCGTACCGGAGGAGTTGTACGAGGAGCACGGGCGGGTCTTCCCCTCCGCCTCCAGCATCACCGCGGGGCCCGAGGAGACCTCCGCCGAGACCGAGGAGATCAAGGCCTTCACCGCCCGGGTGATCGCCGCCCGGCGCCGACTGCCGCCCCGCGACGACCCCATGGGGGCCCTGCTGCGCGCCGCCGACGAGGGCACCATCAGCGAGCAGGAGATGTTCGGCACCGCGTACGTGCTGTTCTTCACCGGCTCCGACGCCATCATCGCGCCCACCACCACCGGCGCCATGATCCTGGTCCTCAACCCCTCCCAACTGCGCGCCGTGCTGGACGACCCCGGCCTGTGGCCCCAGGCCGCCGAGGAGGTGCTGCGGTACTTCCACAACGGGGTGCTGGGCTTCCCGGTCGTCGCCCGGGAGGACGTCGAGCTGCACGGCGTGAGGATCGCCGCCGGGGACGCGGTGGTCGCCTCCATGCAGGCCGCCACCTGGGACCCGAGGCATGTGAACAACCCGGAGAAGTTCAACGTCCGCCGCCGGGAGGACGCCGCCGCCACCTTCGGGGCCGGACCGCACTACTGCCTGGGCGCCCAGCTGGCCCGCCTCTACCTCGCCACCGCCCTGCGGCTGCTCTTCGAGCGCCACCCGTCCCTGCGGCTGGCCGTGGCCGAGCAGGACGTCCCCTGGCGCAACGACATCATGTTCGTCCGCCCGGTGGCCCTGCCCGTCTCCTGGAGCGAGGAGCCCCGCGCGTGAACGACGGCCCCGACTCCTTCGACGACCTGGCCGAGGCCTACGCCGGCAGCGCCGACGAACTCCCCTTCCGCCGGGACATCGAGATCCCCTCGCTCCTCACCGCGCTCGGCGACCTGACCGGCCGTCGGGTGCTGGACCTCGGCTGCGGGCCCGGGCTGCACAGCCGGCTGCTGGCACGGGCCGGCGCCCAGGTCACCGGCACCGACGCCTCGCCGGGCATGATCGCCTGGGCCAGGCGGCAGGAGGCCGAGCGCCCCCTCGGCATCACCTACGAGGTGGCGGACGCCGGCGCCACCGAACCCCCAGGCCGCGACTTCGACACCGTGCTCGCCGTCTACGTCCTGCCCTACGCCGACACCCCCGACGCCCTCACCGCCATGTGCCGCACCGCCCGCACCGCGCTCTCCCGACGCGGCGGCACCCTCGTCGCCGCCACCCTCAACCCCGACTACGCGACCACACCCGGCTACTACCGCCCGTACGGCTTCGACCTCACCGCTCACCGCCCCCACGACCCCGCCCGCACCCCCGTCCCGGACCCCCACGACGGCGACACCATCGCCCTGCGCACCTGGATGGCCGGCCGGCACTTCGACGTCACCGCCCGCTACTGGAGCGCCGCCACCCACGAACACGCCCTCCGCACCGCCGGCTTCACCGGCATCACCTGGCAGCGCCCCACCGCCGGACCCGACGCCGACCGCACCGCCCTCGCCGGCTACCTGGCCACCCCGCACGCCCTGCTGCTCACCGCCCGGGCGGCCCCCGCCCCGGACTGACCCCCTCCACGCGGCGACGCCCGGCCGGGGAGCGGTTCCCGGTCGGGCGTCGCGGGGTGGGTCACCCAGGGTTCAGAGGATGTCGACGAGGACCTTGCTGATGTCGATGGGGATCGACAGCTTGTTGACGTAGGTGTCGACGGTGGCGACGGCGAGGTCGACCTTCTGCAGGACGACGGCGGTGCCGGCCTTGACGTCGGCCACGTCCTCCAGGGACGTCTCCAGGATGTCCAGCTCGTTGTTGGACAGCACGTTGATGTCCTTGACGTCCAGGTCCACGTTCTTGACGACGTTGCCGATGCCGGTGACGGTGCCGATGCAGTTGACGACGTGCAGCGAGCCGCTGCCGGAGTTGGAGCAGGTGTACGGGTGGGAGGTGGTGCTGGCGGCGGTGCCGGCGGCGGAGGCGGGCAGGGCGCCGGCCAGGAGCAGGGCGCCGGTGGCGGAGGCGACGGCCAGAGCGGGCTTGATACGCATGACGAGACTCCCGAGTGCGTTGGGGACGTGTGCGGAAGATGTGTGCGTTCCGTGCGTTCGTTGCGGTGATG